>JBBQVV010000240.1:0-10559 GCA_038211235.1 Chthonomonadales bacterium | reverse complement strand
ATCACGCGGGCCTCGATCGTGAAACTCGCCGCGCGACACAGGAGAAATTCATGCTCGGCGGCACGCGTGTGATGGTAGCGACCGTCGCGTTTGGAATGGGAGTGGATAAGTCGAACGTCCGATTCGTCGTCCACTTCACACTGCCCGAATCGCTCGAGGCGTATTCGCAGGAGTCAGGGCGGGCCGGGCGCGACGGCAAACCGTCTCGCTGTGTGCTTCTAGTCGCGCCCAGCGACAAGACGAACCTAAATAGGTGGATGCGCGATGGGCAGGTTACATTGCCTGATGTCCGCGACACCTATCGAGCCCTCAAGGAGCGCATCGTCAGCGGAATAGGATACGTTTCACCGGAGGAGGTTCAGACAGCGGTATTCGGCGCGGACGCGGCAGACTCGAAGTACGGAACGAAACTGCGCGTCGCCATAAGCGTTCTGGAGCAGTGCGGGCTGGTAGCACGACACCTGGAAACAGGACGTACATTTCAGATCGAGATCCTGCCAACACCTGCGGCCGCACGCGCGGATATCGAATCTCTCCTGGCCGCGCGTCGAGTGCATGAGGACCTACGCCTCGCGGACATGCTTGCCTACGCGGAGGGCTCAGGCTGCAGGCACGCTTCGATCGCCCGTCATTTCGATCAAGAGTTCGACTCCTGTCGCGACGCCTGTGACCGGTGTCTTGGTACCGCAGCAGGCTCGTCGGCAAGTCGCACGGGCGCCCCGAGCGGGGCAGAGCTGCCCGACATAGGGCGAGTTATACTCGAGTGCATAGTGTCACTGCCCTACCCGGTCGGGCGAACGAAACTTTCGAAAGTACTCACAGGAGCTGCCGATAGTCCGTTCCCATCCGATCGGTGCCGCCAATTCGGCAGGCTCGAAGGGTTTTCGTTGGCGGCCGTTCGGCGATTTCTCGACAGCCTCGCCGCAGCGGGCTTCCTCAACGTCGACATTGAATCGGAATATCCGGTCGTCCGCATAACTCCTTCCGGAGTCGATGCCCTCCGCGGACGTGAAATCCTTCTGGCCAATTCCGCGACCGCGCCATCTGCGGCACCGCGAACTCGTTCCGGGACGGTCGTCACTTCTGATAGGATTTCGCCATACTATTCGCCAACCGAGGACGAGGAGGATCGATTCGAACGGCTCCGAGCATGGAGGCGAATCGAGGCTGAACGGCAAAGCATGCCCCCGTTCGTGATCTTTCACGATACGACTCTGCGCGAGCTTGCACGCGTGAATCCTTCCGACCTGAGCGCCATGGCGCAAGTCTCCGGTATCGGTCCACGAAAGATGGAGAACTATGGCGCCGCGATCATCCAGCTTCTCGCAGGCGCTGGATCACTCGGCTGATCGCCGAGTCGCGAACTACTCGGTTCGGCAACAGCGAATATCACATGAACTTCGTTGAATGGCGTCGCAATCCGGAAGGGGAACCAACTCTATGGGCGCAATGACGGATGCCCAGCGCATCTTCTTCGAGGCCAATGGATATCTTGTGATCCCAAATGCGCTTGGCCCGGAGGACCTCGCCCAGATCCGTCGGGCGGCAAACGCCGCGGAAGAGACCTGGCGGGCAGATCCGTCGCGCCCGGGCGGGCGCGGCGCGAACCTCCAGCAGGTCCAGGCTCCCATAGAGTACGACGATCGCCTGTTCGACCTCCTGGAGCATCCGGTTACCTTTCCCATAGTTCGCGAGATTCTGGGCAGCGATGTCTCCATGGTCGACAATGACTACTTTATCTCGCCGGCTCACAGCAAGGGACATGCAGAGTGGCATCACGACGTAGGAATGCCCGGCGTCTATCACCCGAGATCGACCATAATGGTGAAGCTCTTCTTTCTGCTCGACGATGTCGCCGAAAACGGAGGGTGTACGCTGTTTCTGCCGGGCTCCCATAGATTCCCAATGGACTTCCCATTGCCGCGGGTCGAGTTTCCAACGGACCTACCGTGCCATGTCAAGATGGCCTTTCCCGCGGGGACCGCCTACCTCTTCAACGGGCGCTGCTATCATGCCGCGACGCCGAATGACAGCGATCGGGCGCGCCGCGTTCTAATCTACAACTATGGCCACCACTGGATGAAAATCTGGCCGGGATATGAACCGTCGGAATCGCTGCAGGCCAGGGCGCACTCGGCGGTCCGCAAACAACTGCTTGGTTTGGGTCCGGCATACATGACGCGACTGACCGACTCGTAGGCACGATTACCCCCTGGAGACATGACCATGAAGATAACGGAAGTCGAAACCATCCACCTGCGTCTTCCGACGATAGAGCACGAGTGCAACGGGACCCAGGATGCGCTCCTCGTCAGGATATCTACGGATTCGGGCTTGGTCGGACTCGGAGAGGTCGACTCGTCCCCTCACGTCATAAAGGCAATCTACGATGCGCCTTACTCGCACACTGTTGCCTGCGGCCTGCGTCAGCTGCTCATCGGTGAGGACCCGCGCGACGTGGAGCGACTCTGGGAAAAGATGTATCGCGGAACGCTCTACTATGGTCGGCGCGGCGCGGCGATACATGCGCTAAGCGGCGCGGATATCGCCCTCTGGGATCTTCTTGGCAAGGCGACCGGCATGCCTGTCTGCCAGCTGCTTGGCGGCGCCTACCATAAGCGGATGCCGGCATACTCGAGCGACCTGATGCCGTTCGTTCCCGACGAGGCTGCATCTCGCGCCGCGCGCCTGCGAGAGGAAGGATTCAGGCATTTCAAGTTCGGCTGGGGCGGGCTGGGTCAGAGCGAAGGTTTGGACGTCGCGCTAGTGGGAGCCGTTCGCCGAGCGCTGGGCGACGACGCCGAACTGATGATCGATATCGGACACTGTTGGGATGCCGCGACTGCGGAGGCGCGGGCGCGCCGACTGGAGGAGTTTCACCTTACCTGGATCGAGGAGCCTTTGCCACCCGATGACCTTTCCGGCTATGCGCGTCTCGCGGACTCAACGACGACGCGAATCGCGGCGGGAGAGCAATCGGCGACGTGCTGGGAATTCGCGGACCTCATGGACCGCGGCCATATCGACGTTGTTCAGGTCGACGTGAGTCGCGCGGGCGGCTTCACGGAGGCACGCCGCATCGCGCAGATGGCGCGCCAACGCAATCTCCCGTGCGTCCCGCATGCATATAGCACTGGAGTTCTGCTGGCAGCAAGTCTTCACTGGGCCGCGTCAATCCCCAACGGCTGGCTAGTCGAATATACCGTTGAGGAATCACCTCTCGCCACCGGGCTGGTGGGCACCGGCCTCCTCAAGGAGCCGCTTCGCGCCACCGACGGGTGGCTCACGGTACCCGATGCTCCCGGCCTCGGCATCGAATTGGATGAGGACCAGGTCTCCAGGTACCGCGTCTCTTAAGGTCCACTGTGTCCACGGCCCCCACGCTGTCCACTGAGTCCACCGAGTCCACTGAGGGGAGGCTCCCATGTTTCAATACTCTGATCGACTTCGCACCGAGTACGTCTTGAATGGGTTCACCACGCTGAAAGGTATCATCCCTCCAACGCTCCTGTCGGACCTTCGCCGAGAAACAGACAAGGCTCGTACCATCGCACGGGCAAAGAGCGGCCCGCAGGCACAGAGGCTGCAGCCCGTCTACGCATATGAGGAGATTGATGCTCGTCCGTTCCGGAATTTCCTGGATCTACCGGGATTGCGCGCTACCGTGGAAGGCATCCTCGGACCGGATCATCGTCCGACGGAAATCATGGGAGTATTACTGGAGCCGAAGGAGGATGCCTGGTGTACGCACTGGCATCGTGACTGGGGCTACAACGCGCCGCATGTGGATGTCGAGGCGTTCTTTAAATCCGTGCCGAATCTGAGGATGTTCAACCAGCTCAATGGTGCGCTATACGACGACCACTCGCTCTGGGTCGTTCCGGGCAGCCACGACAGGCTTGATACGCCGGAGGAGCAGGCGGCCTTCCCAACCGTTCCACCTCCCGGTCCAACCCTGAGCGCCGACATGAGCCCCGCTCAGCGTGAAACCATCTGCCTTGAATACACTCGCCGCATGCCCCATGCGGTACCCGTGGCGCTCTTCGCCGGAGACGTCGCATTCTATCGAGCTTGCCAGTGGCACATCGGAAACTACGTGCCCTACACCCGGCGAGCCACTCTCCACGACGGATTCCTCTGCGACGAGGACCTGGAGTGGCACGCCGCTGTCAAGCGCCGACAGGCTGCGGCCAGCGCGACCGCCAACGCCTGAGCGACCGCTCTATTCTACATTTCAGGACGGCAGCGACATACGAATTGGACCTTCCGGTAAGACCGTCGTGAGCGAGATACTTGCAAACGGCGGTCCGACGGCTCAGTCCCAGGGATCAGCCCCAAGCAGCTTGCGCCCAAGAGGCGTCAACTCCGCCGTCTTGCCGTACCTGTTCTCCCACTCACGCGGGTCGCCGGGGGTCCATTTGGCGGTCGGCGCTCTGCGCTCCTCCCACTGCCGGATACGGTCCGCGCGGCCGCCTCCCCAATCCTCGGTCGTATCCACCGGATCCGCATCATACATGGTGATGTACTGCGCAAACCGGGCCCGCTTTGACACGTTGTGGCCGTTGCCATGAGCGAGCAGACGGTTCCAGATTACGAAATCACCGGCCTTGCCCGGGATCGGCTCAACCTGATACCCGTTCAGATCCGGAACATGTGGATTCCGATCGGGCGGCTGAGTCGCTAACCAGGCGTCGAAGTTACGATAAAGCGCTGGCACGCACTGGAAACCACCCTGATTCACCTCCGTATCCGCAAGGTAGAGCACTCCCTGGACGGCGAGAGGCAGTGGCAGCTTCGAAGTATCAGCATCCCAATGGATGAAGCCCTTATTATCGTATTCCGGATGCGCCGGGTGCTGTGGAGGCTTTAGACACGCGCGGTCGAAGGAGACCCACAATCGATGGTTCCCTAGAATCTCCTTAAAAGCCTCGTAAACACGCGGGTGCTGCCGGTTGTTCCAAAGCGCGGGATGTTGGTACATCTCCACCATGCCATTCGGGCGCAACGGATCCCGGTACCAATCGTCTGGATTGTTCGGATCCATACCGAGGAACTCGAACAGCCCGTCGACAACGGCCTCGGTGTTCTCCTTCGGGACGATGTTAGAAATCTTGACATATCCGTTCGTCTTGAAGAACTCATGGTCTTCCGGCGTCAGTACAGGCATTACTTCACCTCTCTCATCAGTCCAGATTCGGCAGAGTTGGCAGATCAGGCTTGACGACCCGATGGTCGACTCGCTCGCCTTTGGGCATCTTTCGGAACTCCCGGACGAAGGCGAGTAGATTCCCGCCTGCGCCGTTCACTATGGCTGCCCCCTTCTCCGCTGTTGCCAGCGTTGGAGCTCCTGATACGCCGGTCGGTGTGGCGCTGCTCGTCCATCGGACCACCTTTACGGGTCCCCAGCCGCGGGTCAGATCGACATGCAGGAATTTCGAGCCCTCTTGACCTGCGGCGCCCCCGAAATGATCCTGTGCGAGATCCATCTGCACGCGGCCCGCATCCAGATGCAAGTACGCTGAAGTCTCCAGTTCACAGGCATGGGCCGCGCCGCCGTATCCCGATTCACGCACCCTTTCAAAGGCCTCGACCGCGAGGTTGGTCCACATCACCGATGCTACGACGGCATCGGTCTCCAGCGTTGCCCGCCTCGCGATGAACTCGCAGAGGTGCTCGTTTGAGCCGTGGCCGTCCACGATGATGATCCGGTCGAACCCCGCATACGCAACGCTCTTACAGACATCGAGGCAGTACTCGATAAAGTGCTCATAGGTGATGTGTATCGTCCCCGGAAAGTCCAGCGCGTGCTCGTTATAACCGTAAGGAATGGTGGGCATTACAAGTATCTCGCGCGGAGCAAGTCGCCCTGCGGTAATGCATATGTTGCGAGCCAGGAAGTTGTCGACGTCGAGCGGAAGGTGGTGGCCGTGTTGTTCCGTACTGCCGACCGGCAGCAGTACGACCTTCTTCTCCGAGATCGCTTCGTTGATCTCCGGCCAGGTAAGCTCATCGTAGTTAAACTTATCGATTGAGTCCAAAGCCTGTCCCTCCATTCATGCGTCAGCTGGAGCCGATTCGTCGGGAGAGTCGTTCTAGACCCTCTGGGTCCAGCTCGATTCCAAGGCCGGGTCCGCTCGGTATCGTCAGCATGCCTTCGCTATCTAACGTGAACGGTTTCGCGACCAGATCATCAATATAGGGTGCAGGCGTGATGTACTCAACATATCGCGCGGTCGGCATCGCCGCGGCGAGATGCAGGTCCGCGGCCAATCCGATCGCCGTATTCCATCCATGTGAAACGAGTAGTACGTTATGGTCGTACGCGTGCCATGCAATCCGCCGCGCTTCCGACAGACCACCGCACTTCGTCGTGTCGGGCTGGATGATATCAACGGCGCCCTGTTCGATCCACGCCGTGAACGACTGCCTGCGCGTCAGCACCTCGCCCGTCGATATCGGAAGGGGCGCGTGCTCGCGCAGTTTCTTGTAGCCCTCGATGTCGTCGGGCGGAAGAGCCTCCTCGAACCAGGTGACGGCGTATTTTGCCAACATCCGCGCGGTCTCTACCGCCCATTTATATCCATGTGGCCAGAACTGCTCGGATCCGCCGGCGTCCACCATGATCTCCACGTCTTCACCGACAGTGTCCCTAGCCGTGCTGACGAGCAGCTCGTCATAGCTGTTGCTGACTCGTCCAAATTCGCCCCACCCGATCTTGAGGGCCCTGAATCCTCGTGAAACCGCCAGTTCGAGCGATCGCCGCAGGGCGTCCGGTTTATCGAATAGTAGCGAGCCGTAGGGTTTGATCCTATCTCGATAACATCCTCCCAACAGACGGCCTATCGGCTGTCCGGTCGCCTGGCCGAGAATGTCCCACATCGCAATATCGATACCGCTAATCGCATGTGTGACCGCTCCGCCGCGCCCCTGCCAGAAGGTCATCTGCAGGAGCTTCTCGGATACGCGCTCCGGCTCCAAAGCGCACTCTCCGAGGAGGTGCGGCGATAAGAGCTTGATCGATGCGTCTACCAGCGCCTGGCTCGTATAGCAGCTGCCGTGGCCGATAAGTCCGCTGTCCGTGTGAACTTCCAGCAGCGTATGTAAGTTCTCATTGGGGTCGAAGCCCTGAGCCCATCCTCCGTCGGGAGTCTTTCCAATGAGCGGGATCGTTCGGACATTCGTTATCTTCAGTGACGTCGCCCTCCTGGGGAGGCCTGGGAGCTGCCGCTTTGCGTTGTAGTATTCGGCGTCGCAGTCACGAGTCCTGCCAGGCGAGAGCGATGCAACTGCGATAACGTTATTCATCGAACACCGGCAAATCTGAGAGTGACATTTCACGGGCAGATCGGTATACAGGAATAATCACCGGCCCTAATGGCACGGCCGGACACTACCTGCCTGGAGGAGAAACATGATCCGATTGCTCACACGAATGAGGTTCGGGCCGTACGGCCTCGCAGCCCTGATCACGGCAGCCTTGATGCCGGCGCTTGCAGGCAACAGTTCCGCGCAAGGCTACACGCAGACAAACCTGGTATCGGACATTGCAGGCTTGGCGGCGGTCACAGACCCAAACCTTGTGAACCCCTGGGGTATCGCGATGAGCCCAGGGAGCCCGTTCTGGGTTTCTGACAACGGCTCGGGGCGCCTGACATTGTACAACGGCGCCGGAGCGATTCAATCGCTCGTGGTCGGCGTGCCCGCTGCCGATGGCACGCCGGATAGTGGTACGCCAACGGGCCAGGTCTTCAACGGCACCCCGGACTTTCAGCTTGAGCCAGGCAAGCCGGCATTGTTTATCGCTTGCACCGAGGATGGAACGATCTCCGGCTGGAATCCCGGCGTCGATTTAACGCACACGAGAATTCGAGTCAACCGCTCACGCAACCACGCCGTCTACAAGGGTCTCGCGCTCGCAAGCCTCAATGGCGCAAACTACCTCTATGCCGCGAACTTCAACAGCGGCAGGGTCGAAGTCTTTGACAGGAGATTCCGCCTGGTCAATCTGGGAGCGAGCGCCTTTCGCGATCCAACCATCAGAGGCGACTACTCTCCCTTCAATGTTCAGAGTATTGGCGGCAACATTGTCGTAACATTTGCGAAGCACGATCGGGCGCGGCATGACGAAATTGACGGCCCTGGACTTGGATTCGTGGATATGTTCTCCACGGATGGAACCCTGATCCAACGTCTCGAATGGGGACCCTGGCTTAATGCGCCGTGGGGTGTCGCCCAGGCGCCGTCCAATTTTGGCGTGTTCAGCAATGCTCTTCTCGTGGGTAACTTCGGCAGCGGGTGGATTACGGCCTTCGACCCAGTCACCGGTAATTTCCTCGGCTTCATGCTTGGGGAAACCGGTGATCTGATTACGATCGACGGCCTATGGGCGCTCACATTTGGAAACGGAAAGGCCGGCGGAGATCTCGACACTCTCTATTTCAGTGCTGGAATCAACGACGAGGCGGACGGTCTCTTCGGTAGCCTTCTGCCCGCGGTCCAATGAACAGCTGAGCGCCTGGCGACAAACCCGGCGCGAGCTCTGAACCACGATCCAAGATAGTGGCTAGCCCCGGCTCATTTCCGTGAAGACGAGCCGGGGCCTGTTCATGACTCTCGGGACTCGTCGAGGAGAGGGATATTACGTGCCGACGCCGAATCGTTAGCGTGAGGCGACAGAAATGAACGACACCGTTCTCGGAATACATCACATCACGGCGATTGCCGGGGATCCTCAGGAAAACCTCGATTTCTACATTGGCGTGCTCGGAATGCGGCTCGTCAAGCGCTCTGTTAACCAGGACAGCACGGGAACTTATCACCTCTTCTTCGCGGACGCAGATGGCCATCCCGGCACGGATCTGACGTTTTTTCCATGGCCCGGCATGGGTCCAGGGCAAGTGGGTATAGGGAAGGCGTCGGAAATCTCACTGGCCGTGCCTCGTACCAGCCTCGACTTTTGGGCCGAGAGGTTAGCGCATTTTGGAGTCGAGCTCGGAGCGCCGGAAGTCCGTCGCGGCGCCAGGGCGCTCGTGATCCAGGATCCACATGGGCTGCCTCTTGCACTCGTTGAGGCCGACGAACGCCATGAGTTCACCCCCTGGGCGCGAAGCGCCGTCCCTGCGCGCCGGCAGGTCCGAGGGCTCCACTCACTTCGCCTGGACGTCCTTAGCCTCGGTCCGTCGGCGAACTTCCTGACGCAAACGCTGAACTTCGTCGAACAGGAAACTGAGGGAGCATGGCACGCCTTTCAGATTGGTGACGGAGGCTCAGGCAGATTCGTGGAGTTCCGCGAGACTCCAGAAGCGCCGCGCGGTGAGTGGGGCGTGGGAACGATGCATCACGTCGCCTGGCGAGTTGAGGACGACGCATCGGAGCTAAGTGTACGCCGGCGAGTGGCGGCTGCCGGTCTCACGCCCACGGACGTGATCGATCGATTCTGGTTCAAATCCGTCTATTTCCAGGAGCCTGGAGGCGTCCTCTTTGAGCTCGCGACGGACGGTCCTGGTTTCACGACCGACGAGGATCATGGCGCGCTGGGTGAGCGGCTCGTCTTGCCGCCCTGGCTCGAGCCGCACCGCCGCGAAATTGAATTAGCGCTCCCCGTCGTTCATCTGCCGTGATCTCACGGAAGGCGATTTTCCGGTTCGGAGACCATACTTTGACGGTGAACCCTCCCCTCATCGACCTGACCACACTTCCCATGAGGGTCGCCGTTGGCCAGAGCGATGACCTTTCCGACGAGTACCTGGCGTTTGCACGACAGGTCGGCGTTGAAGACATCCAGTTGAATACGCCGAAGCTTCCGGGTGAAGCGCGCTGGGAGTTCGTCGATCTGCTGGCTCTGCGAAGCCGTGCGGAGGAGCATGGGCTGCGCCTGATCGCGCTGGAGAATGTCCCGGTCCAGTTTTACAATCTCATTATGACTGGGCAGCCCGGCCGCGAACGCCAGCTCGACAATATGATCGACACGGTTCGCAACTTGGGAAGGGCGGGGATTCCGATCCTGGGTTATCATTGGATGCCAAATGGTGTTTGGCGGACTTCGTACAAGACAGTTGCTCGAGGCGGCGCGATCTCCAATGAGTTTCGTTACGACATGGTGGGGGCAGCGCCCCTAACCCATGGGCGCGTCTATACCGAGGTTGAGATGTGGGCTAACTACGACTGGTACATGGATCGGATACTGCCGGTGTGCGAGGAGGCGGGCGTCCGAATGGCGCTCCACCCGGACGATCCACCGGTGCCTGCACTCGGCGGCGTCGCGCGGATCTTTTCCGACTTTGAGGGATTTCGGCGCGCGATCGAACGACACCCCAGCCCAATGCATGGCCTCGACTTCTGCCACGGCTGCTGGTCAGAGATGCGCGGCGGAAAGGGAATCCTCGACGCGATAACCTGGTTCGGAACGCGCGGTCGGCTGTTCTATATCCACCTTAGGGACGTCCAGGGCTGCGTGGAGGATTTCAAGGAGTGCTTCGTGGACGAGGGAAACGGAGATGTGGCCGAAGTGATTCGGCGCCTTCGTGAGGTCAAGTTCCAAGGCTTTATACTGGATGACC
>JBBQVV010000239.1:0-10591 GCA_038211235.1 Chthonomonadales bacterium | reverse complement strand
CTGCCGTTCGACTTCGTCAAGAAGACCGACCCGAGCCAGCTGCTCTCGTTCATCCAGGACGAACACCCACAGACGATTGCACTGATACTCGCTCACCTGAACCCGAACCAGTCCGCGGCAGTCCTCTCCGGACTGCCGCAGGAGCTCCGTGCCGAGGTTGCACGACGTATCGCGATCATGGATCGGACACCTCCCGAGGTGATCCGCGAGATCGAGCGTGTCCTCGAGCGCAAGCTGTCCAGCTCGGTCATTTCACAGGGATTCACGGCAGTGGGCGGCGTCAAGAGTCTGGTCGAGGTACTAAACTGGGTCGATCGAACGACGGAGAAGACGATCCTCGAGAGCCTGACCGAGACGAGCCCCGACCTTGCCGACGAAGTCAAGAAGCTGATGTTCGTCTTCGAGGACATCACGATGCTGGACGACGGCTCGATCCAGAAAGTATTGCGCGAGGTCGACAGCAAGGAGCTGGCCCTTGCGCTCAAGGGCGTTGGCGAAGAGGTCCAGAACCGCATCTACAGGAACATGAGCGAACGCGCATCGACGATGCTCAAAGAGGACATGGAGTTCATGGGTCCGGTGCGGCTGCGCAACGTCGAGGAGGCGCAGCAGCGCATCGTCGGGATCATCCGAAGACTGGAAGAGGCCGGCGAGATCGTGGTTGCGCGAGGCGGCGGGGACGAAGTCATTGTCTGATTTCCGTCCCCTCATGGCTCCGCGGCTTCCATCGCGGAAGCCCGGCCCCGCCGTACCGGTCTCCTGGTTTCAGATCATCGTGCCCGATACCGCTCCAACCCCGAATCAATCCGTGGAGGCTCTTGGCGAGGACGATGCCGAGGGCGTGCGCAGGCCGATATTCGCCTCCGTCGACGTACTGGCCGACAGGGAGCGAGAACGGAAACGGGCGGGCGAACCCGAGCCGGCCGACGTTGTCCTGCGGCGAGCCGATGCCGCCGCGGAGGCGCGGCGCATTATTGCGGAGGCGAAGGAGACAGCGCTCGCGATACTGGCGGAGAGCCGCGAGCAGGGCTATGCGGAGGGCTATGCCGCGGGATACGCGGCCGGTGAGATCGAGGCGACGAGACATCTGACGCAACGCGCCGACGACGACCGAAAGACCAACCTGGCCGATCTTGCCGCATTCATGGTGTCGATCGAAGAGACCAGCCGGAGCGCATGGCTCGCCATGGAGCCGGAGATCATCGGTCTCGTCTTCGAGATCGCGCGCAAGGTGATCAAGATGGAGGTCGATATCAACCGCCAGCCGGCAATCGAGATCGTAAAGAACACGCTGCGGCGTGTGGCCGACTCGACGGCCCTGCGGATACGTGTCCACGCGGACGATCTGCAGTCGGTGCGGGCACACCGCGAAGAGCTATACGGGCTGGTGGATACGATCCGCAGCGTCGAGATCGTTGAAGACCGGCGCGTCGGTTTGGGCGGCTGCATCTTGGAGACGAATGCGGGAACGATCGACGCGCGGATCGAGACCCAGTTGGACGAGGTCCGCAAGCTCCTGGCGGCATGACCTCTCCCAGAGGGAGAGTGCTTGAACCCACACGGGGGCTGGGGTGAGGGGGAATTGGATTTGGAAAGAACAATAGATGCAGGACCACTTCATACTCTGCCGAAGTTCGCCCCGCCGGTGCCGGTCTTTGAGAACTATCGGCAGAGGGTAGCCCGGTTCGATCCCGTGCTGCAGAATGGGAAAGTCGCGCAGGTCATCGGCCTGGTAATCGAGTCCATTGGACCGAACGCCATGCTGGGCGAGATCTGCGACATCTACTACGATCGAGCGAACCACTACGATGCCGAAAGGCCGCCAATAAAAGCGGAGGTCGTTGGATTCCGCGACAACCGCGTCCTGCTAATGCCGCTCGGAGTCATGGAGGGCATCAAACCGGGAAGTGACGTGATGGCCACTCGCCAGACCCAACAGGTGATGGTCGGAGATGCGCTGCTGGGTCGCATGCTCGACGGCATGGGCAATCCGATGGATGGCGGACCGCCGCTGGACCTTCTTCGCACCTATCCGCTGCACGCTCCACCGCCGAACGCCGTAACGCGACCACGTGTCCGAGAGCCGCTGCAGACGGGCGTGAAGGCGCTCGACGGCTGCCTGACACTCGGCAAAGGACAGCGTCTCGGAATCTTTTCGGGATCCGGCGTGGGGAAGAGCACGCTCATGGGAATGATCGCGCGCAATACGAGCGCCGACGTCAATGTCATCGCACTCGTCGGCGAGCGCGGCCGCGAGGTACGCGATTTCGTCGAGGAGAGCCTTGGTCCGGAGGGCGTTCAGCGCTCCGTCGTGGTCGTAGCCACCTCCGACCAACCGGCGTTGGTGCGGATCCGAGCCGCATTCATCGCGACGGCGATCGCGGAGTATTTCCGAGACCAAGGCGCCGACGTGATGCTGATGATGGACTCGATCACGCGGTTGGCGCTCGCCCAGCGCGAAGTCGGCCTGGCGATCGGAGAGCCGCCGGCAACACGTGGCTACACTCCCAGCGTCTTCGCCATCCTGCCCCGCCTCCTGGAGCGTGCCGGCACCGGCAGCGCCGGTAAGGGCAGCATTACCGGCCTCTATACGGTGCTCGTCGAGGGCGACGATATGAACGAACCGGTGGCAGACGCGGTTCGCGGCATCCTGGACGGACACGTCGTGCTGTCTCGGAGCCTGGCGCATCGCGGCCACTATCCCGCCATAGACATCCTGCAGAGCATCAGCCGCGTGATGCCGCAGATATCCTGCGACGAGCAGCGGGCGTCCGCGGAAATGATACGCGAGGTTCTCGCGACCTATCGCGACGCAGAGGACCTGATCAATATCGGAGCCTACGTCGCCGGCAGCAATCCTCGGATCGATCGAGCAAGGACGAAGATCGACGCGGTCAACGATTTCCTGCGCCAGCGCTCCGACGCACCGTCGCAATATTCGGACACGATCCGACAGATGCTGACCCAGTTCACGGGCTAGTGCAAAAGCCTACGACATTGAGTGCATAGGCGTGCACGGTTGCTCCCCCGTATGGGGGCTGGGCTGAGGGCGAACCTGGCAACTGCACAATAGGTTCCGTGCACACGGACGAGGCCGATGAAGCGCTTTTCGTTTCGACTCGAGACGCTGCTAAGACACCGCTTGGCGCTGGAGAACCTGCGTGAACACGCCTTCGCGGTAGCGCAGAGCCGCCACGTTGAGGCGGCGCGGAAGCTCGATTCGTTGGCGGCGCAGCATCGAGAGGCCGCCGCGGGGCGCCCTGTCGCCGGGGGCGGCATGCGGCTCGATGCCCCGGCGATCCAGTCGCGCGAGCAGTACCTGTCGACGCTTCAGGCCCAGATGGCGCAACAGGAGGAGCGTGTCGAGGTGGCCCGCCTGATCGCGGAGGAGATGTGCGCCGCACTGGTTGCGGCGAGGCAGGCGCGAGAGGCGGTAACCCGGCTGCGCGATAAGGACTTTGCCAGACACCAGATTGAGATGCAAAAGCTCACGCAGCTCGGGATCGATGAAGTCGCATCGATGCGGTTCGCTCGGGAGCAATCCGAGAACAGCATTCGGCGCGCCGAAACGGCGGCTCGCAGCCGGCCGGATCCAGACTTCTCAACGTCGGAATCAGGAAAGGCAAACTGATGGGAAGCAGCTTTGAGGCGGCGATCATCCGCATTCATGATATCGAGGCGCGACTTGGAATCTCGCGCTCCGCGCCGGCGCCGGAAGGGATCAACAATCGCGGCCCGCAGTCGCCGGGAGCGGTCGCACCTTTTCCTGTGATGCTCGCGAAGGCGAATGGGCAGGTCCAGTTCATGCCATTCGGGCCGCATGCCGGCCCATTCACCTCACAGATAGAGAGCCTGATTGCGAAGCATTCCGGCGCCAACGGCCTGGACCCCGACGTCGTGCGCGCCGTGGTCCAACAGGAGTCGAGCGGGAATCCGCGAGACGTCTCCGCGGCGGGCGCGCAGGGACTGATGCAGCTTATGCCGGAGACCGGCCGAATGTACGGCGTGACGGACCCGTTTGACCCTGAACAGAATATCGCAGCCGGCACCCGTCATCTCTCAAATCTGATGCGCGAGTTCAACAACGACCTTCCGACCGCTCTCGCCGCCTACAACGCCGGGTCCGCCGCAGTCCACCGGGCAGGAGGCGTGCCTAACTACCCCGAGACGAAGGACTACGTCCACAGGATCACGGAGATGGTACAGCGGGCCAAGGGCGCGTATTAGAGGAGGCGAACACGGATGTCGAAACTGATAAAGCTGTTCTTGTTCGCTGTCTTTCCGCTGTTCCTCATCCTCGGTGGCCTGTACGGGCTGGCGAAGGTCGGCGTGATTCCCGTGCGGAAACTGGCCGCGAAGAACCGGCTTGCCCGGCAGGTAGTCCGGCTCATCGGCCTGGATTCATCGAAGCTTCCGGCCGTTCAGGTAACGCCGGCGCGAGCCTTGGTAACGGACCCGCTCGATAGCCAGCGCAAGGTGCTGCTCGCACAGAAGACCGCCTTCGACAAAGAGCGGTCCGACTGGGAGAACGTTCAAAAGGTACAGGCCAAGACTGCCGCCGCGAAGGCGGCCGAACAGCGTGCCGCGGTCGACCCGAAATCCATTGCGCGAATGGCGACCGTCTACGAGCAGATGCCCGCCGATACCGCCAATAAGATTTTCTCCAAACTGCCGGACCCCGAGGTGATCGCCCTTCTGCGCAAGATGGACGAGAAGAAGGTAGGCCAGATTCTAGCGATCGTGCCACCGGACCGTGCAGCACGCATGACTCTGTCCCTCTCCAAACCGATCGCCTCCACACCACCCCCGGCCGAAACAGAGTAGCGACTTCCGCGGCCGCCTCACTGTGCCATGCTACAATCAATACCATGACCTCGCCGCAATTCCTACCGGTTTCACCTCGTATACTTCTGGTTGTCGAGCTCTGATCTTGCTGTCGCAAGAGTCGCCGAGCGCGTTCGTCAGGGTGGCCACGACATTCCGGAGGATACGATCCGACGTCGCTACAACTCAGGATTGAATAGCTTTTTTTCCCTTTACATGCCGTTGGCGGACGAATGGCGAGTATACGACAACTCGGTGATAGGGAAGAGCCAATTAGTTGCTGCCGGAGAACGAAACGAGATCCGTCATGTATTTGACGCCGCGACGTGGACATGTATGTTGAGGGAGTCAGTACAATGAGTACCCAGGAACTAGTGGTGGACCCCGAGGCCCGTGAAGAGCTGATACGTCGACTTAGTGACGACGCGTTCGTTACCGCCGCCATTGCCAGAGCAGTGCGCGAGGCGGTGCGCGAGCACAAACGCGCCGGCAATCCGGTCGCAGGGTGGCAGGACGGACGCGTGGTGATCGTTCAGCCGGAGGACATCCCCGACTTTGAGGACCAGGACGAAGATGCAGTCGGCAGCTAACCCAGCCTAACGTGTGTCAATATGACGGGGAACGAGCCGTCATTCAACGATCGATCGGCAATTCATCCGGTTCGACCGCGCGGGCCGGCCGAACAAGTTCGTCTGGTTGCGAAGTAGCATTGGAGCCGGCGGCGCGAACCAACTCGGCGGATGGCCGGCTCTGGTCCTTTGCAGACGGCCGCAGCAGTTGAGCTGTACGATGTGCCTCCTCTTGCTGTGGGGTAAGTCCGGCGATGGCGCGCTCGACGGCTGAGGCGCTATCGTCCTTCGGAATAGGCAAGCCTTGCTTTTTGAGTTTCTTGGTTACGAGAAGCCACCGATTCAGCCCGCTCGTCGGCACGGAAAATCCAAGGCCGCACTTGATTTGCAGGTTCTTTAGGATCTCCAGCGTTCGATGATCACCACAACGGATCGCCATGTCGGCAAAAGCGGTGCGCATTCCGTCATCCGGAAACATTATCATCTCGATGATATCTGACATCTGCTTACGCGAAAAAGCCAGAAACTGATCCGACGTAATACACTTACAGAGCTTTTCGAAAGCCTGAACCAGAGCCAATCGACTATCTTGCCACAGATAGGCGCCACGGAAGCGAATGTCAGCGAGCGTGATCAAAAGCTGCAGCGTTCGCACCTCACTGCGTTGCGCCAGTGCGGGAACAATTTGATTGATTCGAGCCGCAATACGCTTATATGAAATTCGATTGGTTCGGTTCAGCCATAGGCCGGTCAGGACCAGCAGCGCATAGATTCCGGCCAATTGGATCCAGAAGAGTGTCCAATTCGGCTGCTCCGGAGACAACCTCGCCCTTCCAAGCAGGTCGATCATTGCGCATATTACTCCAACCCCATTAAGTGCTCCTGCGACGCCACTGAACGCAATGTTCCGAGTTCGCGTTTTCTTGTGCGCCCCTGTCAGCCCCTCCAGTTCCCGCAGCAATTCCTCGTTCGAGCTTTCGGGCAGTAATACGGTCCCGGTGTCTGAGTCGGCGATGTCTTGGTGTACCGTAGCGTTAGTCTGATCAGATTCCGTCTGTTTCAGTCCGAGCATGGCTTCGTCTCGACGCACGTCGTTAGCCGTTCTTTCAGAGTGTCGCCGAGGAGAGATTCCAAGTACGGCGTCACCTGCCAGTACGCTTTCATCGCCTCGTACTCGCGAATCAGGTGCGGAGGCGCCGCTGAGTCTGATCTGACGGAGCGAATCATGATGTTCCTGGGAGTGTGCTCGATCGAGACGAACTGGATCACGTCCGTCTGGTAGCCCATGATTCGCAGGATGAGCGCGCGAAAAGCATCCGTCAGTATGTCGCCCCACCGTTCCATGAGGATTCCGTGCCGTGAAATCGAACGGAATGTCTCCGGTATCGATGCCCCGTCCAACTGGACCTGCATTTGATGGTGGCAGCATGGAACACTGACGATCAGCCGGCTTCCGTACCGAATTCCCTGGGCGATCGCCTCGTCCGTCGCCGTGTCGCAGGCATGGAGCGCCAGCGTGATGTCGGGCGGTGCGGAGGGAATATAATCGGCGATCCTGCTCTCGTCGAACGTGATATCGGTCCAGCCGAGCGACTTCACCGTCAGCGCGTGCTTGACCAACAGCTCGCCCTGCACATCTACCCCGACAAGCCACGCCGGGACCTTGAGGACATGATTGAGATAGTGGTAAACGGCAAACGTCAAATAGGCATTGCCGCAGCCGAAGTCCACGATCTGCACGGGACGGCCGGTGAGTCTCTCCAGCTCGCCCGTCTGCTGGATGAGTTTCAGGAACTCATTGGTCTGCTTGAACTTTCTCTGTTTGTCCGCCCGGATCTGGCCATCCTGAGTCATGAACCCGATCGCCTGCAGGTAGGGATCCTGCTTGCCTTCGGGAAGCGGCGCCTTCTTCTGACGATCGTGTGAGAGTTCAATCTCCTCATCGACTTTGCGTGCCTTCGTCCGAAGCACCCTCACGGGACCGTTTTCCGGTAGCGTGACCTGGAGCTCTCCCGCCGTGGACGTGACGTGAACTGCCCTGAGCGGCAACTCCAGGAGCTCACGCAGGGTCGCTTGAACGTCCACCCCGCGATAGTTCTTCGTGATGCACTTTCGGTCGTCGTAGTAGGCGAACTGAACGTACGGCTGCGCTTTGATCTTCACCGGACGCAGGACGACCTTCTCCCATGGGATCGATGCGCCACGTTGCGCGCCGCGAAACGTCGCGCGCACGAAGGAAGGCACCACGCCGTCGTCCAGGATGGCGCTGTAGATCGCCTGTGCAGCTTCTTCCGGCAGTTTTTGGTACGGCATCGAATTCAAATTCTGGGATCGTGTGGACGGAGTGGGCAGTGTGGACGCGCTATTCCATCGACATATTATCTCGTTAAGCTCGGTTTACGTCATGTCTCGGAGCACAGGAGGAACCGGTTCGTACGACAGCGGAGCGCTGCGCAGGATATCGGGCCAACAGTAAGGCTCGAGCCTGGTGTCGCCGTTCCGAGTACCCACTACGCGAACGTAGCCTATGTACTCTCCGCGGTCCGCCTGAAGCGCATCGATCTCCGCCTTGTTGTCGGGATAGTTCGCCAGGTGCCAGTCCAGCCAGACCTTCCAGCCGCCGGGCATCGTGTCGGCGTGCTGAATGTTGACGATACCGGTGCGCTCCCAGTGGCGCCTCACCCATTCCGCGGAGTGCAGGCTCCAGAGATCGGGGGTCCAGAACTCCTTGAGGTGATCCGGAACGGGTCCATCAAACTCTCGGACCAGGCCGGCGCCGGCGATTGCGATGGGCCCGCCGGGCTTGACGAATTGTGCGATGTAGTTGAGGTACAGGTCGTCGGTTCCATAGTAGTAGTAGGAATCGATGCTGACGATGGCGTCGAAGAAGTCCGAGGCGAACGGCAGGGACCGAGCGTCCGCGTGAATGGGATAGACGCCGTCCTCCGCGCCTGAGTCACGGATCCGGAGCATGTTCTCGGAGGCGCTGATCCACAGGTCCGTCGACCAGACCTGGACGCCGAACTCGCGGTGCAGGAAGATCGACGAGGAGGCGCGGCCCGCGCCGAGATCGAGCACCCGCATTCCAGGGCGCAGATCCACCGCCTCCGACAGCCACTCGGTGATCCAGAGCGCATTCGCGCCACCACTGGTGTTTGCTATGATCCAGTCCGGGTTATAGCGCGCCGAGCGCGGGAAGCGCTCGGCGGCAGGAAGATCGTCTTGCACAACACCTTTCTCTTCGTTAGTCAAGCGTTTCTGTCCTTCCGGCCGGAGCCGCGATTAGGGTCATTCAGTCGTCCGACGGCTGTGCCCGGGCGAATAAATTCGCGTCCCATACGGGTAAACCTGACAAACCACGATGTCCTCACGGACAAAAAGCCGTTTCCTCGTCTTGGCATCGCAAGGCGGCAATGTTCTGAGAACTGAATGACCCTGAGTCCCGGCGCAAATCAACCGGCCGGCGATCACGAGGAACGATACAGTTTCCGATACTCCTCGTTCGCCGCTGCTACGTCTCGGTGGTTGGGTCCGAGCACCGGCGTCATGATGGCGAGAGCGGCGCTGAACTGCTCTGATAATGTGACATATCCGAGCTCGGACAATCACGCCAAGAGTCTGACCTTGGATTGAATAGATGATGGGATGGACTATGATTGCTCGCCGCCCGTGAGTGCCGCCGGTATCTAGCGGATACACGATTGGTGCGGCGCCTGTAAGGAGCAGTTCTCGGTCAGGGTCGACGCGGTTGGAAGGCACAATTCCGGTCTGTGTGCGATGTTCCGCCGACTCAAGAACTCTTTAGGAGGGATGCGTTACCTCGAATGGGTAATCGCTGACGATTTCGAAATCCCTACCTTCCGCCACTTCCCTGAGAGAGATCCGCATCTGATACTCTCCGGATTGTCCAACCGGAAACTCAGTGGCGGTGACGGTATTCTGATGGATTCTGCTGCTCATTTTGAATGTCAATATCGATTCACCGCGTGCGGATCCGTCCGGAAAGACTACCTGGAGACGCTGCTCGAATGTCTTTCCATCATCCTCCGAAGTTCGTAACCAACAGCTCACCATCGACCAGTTGAATGCGGTAGTTGAGCTTGGTTCCAGTTGACCGGCCTCGGGTAATAACTCAATCCCGTTGAAGAGCGAGATCAACGACAGCGTTTCGTCGCGGTCAATAATCGCTTTCTGGCACATTGCATAAACGAGCAGTCGTGGCATATGTTTCCTCGTTACTCGTGTGCAAATTCAGCGAATTGACTATCGCCAAACGGTGCTTGCCTCCCAATTCTGTAATTCTGTTGTCCCAACCAGCCTACGCTGTTCTTCTGCGCAGGAGTAATGACGCGCTTCTCGGCATCCGTTACGAAGTAACCGATATTCCGAAGTTGCTCAATAGCGGTCCATGGCGATGGCTTTGGAAGAAACTTGTCGCTCCACGGCGCGCCGGATGCTATCCACTGCTGACGCAACTCGTCATGAGTCCAACTGAAATCACTGGTTCCGAATTCGGTACTGCAACAGGGACAGATGGAATAGTTCTTGGGTGGTCGGCGTAGGCTATCGAATCCGCAAACTGGACATGTGTAGTTCATCGTCTGCAGTTCTCCTCGAAGTAATCCTGATTTGTCGCGAAATTGTGCGTTCGGCCCCTGTAACCTGGAGGCGCAAGGTGCTGAGGCATAGGCTTAAAGAAAGTCAAGATGACTCCAGACGTATCCATAATCGCGAAATAATCGGTATGCGCGTTGAAGCGGATGACCTCGGCTTGCGTTGCCCGCTCACACTCCTGAATTGCGGGATGATCACTTAAATCCGCGTTTAGGGATGTCCGGCACGGGTTTAGAAAATCGATCTAATCTAAGGCGCCAAAATCGGACCCGTGAAAGCGAAAATGCCAGTACAGAGATTCGTAGTCGATGAACGAAGTGGCAATCGGCACGGCAGCGTACTCCGAATGATCAAGACGAACCTATCGCCATGCCAAATCCTCGGTTACTCGTTTACCGCTCGTCAGACTCGAAAACGCCACGATCTCCCGGAGCGGTTCAGTGTGGGAAACTCACCGTGCGCTCTATACAATAGAGGTTCTTGCAAATGTCTGCGATTTGGCAAGGACCCTTGATACCATCGTGTCCTGTATTGCGTTAAAATACAATACAGTCGTCAGTTTGTGTTGATCGACTACCGGTTTT
>JBBQVV010000238.1:0-10648 GCA_038211235.1 Chthonomonadales bacterium | reverse complement strand
CCCTGACATACGGCATCGGCAGCTCGTTTGTCACCGAGAAGGCCGGCGGACTGTTCGAAGTGTCCACGTTTACTAAGATCGAGTCGACACGCGCGCTCCTGGACTCCGTGAGGAGCGTACTTGCGAAGGCCGTGCAAACCGGGATCACGGTACCCGAGCTCCGGAAAGTGAAGGCATATCTGGCCGGTCAGTACGCTGTGCACCTCGAGACGCCGGAAGCGCTCGCCGGCGACTTGGCCAGCGCCGCCTTCTACGGGCTGGCCGACAACTACATGGAAACCTATCTGGCGCGACTGCGCGCTGTGACGCTTCCTCAGGTAAATCGTGCTGCGAAGCGGTTCTTCGATCCGGGCGGACTCACGGTGGTACTAGTCGGTCCAGCGTCCAAGATCGAGAAACAGTTGACATCTCTGGGCGAGTTCGAGAATCGGCCCGTGGCAAGCGTCGCGAACTAGCAACACACGGGGCGCCGGACCGCTAACGCAGGGTTGACGCGCCGAAACTGCGCGGGCTATAATGCGGTAATCCTAACTCACGATCAATGCGTAGCTTCCGCGGTTTCTCCGGGTGGTCCAGCCCGCGATCGCACTTCGTGTATGAACCGGGATGGAGCTTTATAGCGCCCTCGAAAACGGCCGGGGCTAGATGGGAACGCCGGTGACTGCCGAGCGCCAGTTTGACTGTATCGTGCGCGGAGGTTCCGTAATCGATGGAACCGGCGCGGAGCCGCACCCCGCCGACGTCGGCATCGTCGGCGACAGAATCGCCGAGATAGGCGACCTTTCACAAGCGGTCGCACCCATCAGTGTCGATGCATCGGGACTCCGCGTCGTCCCTGGCTTCATCGATATCCACACCCACTCCGATATCTCCATAACCTACGATCCCGGACAGGGCAGCGCCATTGCGATGGGCGTTACGACGCAGGTCGTCGGCAACTGCGGGCTCGCGATGGGCCATACGAGCGCCGGCAAAGCATTCGAATTCGAAAAGCGCTGGCTAGCGCCTCACGGCGCGCGCATCCGATGGAACTCCTACGACGAGTTTCTTCGGCTTATCGAATTGAATGGCGCCGCCACGAACATCGTTCCCCTCTCAGGTCACGGTACTCTGCGTAAGCGCATCATGGGAATCGAGGATCGAGCCGCTACGGATCAAGAGCTGGACGGAATGAAGCGGGAGCTGCGCGCCGCGCTCAAAGCCGGCTGCTGGGGGCTCTCGTCCGGGCTCGAGTATCCGCCGTCCGCCTATGCAGGCGAGGAGGAGCTGACCGAGTTGTGCCGGGTTGTGCGGGAAAGCGGGGGCATCTACGCGACCCATCTCCGCAACGAAGGCGACACCCTCGTCGAGGCCGTGCAGGAAGCGCTCAATGTGTCTGAGCGCTCGGGCGTTCCGCTTCAGCTGTCGCATCACAAAGCTGAGGGCCGCGCGAACTGGGGAAAAGTCCGCACTACGCTCGGGATGGTCGACGCGGCCCGAAAGCGTGGCCTGGACGTCCAGACCGACCAGTATCCGTATGCGGCGTTCATGACCGCCCTCTCGATTCAGGTGCTTCCGCGTTGGGCGCTTGCGGGCGCCGTGGAGCAGACGGCCGCAAGGCTGGCCGATCCCCAGATGCGAGCGCGCATCGCGACTGACATTCTCGTCCAGCATCCGGACTGGCGGGAGGTGTCGGATGAATCCCCCTGGTACAACATCCAGATCGGCGTCTGCCGCGGAAGGCCTGAGATTCAGGGGAGATCGATAGCTGAGCTTGCAGTTGAGGCGAATTGCGGTCCAGTCGACTACGTTCTAGATCTCCTCGCGGGCGTGGAGGGCTATGTCAGCGCCGCCAACTTTGCGATGGGCGCTGACGACATCGCGGAAGTGATGCGATTTCCATGGACCTCCATCGGCTCGGACGGTGTGGGAACTCATCCAGAAGGTTCCGGCGGAGCAGACAGAGTCCATCCGCGCGCATACGGCACGTTTCCGCGCGTCCTCGGTCACTATGTACGGGATCTGGCCATCCTGAGCGAGGCCGATGCCGTGCATAAGATGACCGGGTTACCTGCCGCACGGCTGGGCATCGAGGATCGCGGCAGGCTGGTCGCGGGCTTCCGTGCCGACGTCACGATCTACGACCCGACGACGATCGCCGACAGTGCCACGTTCGACGATCCCCACCGATACGCTGTGGGCGTACAGGCAGTGCTCGTGAACGGCCGATTGGCACTCGAACGCGAACGGCCGAATGGAACGCTCGCAGGCCGTGTCCTGCGAAAGCACTGAGGGAATCCACAGATGTCACAGATGAACACAGATGCATGCAAGCAGCACCAGTGACGGGATTATGCACTGCGACGATCAGGCATTCAACCCGTGCTGTATGCGTCTCTGTCCTCGCGTGGTTGTTCTTGGTTCTTCAGCGTTTGCGTCTTAATCTGTGAAATCTGCGTAATCTGTGGATAGAGTTCTTCTGAAAGGGTCGCGATGATCGACCGATATACCACAAAGGCGATGCGAGATCTCTGGAGCCCTGAGAGCAAGACTCAGAGGTGGCTAGACGTCGAGATCGCGGTGTGTGACGGGCTGGAGCACTTCGGGAAGATACCGCGGGGCACAACGGCAGCGATCCGGGCCGGCGCGCGCTTCGACCTGGCACGAATCGCCGAACTGGAGAAGGAGACGCGCCACGACGTGATGGCGTTTGTCAGGAACGTCGCGGAGAATCTGGGTGAAGAGGGGCGGTATGTCCACTTCGGCGTTACCTCCTACGATGTAGTCGATACGGCGCTCTCGATGCTGCTGAGAGACTCGGCGGCAATCGTACTCGCAAGCTGCGAGAGGCTGATCGGGACGATCCGGCGCCGCGCCGTGGAGCACAAACACACCGTCATGATCGGCAGGACTCATGGTATCCATGCCGAGCCAATTACATTTGGATTCAAACTGGCAACCTGGCTCGACGAGATGAATCACAATGTCGAGCGCCTGGAGCAGGCGAAGCGTGCAGTGAGCGTCGGCAAGATTTCTGGAGCCGTCGGAACGCATGCCAACATAAGCCCTGAAGTCGAAAACTACGTCTGCGCCGGCCTCGGACTAGACGTCGCCCCAATATCAACACAGATTATTGCTCGTGATCGGCATACTCAGTTTATGGCCGCGCTCGCCATCCTTGCCGCGTCCCTGGAGAGATTCGCAACGGAGATCCGCAATCTGGCGCGCACAGAGATTCGCGAGGTCCAGGAGTACTTCGCGGAGGGGCAGAAGGGCTCGTCCGCGATGCCGCATAAGCGCAATCCCTGGAATTCGGAGACGGTCTCCGGCCTGGCTCGCGTCGTGCGCGGCAATCTGGTGCCGATGCTGGAGAGCATGGCGACCTGGCACGAGCGAGACCTCTCTAGCAGCAGCGTCGAGCGCATCGTGCTTCCCGATAGCGCGATGCTCGTCGACTGGATGCTCACCAAGTTTGACGACATCCTGGACACGCTGATCGTCTATCCGGAAAACATGAAGCGCAACCTTGAGATGATGGGCGGACTCGTGTGCTCGGAGCAGATCATGCTGGCATTGATTGGCACGGGGCTGTCACGCGAGGAGGCTTATACCGTGGCTCAGAGGAACGCCGCGAAGGCGTGGGCCGGACAGGACTTCCGTGAGGCCATCGAATCCGACCCGACGGTCAAAGAGCGCCTCTCCTGCGCAGATATCGAGCACGCATTCGATATCCAGTATCACCTCAAACATCTCACGCACACTTTTGAAGCGCTCGGTATCTAACTTCTCAAGAACTCGATCGGTGTGCGACGCTTTGCAGTGCGGCGACATGTCGCCGCTTTCTGTGAGGCGACGTGTCGCCGCCCAATGACGCGACCCCAGCCATGCGCCTGTCGCCTAAGGGAGTTGACATTGGTAGATCTCGTGCTCGGACTGAGAACCGCTCCTGCCGTCACCCAGCGTACTCGCCCGTGAATCCCGTCAGGTGCGCCTCGACGGCGCAGACCGGCACGGTCTTACCAATCAGGGAATCTGGCGCACGCGGTCCTTCGAAGGGCAGCGTGAAGTTGACCGCCTTCAACGTTCGAGTGTAGCCGGTTAGCCGGCTTGCATCCTTCTGGCTTGGTCCCTCCACCAGGACGTCGAATATCTCGCCGACGTGAGACCGGTTGATCTCCACTGTTATCCCGTTCTGGATCGAGATAAGCTCGCTCAGTCGCTCGATCTTGACAGATTGAGGCAGCTGGTCTTCCCGCAGAGCCGCCTTCGTGTTCGGGCGCGGGCTGTAGGCGAACATGAACGCGGAGTCGAACCTTGTTGCCTCGACGAAGCGCATGGTGTTTCTGAACTGCCGATCGGTCTCGCCAGGGTAACCGAGCATGATGTCGGTCGTGATCGCAATGCCTGGCACTCGCTCGCGGAGCTTGTCCAAGATCGTCTGAAACTCAGAGACCGTGTAGCCGCGGTGCATCTCCGAGAGCAGGTCATCGTCCGCCACCTGCAACGGAAGGTGAACGTGCTCGCAGACCTTCTCAAGCGTTCCGATGCGGTCGATAAGGGCGTCCGTAAAGTCACGAGGATAGGGGGATGTAAATCGGATGCGAGCGAGTCCCTGAATCGCGTCGATGCTCTCCAGGAGATCGCAAAACGGTACGCGCCCTTCCGCCATATTTTTACCGTACGAGTTGACTGTCTGGCCGAGCAGGGTTACCTCGCGAGTGCCGCGTCGCGCCAGAATCTCGATCTCATTCAGGATTTCCATCGTCGGGCGGCTGCGCTCACGGCCCCGAGTGTATGGCACGATGCAGAAGGTGCAGAACTTATCACAGCCATACATGATTGGAACGTGAGCCTTGAGTTTAGGCGCGCGCTCGCTCTTGCGCTGAGGAATGTCCGTGACTATCGCGCCCTTGCGGGGCGGAAGCTCAAGGGCCGTCAGAGCAGCCACGCTCGGCCGCTTGAATTTAGGCTGCAGCTCCAATGCCTCGCGGAGGTCTCGCCCGTTCGCCCGGATCGACCGTATCAGGTCCGGCATCGCCGCGATATTGCCTGTTCCAACGATCATGTCGACGTGCGGCGCACGCCTGCGGATCTCCTCGCTCTCCACCTGCGCCATGCAGCCACAGACGCCGACTATCATTCCTGGCCTACTGCGCTTCAGGTCTTTCAAGCGTCCCAGCTCGCTCCACACCTTCTCTTCCGGCTTCGCGCGTACTGAGCAGGTATTCAACAGGACCACATCCGCGGTCTCCGCGCTGCTCGCGGGCTGGTAACCCATCTGCTCCAGATAGAGGCTCATCTGCTCTGAGTCCTCTTCGTTCATCTGGCAGCCCCACGTCGAGATATGGTAAGAGAGCGGCCTCACAGCTTGAGCGGATTCGGCGGGTGCCGACTCTACCAGGTCACCTATCGTCAGCACTTCGAGCATGGAATGGATCCTCAAATAACTCCACGAATTGCGCCCAGCTGCGCGTACTTTGGAACTTACGACGGGAACGTGCCGGTACTACTAAGCAGGCAATCCGATGCATACTGTGGGTCGTCGCGTCTCGCGGTGGCCCGGAAAGATCCGCGCCAGCAAGAGTTTAGTATAGCAGACTAAGCTCGGGCCGACAAGTCGCGTATAGAGGACGGTTGCCGATTCGGAGGATATACGGTACAATGTACACGAACCGTATTGTTCCCCTGGATTGGGGTTCGATGTTACACAAGTATCCCTTGATGCCGCGCCCCGACGGTTTTGCCGCTTCGAACGCATGCCTGGAGCCAATAATACCGCCAGGTAATTCCGGGCGCCTCTGAGGGCTCCTGACGCAGCGAGAAGAGCCTGGCGCGCCCGATTCGCATTTCGAGAAGGAGACATTCCGAAAATGAACAAGATCACCGCACTTTTCTCAGCCGTTGCACTCGTTGCCAGCGTGGCCGCGATCGCCGCGCCCACTAAGAAGGCAACTGACGTTTGGACCTGCCCAATCCAGATGGCCTCCGTTAAGGATCATAGCTCCAAGGGTGTGAGCTACAAGAACGCGAAGGGCACCTACAATGTGCACTTCTGCTGCGGCGGCTGTCCGGAAGAGTTCGCCAAGCTCTCCGCCAAGGACAAAGACGCGAAGGTTGCCGCTGCCCTGAAGAAGGACGCCGCCTCTAAGAAGAAGGGTTAATCGCCCGCCTATCTGTAGAACGGTGGCAATCGCATGTCGCCGTTCTACTGTTTCGTGGACCCGTCTCCAGCACTTTGCCGCCCCTGGTGTTCGTGCATTGGCATTCGAAGTAGACTAGCTTGCTCCTCTAAATGCCGAAATACGCATTTACCTTCCAGAAGACGGAGACGGTTCGCTGGCTCGGTCACCTGGACATTCTTCGTACGTTTGAACGCGCGATACGCCGCGCGGAGTTACCCATCGCCTTCTCCTCCGGTTTTAATCCGCGCGAACGAATCTCCTTTGCCTCTGCCCTCAGCACCGGCGTCACCGGCGCCGCGGAACCGGCAATTCTCGAGCTCACGGACTCCATGGCTCCGATCGATGTCGAGGAGCGCCTGAATGCCGCGCTCCCGCCTGCGATCAGAATTGCCCGGTGCGAGGAGATTCCCGACCTGCGCTCGCGTGACTTTCTCAACGCGTTCGATCGAGCGGACTACGAAGTGGTTTGCGCGTGCCCGGTCGGTATAAGGGACGCAGACATTGTGGCGGCAATCGACAGCCTGTTGTCGAGAGCTGAGATTCCCGTGACGCGAGAACGGGAGGGTCGGACCAAGACCGTGGATATCCGGCCATTTCTGTACTGCCTGTCACCCGGCGCAGAGCGCCCGACGCAGGATCGAATTACTTTGCATATGCAGGTTGCTGTTGGGGAGCAGGGCAACGCAAAGCCTGCCGAGGTCGTTGCCGCGCTCGAGCCGGCCGTGCCGGGTCTTACGCTGCGCCGCGCGCACCGCGTGCAACTACACAAGTCGAGTTGAAGGGGACAAATGACCAGGAGAGATCACTTTAGTGGCGCATCACACAATGCGCTGTTGGAAAGGAGGTGACTCGTTATGTCGAAAGAGATTATTGTAAACGTCGGCGATCGTGAGACACGCATCGCCGTGATCGAGGAAAACAAGCTTGTCGAACTTCACATCGAGCGCGCCGAGCGCGTAGTCGGCAGCCTTTACAAGTGCCGAGTCGCCAATGTGCTTGGCGGAATGGATGCGGCATTTGTCGATATCGGTATCGAGCGTAACGCCTTTCTCTACGTCGGCGACGTGCTTCCGAGCGGTGACGACGCACCCTCGACTGAAGGCGACGCCGCCCGCAAGGGAAACAGTCGCGCCAGGTATGCCCGCGAAACTCGCGGGCAAGCAGGAGAGGCTCCCGTGCCGTCCATGCCCGCGGATGGGGGCGGCGCCGGATCCGAAATATCTGTCGTCGAAACCGACGGGGCGGAAGGTGACGCGGACGATCTATCCTTGCGCGACGACCTCGACATCGCGCATTCCGGCGATTCCGTCGGAGGATCCGAATTGTCGTCGGACGTCGAGCCCGACGATGAGGAGGAGGAGGATGATGACGAAGGCGCCGCGGCAGGAGAAGGGGATTCGGTGTCGACAGCGGGTCGCCGTGCCCGCCCCGGCTATCGGCGATCGGTGCTGCGTAATCAGCGAATCCGAGACGTACTGAAGGTTGGAGAGGAGCGACTCGTTCAGGTCATTAAGGGACCGCGGAGCACGAAGGGAGCTCGCGTCTCCACCCGTATCTCACTGCCAGGGCGCTATCTTGTGCTTATGCCCGAAGCCGATAACCTCGGCGTCTCGCGTAAGATCGAAGATCCAAAAGAGCGTGATCGCCTGAAAAAGATCGGAGACAAACTACGTGTTCCCGGTTTCGGATTGATCATCCGAACCGAGGCCGAGGAGCAGACGGAACAGGAGCTACGGGGTGATATGGAGTTCCTGCTGCAGACCTGGCGTCAGGTACTGGAGACCAGCCGGACCGTGAAGGCTCCCGCACTGGTTCAGCAAGATCTGACTCTTCTATACAAGACGATCCGTGACGTGTTCGGTTCGGACGTCCAGAAGCTGGTGGTCGATGATCCCGCGGAGTATGAAAAGGCCAATGAGCTGTTGGATCGGCTGTCTCCGAAGCTCAAGGGACGTATTCACCTGTATGACGGGATCAAGCCCATCTTCGAGGAGTATGGGTTGGAGGCCGAGCTCTACCGGCTGATGCGCCGCAAGGTCTTCTTGAAATCGGGAGGGTCCCTTGTAATCGATGAAGCGGAGGCTCTGACAGCGATTGACGTCAACACGGGCAAATATACGGGCGGCAATAGCCTTAACGAGACGATATTCAAGACCAATCTCGACGCCGCGGGCGAAATAGCGCGGCAGCTTCGGCTGCGCGATATCGGTGGAATCATCGTAATCGATTTCATCGACATGAACAACCCGCGCGATAAGCAAGCGGTCGTGAAGGCGCTCGAGCTCGCCCTGAAGAAGGATCGCTCGCGGACGAAGATCTCGAACATCAGTCCGTTAGGTCTCGTGGAGATGACGCGGAAGCGCACGGGAGAAACGCTGACAGGGTTCATGACCGACGACTGTCCATATTGTAAGGGCAGAGGTCATCTCGCATCTTCGGAGAGCGTCAGTCTGGTCGTCGAGCGCGATCTCAGGAAACAGGTCAACGATCCCAAGAACGCTCGCAAGGAGGCGCTCCTTATAACTTGCCATCCTGAGGTCGCCGAGCTTCTTATTGGTCCGGAAGGAGCGACGATCGCCGAAATGGAACGGCAGCTGCAGCGCGCTCTTTACGTTCGTGCCGACTCCGATGCCCACGTGGAGAAGTTCAGCATCGACTCCGGCGACATCGTCGAGATGGAGAAAACGCGACAGGCATATCGTCGAGCTCAGGTGGTGGAATGCAGGGTGGCCCGCTCTCTTTTGAAAGAGCCAGGAAAATGCATCGGATGGTCCGACGGATACCTGGTGGACCTGGACGACGGCGCAAAGATCGTCGGGCAGCGCACGAAGGTTCGGATTCTTGACGCTCGCCGATCGTTCGCTACGGCGCAGATACTGCCGGGAACAAACCGCCCCGATTGACGGCAGGCGTGGTGGACGCGCAGGCTATGCTTCGGGATAACGGCTGAACCGCGTCGCCGGTGACGGAGCGATCGCTTGACGATATGCACCGCAGGGGGCCGAACTATTTCTCGCCCCTGCGGTACAACCAGGCCAACGAATTGCATCGGCATTTCGCCGTCAGGGCCTAGTTCAACGAATTGATGTCAAAGCCCGGCGATGCAATCTGGGTTTCGCGACCGGCGATGTTCACCTTCGCGCGAATCAATCGCTCCAGGGTATCGGAAATCGGATCGAGCTTTGGTTCATCGTGGCTGATGGAGACACCCATCACGATTCTTCCGTTGTCATCCGTATAGAGTTCAGTGAACTCCCCGCCGGAAAGGTCGCCCGCGACTACTCGGCTCTTGCCGCCCTGAGAATCGCCGCGAAGAATCATGTGCAGATCCAGAAAGTCCGAGAAGAAGTACGGAACTCGGTCGTAGGGTGTGTTATCGCCGGCCATGATCTTGCCGACCGCCTGGCCCTGCCACTTCGCATTCAGATGATGTTCAACGTGCCAGCGCTTTCCAAGCGCCTCGTCCTGGAAGCATGCGATATCGCCTGCAGCCCAAACATTGGAGTCGGAAGTCTGCAGGTACTCGTCGACGGCAACTCCGTCATCAGGAACAACGTCGATCCCGGCTGCCTGGGCCAGCTCCGTATTCAACTGCGCACCGACAGCTACAAGAACGAAATCGACAGGAATCTGCTGGCCGTCTTTGGTTCGGACCTGTCGAACAGGGCCGGATTCGCCTTCGCCCTCGAAGGCCGAAAGCTCCGTGCCGAACAGGAATCGGGCACCCTTCGATTCGTAGAACTGCTGTACGAAGCGACCCAACGGCTCGCTGGCAAACTTCGACCATGGGTGGCTGCCGGATTCGATGATCGTCACATCCAGGCCGCGACCCAAAGCATCCGCGGCTACTTCCATTCCGAGATAGCCCGACCCAATGACCGCAATTCGGCGGCTGGCCTGAAGTGCTTGCCGGATCGCGATGGAGTCATCGATGGTGCGAAGCAGAAAGACGCCCGTTCTTGAGGCGCCCGGCAGATCTAGTTTGCGCGCGCGAGCGCCCGTAGCGAGCAGCAGCTTCTCGTATTGATAGGTGTGGCCGTCGTCCGTCGTGACGGACCTTCCCTTCCTGTCTACACCGGTTACTCGGACTGCACGGCGGAGCTCGACCTGATTCTTCGGATAGAAGTCGTCGAATTTGCTGTATGCGTCGTCAGGCGAGTAATCGTCCTTTGCTAGCATCTGTTTGGAGAGCGGCGGGCGATCATACGGCGGATGGTGCTCGTCTCCGATCAGAATTATGTTGCCTTCCTTGTCCAGCTCGCGAATGCTCTGCGCGGCGAACACAGCCGCCATGCCGCCGACGAGCACGTATTTGTAACGTGTCTCCATGGGTAAATCTCCTTCAACGTGGGGTATCGCACTGGGGATTAAGCGTCAATAACAGTACGTTTGCGTGTAGTCGATGGTTGCCAAGGGCGGGTCAATGCGATCGGCGCAACGAATTGTCTGCATCAGAGTGACAACGCGGGATATCCGAGGTATACGCT
>JBBQVV010000237.1:0-10679 GCA_038211235.1 Chthonomonadales bacterium | reverse complement strand
GAACGCTTACAACGACGGTCCACCGAATCCGGGCGCCCGTCAGCTGGGGCAGTTTTTCGAGCTGGAGACCTCTTCTCCCGCGCTCGCCCTTTCGCCCGGCCAGGAGGCAACGCACGTGCAAAACACGATCCACCTGCAGGGAACGGTCCAGGACCTGGATGGAATCGCCGTTGCCGTGCTCGGCCGAGGCCTGGAGAGGATCAATCACGCGTTTGGCCACTAGCCGCAGCTCTCCTCAGCAAGTATCCGAAGCACGTGGCGGCCGGCCCATCGCCACGCGGGCGACTGGATGTCGGTACGCCGGATGAGTACGCCCGGCTGACTACTTTGGCGCCACGATCTGTGTCGTCAGAAGCGTTACCGGGCCAAGAAGACCGGATTCCAGAAGACGATCGGTCGGTTTGAAAGGCTGAAACGTCGTGAAGGTCAGGCGCTTTTCAACTGGCAGCGCGGAATCGCCTATCAGCCGATTGGGCCACAGATTCGTGATCCGAATCTCTATCTGATTACCTCCCGCATGTGCGACTCGCGTGATGTCTGCCCTGAACGGCGGCTTCCAGAGGATGCCGACATCCTTTCCGTTCACTGTGACCTCTGCCACCTCTTTGACGGTCCCGAGGTCGAGCCACAGTGCGCGACCCGACGCAAGTCGATCGGCGGGGATGTCGATCACCTTGTTGTAGGTGGCCGTTCCGCTGAAGTGGCGCACGCCCTCATCGGGATTCACCGACCAGGAGGTAAGCGTTTCCAGCGTAACGCGGTCCGGCGCGCCCCACCGGGGCGGAAACTGGACTTGCCATGGCCCGGACACCGTCCGCGGAGAGGGAAGCCCATCCACCTTCACGGTGAGCGTGTGGCCGGATGCCGTCCGCACCGTATATGCGCCCGCCTCGGCAACCCGCAGCGTGGGGGCGTTGAGGCGAATGGTCGCTTCGATCGACGGCAAGTCGGGTGTCGCCTGAGAGCGCAGCTGAGCGCGCGCGGGCAGCTCGACCGTTTCGTTTTCGTCTACCGTAGTCTCGCCGTGCTCGCCGTTGAGCGTGTAGACCACCTTCAGACGCTTGACGATATCGGGCGCTGGGTCCCCTGCCAGTGAGTTGTCGGCTTCGATGCGGAGCCGGCCGTTGTGCACCGCTCCGGCCAGTTGGCGCGTCACGTCGACACTCCGCTCGGGTCGATCGGGATCGACGCCATAGATGGCGCGCTCGATGACGAGCGTGTCCGCGTTCGTGATAATCTGCGCGGTGGAGATGTCCTGTCCGTTCCGCTGGAGCGACACGATAGGATCGACCTCGCCGACTGGCCGCCGAAATACGACGAAGGTGGAACCGGACGGGTCAAAATGAAGGGGTACGGTGACCCTTCCATCCATCACCTTATACTGTGCGAGCGACACGATCCTTCCCGTGTCCGGCTCCCACTGCTCAGGCTGCCGGTTGCCGACTCGGAAGACTACGGTGGATGTTGTCGCGAATGCGTCTTGATTCGAGACGAAGTAGAGGTCGGAATCGCCGGCGCGGCGATGGATCCACGTGATTCGTGCATCAGCCGGGGCCTCGACATCCGGCGGCGTGCCGAGCTCCGCGAAAACCTGTTCCATCGTCATGCCCCAGACCACACGGCCGGCTCCCAGCCGGTGTTCCCCGGACGGCGCTCCGCCATCGGCTCCCCATACCTCGTTGGCGAGCCGCTTCACTTCGTCGTCGCAGGCGGGATATTCCTTCAGGCTTTGCGAGCGCTGTGGGCGGGGTCCAACGACTGTCGCCCCGGCTGCTGCCATGTCCCGGATCTTGGCGAGCACATGGGGAGTCATGCGGTCAGAGTTCGGGAGGACAAGCACGCGATAACTCATGCCATCCGGAAGCACGATGCGGCCGCCCGCGACCCTCATTCGAGTCAGGAGCGTTTCGGTGTCGCAGACGTCGAAATCGTAGCCGGCGGGCAGTGCGGGAGTGAGCGCCTGCCGCTCCACGACGATCGTATTGGGCGCTCCTTCGCCATAGTAGTAGCACGCGTCGGCAACGAAGCGACCATCCTGCAGCAGAGCCTGGCACCGTGAGAGGTACTGCATCCACGCCTTCGCCTGCTCCCACCAGGTGTTTGTGCGCTCGAAGTTCGTGCCCCAGGGGCCCATGGTCATTCCCGGCGCGCGATCGAGCCAGGGCTGCATCGCGTACCGGTGAAAGACGAACAGGTTTATCCCACGGCAGAAGTTCAGATCGCCGATCGCCTTGTGGTCGTAGGGCGCCTTCATCCACTTAGCGTCGCGGGTGACCGCGGTGAACGCCTCGGCGGAGGCGCGGCGCTTTCCGTAGATGTGCGCGCTGGTGGCCGCCTCTTTGCTGTCATTGTGGCCGTCCAGCCAGAACTCGCCCATCGGCATGTCGGTTCTGCCCTTGCACTGCAGTTCGTCAGCGATGGTGGGCATTCCGATTCCGGGCGCCTCTGCCGTGAGCTGCATTCCGCTCTTCGCGCACAGCTCGCGGAGAACCGAATAGTGGTTCACGGCGATGAGATCGGCAATGACTCGCCGGAAGTCCCAGAGCACGCGCTCGCTCTGGTCGAGACTGCCGACGACGCGCCCTGTCAGGATGGGAAGCCAGAGGGTTAGATCGTAGCCCATGCGCTTGCGGAACTCGTCCCGGAATGCAGGTGTCCAGTTCTGCGTCCCGGCCTCCCAACTGTCTGCAAGCACATACTTCAGGCTCTTGCCCGCGAGCGGGCCGGCGTCCGAAATCACCTTCTGCATCATCCCGCGGAAATGGGCTTCCACGGCGGCGCGGCTCATCTTGTCGCACTCCAGGCCGCGTCCGGAATCCGGAGCGGGGGCGTTCTGAGCGCCGGTACTCGTGTGTCCGAACCGGATGATCGTCCAGGAGCCGGCAGGTGCGTCCCAATCCAGTCGCCCGCCGGGCTGAAGTCGCGAGGTCAGGTCGACGATCCGGTCTCTCGCGATCGTCATATCTGCCGGCCATTCGCCCGTGCTGAACGTCAGTCGCGGGTTCGCGGCGAGACCCGATTTTGCGCGGATGTCATCGATTCGCTTCGAGCCGGAGGCGCTTTCGGTTTCGCCCTCCAGAGCCGGAAAGGCGAGCACCGCGATATCGTGGTAGGTTCCCCGGACGGTCGCCGGCTGTTCCAGGGCGCCCGAGAAGCGCGATCCACCCCGGACGTGAGTCTCCGACCAGACGACCCTCTGCATCGACTGATCGGGCGTTACCCAGGGGCCGCCGGATTCGCTCCAGCCCGCGCAGTTGTGGATCGCCAGCTTCAGGCCCAGCCGGTTCGCCTCCGAAATGGCGTGCTTGGTCAGCTGCCGCCACTCGTCGCTCATGAACAGCACTTTGCCCGCCGGCTCGCCCTGCGATACGTTGAAAATCTGCGCGCCGCCGAGACCGATGCGCTTCATGGCTTCGAGGTCGGCTGTAATTCCCTCACGCGAAATGTTGCCGTTCATCCAGTGCCACCAGGTCATGGGCCTGGCCGGAAGCGGAGGGTCACGGAAGTCACGCAGGATGTTGTCCTGCGCAACGGAGGCCGTTTGCGCTAGAAAACAGACTGTGATGGCACACAACGCGAACAGCGGTGTCGATCGACGCATAGGGATCTCCTCGAAGCCGGATAGTAGCGTCAGGTTGTTGTTGTTGGCATCAATTTCCTGCTGGCTGCCGTCTGCACTGTATACTCTGTTTATGGAACCGATCTGGATAGCCGCATGACGCCTTTCGTACAGTTCGACTTTGCTGACTCGGGCGGCCGGTGGTCGCCTTGCCGGTTCGTCGGGCCTGTAGAAGTAGTTTCCACACACCGGATCGGCGAAGTGCTGCCGGCGCTCCGGCGCGTTCAGGCAGCAGTGAGCGGCGGTCTGTATGCTGCTGGTTTCCTGGCGTATGAGGCTGCGCCAGCTTTCGATGCGGCGATGGCGACGCCGCCTCCTTCGGATCTGCCACTGCTCTGGTTTGGACTGTTCGAGCGTGCGGCAGTCATAGATGTGCCTGAAGGCCGCGGCGCCGAGTTCGACGTCGGCCGCTGGGAATCGTCCGTTGACGGCGCCACGATTCGTGCGGACATCGAGTCTATTCGTGAGTCGATCGCCGCGGGCGACTTCTACCAGGTGAACCTCACGACGCGAATGCGAGCGCATTTCAATGGGGACGCGCTCTGCTGGTACCGGCATCTGCGGTCCGCCCAGGGCGCCTCAGTCTCGGGATACCTCGACATCGGCCGGTTTCAGATCCTCTCGCTCTCTCCCGAGCTGTTCTTTCAAGTCAGTCCGACGTGCGGAGTTACGGAACTGCAGCCGGTCGTGGCGGATGGTTACGGCGATAGAACGATCATGACGCGGCCGATGAAGGGCACGCATGCTCGCGGCCGCTGGACGGAGGAGGATCTCGCGTTCCGCGAGCGCCTTCGAACCTCGGCAAAGGAGCGCGCCGAGAACCTGATGATTGTAGACCTGCTGCGTAACGACCTGGGCAGAATTGCCGAAACTTCCAGCGTCCGTGTGGAGGAGATGTTTCGGGTCGAGCCGTATCCCACACTCCTGCAGATGACCTCGTCCATTTCCGCCAGCCTCCGCGGCGATATCGGGCTGCCGGAGATTATGTCCGCCCTGTTTCCATGTGGCTCGGTAACGGGCGCCCCGAAAATCGCCGCAATGCGGAGAATCGCCGCGATTGAGCTTGAGCCGCGCGGCATCTACTGCGGCACGATCGGTTACATGGCGCCCGACGGCCGCTCCGCATTCAACGTGGCAATTCGCACGATTCTGGTGGACAGGGAGACAGGTGTAGCAGAGTATGGAGTCGGCAGCGGAATCACGTGGGAATCGCGCGCGGATGCGGAGGTCGAGGAGAGCAGACTCAAGTCGGCAGTGCTGAGCGCCCCGGCGGGTCGGTCCTCACTGTTCGAGACACTGCGGCTCGAATGCGGGCACTACTCCCGGCTGGATCGTCATCTCGCCAGGATCATAGCGTCGGCGGCATACTACGGGATATCCACGGACGCCGCAAGACTCCGTGCACTGCTCGATGAATGCGCCGCGGAGCGGCGGGACGGAGTCTGGCGGACTCGCCTCATCCTCGCTCCGTCCGGAGAAGCGCACGTCGAGTGCGAGCCGCTGGAAGACGCACCGTCCCAATCACGTGACTTCGTCCTCGCTCGCGCAGCCGTAGACCGCGGGGATCCGCGACTGTTTCACAAGCTGGTGGATCGGGCTTTTTACGCGGCAAGGCGAGCGGAGTGTTCGGACGCGTATGACGTGCTGATGCTGAATGCGGAGGGCGAGCTGACGGAGTTTACGACGGGCAATTTGGTGCTGGGTATCGACGGCGAGCGGCTGACTCCGCCGCTCGATTGCGGGCTGCTTCCAGGCGTGTTCCGCGCGCACCTTGTGGATGGCGGTGAGATTCGGGAGCGCGTTCTTTTCCCAGCCGATATTGGTCGGGCGCAGCGCGTATGGCTTATCAACAGCCTGCGAGGCTGGGTGCCGATACTTTGCCGCTCTTAACTCAGGCAGCAAATCCAGTCGATCCAGGATGAGATGAGAAACCCCGTACAGGTTGAGGTGGTTTGCAGATTCGTGTACAATCGATGTGCATGTTTACTCTCAGTGCCTTCTCTATGCGCAATCTCTGTCATCCCTCGCGCAGTGCGAAAGAGCAGATTGTCTGTGCCGCGCCTTGTTCATCCCTTGAGCGTGTAGTTCCTGAATGCGCTGTTGCTGACACTGACACGCCACAGTGCGTGGCCGCCCGAGGTGAATGAGCAATGCCCAGGCTCTGGCTGCCTGTTGCCGAAAGGGCGAACCCGATTGAGCCTTAACACTTAACGCTCAGGGCTTAGTCCGTGTCAGAGCGTATATCGCCTGCCATTTCGGAGTATATACACTGGCGATGTCCTCACTCAGCCCCCAACATCCGTAGCGGCTGTAGGGCGAGCAGTGGCTGAAGTACATGTAGAGGTCGCCTCCAGAGGAGAACCAACGGCGCGCGTCCTCCAGAATCACGTTCTTCATGCCGGGCAGGCGGTTCGCCTGGATGCGATTCGCCACGTTCTCGACCTTGCCTCCGCCCGTGTCCGGCCCGACCTCGTATTGACAGTGCTTCATCCCATAGCGGTCCGCGACCTTCTGAAGGGAATCGAGAAACGTGCGGTTCTCCCGGCTGTTGGTGCGCATCGCCTCCATTATCTGCTCTGCGGTCGCGGTGTTCGCGGCCTTGTCCGCATTGAAATAGGCCGCCCCGGCTATTCCGTAGAAGTAGTTCTTCGGCGGACCGTAGGTCTTCTCGACCCACGCCATCTCGTTTGCGAAGTAGTTGTCCGGGTAGATCACCCACGAGGCGTAGATCGGGCGGATGCGGCCGGCGGCGCCCTTCTCGCCGAACACCTTTCGGAACGCCTCGCCGATTTCCACGACTCGCTTCGCATGCCGGCGTCGCGCCCACTCCTCCTGGTCCTGATTGCCGTGGCCTGCGAGAGGCGACCCGCCACGGTTCACCTCGTCGATCGCCGCCAGCTTATTGTAGGTGTACTGCGGGAAGCCGTAGTTCCAGACCTCGTTGCTGTGCTCGAGGTAGATCTTCAAGTTGGGAGAGAGGTCGCGTTTGAGCATGTTCGCGAGTTGGAGCACGTAATCGTCGCTCGCGGCAACCGGAATATTGATCCAGAGATCCTTGCCTGTCCGATTCGCGAGCGTGACCACATACTCCCACGCGACGCCGTATTTCTTTCCCTCGAACTGCTGTGTGGCGTCGATGGGCAGTTTCCGATCGGACCACTCTAGGGCATGATGCCCCTTATCGCCGTAGTAGCCCGGGTTGTGGTTAGTATCGAGCCAATCCATGAAGCGCAGGACTGCGAACGGCTTTAGTGAGTGGAGAAACTCATGCGTGAAGACTTCCTTCGTGACAGCAGCGTAGCCGGGCCGCATGATACGGAGGTCGGTAACGCCACTGTTTGTCGGTGAGGATGCGATCCGTCGGGTCTCCGAGAACGCCAGAACCAGCAGCCCGGCGACCATGGGTACGCCTACGTCCGCGGTTGTTATGTTGGTACGAGGGTTATACCGCTGGTTCGTGACCGTGCAGCGCACGTCCTCCGTTACTCGCAGCCGAGCCTGGCCGTGGAACGAGAGTGCGTAGACGCCGCTCCAGTTCGGCGTGAACTTCTGCGGATCGTCGATGTGGTCCGGTCCCTGCCATGCGGCAAAGGGACGGATGTCGAACAGCACGGTCTGTGCGTCGGAGGTGGGCCATCCTCGCTCATCGGTCGCGGCAGGCTGTCCGTTCGGTGCAGTCCATGGACGCAGGGTCTTCGCTAGGTCGACGAACGGTCGCGAACGCGCCCCATCTCCCAGACCGTCGAGCTCCACACCTAATTTCGCGGCGTACGGTGTTCCAGCGGTTGTTTGTGTGGTTACGACTGCCAGCGAATCCTGCCTGTATCCCAAGAAGCAGGTAGCCGCTATCACGATTTCCAGTATCCGCGCCAGGATGTGGTATGGCCCGCTGTGTAGCTTCATGGTTCTCCTTTAGAGCGATTCGAGCCAACGCGCGATGCTCAGGGATGCCTCCAATGAGAGGGTCTCCTGAGCCACAGTCTCTGGCAGGCGTTTCCACGAACACTTGGCTAGTAGTCCATCAAGTTGGTTTCTGCTATTCTATCATGGGGTAGATTCGCTTGAGCTTGATTCGGTGCCTAACCGTAAAGGTCATGTGGTCTAATGAATTCAACGAACCCGCCGAACAGAGCCGGGATGGAAGCTCGCGCCGAGAGACGGGAGCTCCTCTTCAATAGGACAAAGGCCATCACGCTGTCCGCGATAGCATGCGGGTGCCTCTGCTGCGTCGGGATCACGTCGGCCTTATCTGGTGCTGTCTGCGCATTTCTGTGCATCCTTCACATAGCTGTCAGTTGGGCGATCGCTGCCACGTTCCTGATCGTATTCTCGATTTTCGTAACGCTGGTCGTCCTCGGTTTCAAGTGGGTAGTCGCCTCCGAGAAGAGCGTTGCATCAATCCTCTCGGTGCCACCTGTTCGTGAGCAGTCGGGTGCCGTTGGCGCGGGTTCACTGTTAGTCCGATCGCTGAATAACTCCTTGAAAGAACGAGGGAAAAGGCGTCGGAAGTATCTGCGGCGAAAGGCGGCACTGGCCGCTGTTGCCGGCATCGCGGCCGTAATCACAGTGTTATGTGGACTTTGCGCCGTCACCTCCTTGGACGGGAACGACATGCCACGGACCATTCCTGGGACGTTTGTTTTTGGAGTCTTGTTTTCGCTATTCAGGCGTGCCTATCTCTTCTCGATAGTAGGATTCGATGTCCTTCCCCGCGTTCCTCCCGTCGGAGAGCAGATCGCCGGTCTCTCTGCCGACGAGGTACTGCTTCGTGGATCCGCCGAACCTCATGCTAAGCCGGAGGATCTGCTAAGGGCTGCTCACTATACGCCATTTGATCCTGCCGAGGAACTGGTGCCTGGCGAACTGCTAAGGGCGGTGCGATCTGGTACGATTAGTCCATCTGGGGAGTTGGTGCGGGTTGATATGAGGACCGACGAATGGATAAGGCGAACGCTGTGACTGTAGAGGACCGGGCGAGGAAGCGCCAGGCCTATTTACTCGCAAAATCTGGCGCGATCGTACGGTTGGTCGTTGTGATGACATTGGTCGCAACATCCCTTGGCATGTCGGCAAGGCTCATCGCTGGATCGTTGGACAAGATTTGGAATCTAGATCGGGGCTCGGCCTGGGTGATGATATTGCTGTGCACGCCTCTGCCGCTGGTAATCGCGCTCATTGGCGCGTCGAGGATTCGAGCAAGGATCAAGGCGGTATCGGTGATCGATTACGTCCCGGCAGTCACCGAAAGGAGTATGACCGGCTCCGCCAATGAAGTTCTGTTACGCGGCTCTGACGCGCCGGCTGCAACGCAAGAGGAGCTGCTGCGAGCGGCGCATTCGGAACCCTTACAGTCCGTGGAAGAGTTATTGTTGCCCTCAGAGGCCGAAAAGGAGTGAGCGAGCCATCTACCATAATGTTGAAGTTAACTGCGGTCAGCCGGTTTCGCGACGCGACGTCTTCCAGCATGGATACTGCCGTCGCGAAGGCTCGCGTGACCGCGTGTATATCAAGTACCGGTACTCCTCGATTCCCTTCTGTCGCTGCTGCCGCAAGTGAACGAATCCAGTGCGGACCTTCGGTCCGACAGTGATCGTCGCTCGCTGTGTAACGCTCTGAACTACAGCTACACTCTGATCACACGGCTGCTGGTTGGCATGCGCCATGACGACCTTGCGATCGCAATGCTTCGGGCGCTGAGCGAGATCGGTGATAGGTGCGCAATTGTGTCTGTACTCTATCTGAATGACGTATGGGCCGGCGCGAGGCCGCACGCGAGCGTCAAGAGCGCGGCCGACGAATGCTTCGGTCACCTGCGGGAGCGAATCGACCGTGTGCGAAACGACGAGAGCCTTCTGCGCGCTTCAGATGATCCGTTGACTTCCCAGGACGTGCTCTTGCGCGCGGCATAGGGCGCTGCCGAGCGTGGATCAGAGGATCATTTGCGGCCCAGTTCACTCAAATAGCGGCGAACCCAAGTCGGAACGCGCAATGACGACCGTCAAAGATGGAGAAGACATAAGCTCATGGCCGAGGATAAGCGTCGCTGACCTCTCAATCCATACCCCTGGAGCATCCATCCCAATGAGCGATCGACAGCTTTCGCCGGGTGAACACGAGCTACTTAGCAAGCACGATCGCTTCCTTGCCGCCGAATTTGCCAAGATTCGAGGTGCGCCCGAAAACCAGCCGGATGAAAACGGGGAATACACTGAGTTAGTCCGAAGTCTCATGGTAGCTGTTGACAAAACAAAGGGCGGGAACTTCGTTCTATCACTCGAGAGAGTCTGCTACTTTCTGGCGAGATACGCGCCTGAGATTCGTGTGCCACAATCCCTGGATGCAGGTCCCGCGGCGATGAAGCTCATGCGCGCAAAGTTCCGAGCTTACGTTGTCGACGAGTCACAGCGCGAGGTGCGGGCGAAGTGGTGGTGGGAGTTCTGGCGAATCTGATCGAGTGCACGCTGAGGGACAATCGCAGGCCGCCCGATCATGCCTTCGCCGCCGAAAACTGGCAGTGGACGACGTATGGCGAGACAATCAGCCGCGAACAGGCGAATCGAGCGGCACATAGAGCGCCTCAACCACTCCGATCACACCGTATCGTACCGAGCGGAATGCCACCTGATCCGCTATAACGGTGCGAGGGCAGTGCCACAGCATCTCGTCACGTGCGATCATTTCAATCCGGTTGTTCGCTTTCGGGCAGCCTGGGTGTTAGGTTTTACACACGATCGAAGGGCTTACGAGACGCTTCTACGTCTTACGGGCGACCCGGACGAATCCGTTCGCTATGACGCGACGATTGCGCTCGGAATTCTCGGAGACCTGCGGGCCGTCCAGCCCCTCACACTGCCATCTATCTGAGAAACGATGAGACGCTGCCCGCGGGAGCAGCCTTCTCTAGACTGGGGCTGCAAACCGTGCCGGTGCTAGTCACTCAGAGTCGCCAGGCGGATCTCATGTCCGGCGAGCGAGCCGGTCCGCACTTGCGGGTCCGGCGACCAGTCGCATGGCCGAGTGCCCGAGCGGAATAACTGAAGCATAGATCGCGGCGATTGCC
>JBBQVV010000236.1:0-10702 GCA_038211235.1 Chthonomonadales bacterium | reverse complement strand
GAAGCAGGAAAACGCCGGTGTGAAGTCCGTTAAGGACGTCCGCATTGCGATAAGGAAGGCGGCGATCGCGGGGAAGCGTGCCCGAGTCACGACCGACTTCAGCTACGCCGTCGAAATCGAAGACAAAGATGGTCACATGGGGCCGAAGGGCGCAACGCACGAGATGTCGATGAGCGGAATTGTGAAGAATGATCTCGTTAAGACCACCGCAGGTTGGAAGTTCAAGACGATGGAGCAGGGCACCGGCAAGATGTTGGTCGATGGAAAAACCGTGCCCCAGATGTCAACCGGGACACGGAAGTCGGCTCATAAGACACGGTAGCCGGAACCCTAGTCGTCCCATCGGCCCTCATCTCTGACGGAGCGGACGATCGCGGCAAATTCTCTGAACGCGGAACTCAGGCGAGCTAGCAATCCGTTCGGCGAATTATCCCCGTCCGGCAAGACCCTTCCCGCCACGGCGGCGTTCCAGACCTCCTTGGTATAGATCATGCGTACGACTGCCGCCCTGAACGTGTCCTCGGAAGGATCAAACGGGAGCGGCGCCTTGAAGACGCCGAGCGGCGTGTCGAGCTGCTCGTCGCTCAGCTCGCGAGCACGCTCTAACAGACGCCGCGTCATCCAGGTGTCGTGGTCGATCAAACGGTCGGTCAGGTCCATGGTAAACGATCCTTTCTCGTCCGGCAAAACTCGCCCTCCGGCTTCTAAACGCCGGAGGATTCCGTGATCCAATGAAGAATTACGGTAATCTGAGGGCCGGGGCCGCAACATTCCACTGGTCCCCGCCGACCAGACAAGGAGAGACATGAGCATGAACCAGAAGCGATTGAGATTGTCCACGCTTGCGTTGGCCCTGGGCATGGGCCTGGGCGCTACCCGCCTGCCGGCGCAGCAACTTGGCATGGTACAAGACAATGTGTTTGTTCCAGACTCCAGCATCGAGCGTCCAGGCGACATCGGACTCCGTTCCCACACGAACCATCTCATTATGATCTATCGGGCCGGTGGACTGGGAGTCGGCGGCGGCATGTCACCCGCCCAGCTTCGAGCCATCTATGGACTGCCTTCGACCGGCGGGCACGATGTGATTGCGATCGTCGACGCATTCGACTTTCCCGCAGCACAGGCCGACTTCAACGTCTTTTCGTCACATTATGGACTGCCGACCGAAACGTCGACCAATCGCCTGTCAGCCACCAACAAGGTCTTCCAGGTGGTTTACCAGGGAGGCAGAAAGCCCCAGGCCAATACAGGGTGGTCACAGGAGGAGGCGCTGGATATCGAGTGGGCCCATGCGATGGCGCCAAATGCGAAGATAGTGCTTGTCGAAGCCCAATCGAACAGCTTCACGAATCTCTATGCGTCAGTCGACCAGGCCGCCGCTATCGCAGGGGTGACGCAGGTCTCGATGAGCTGGGGCGGCAGTGAGTTCTCCGGTGAATCGATCTATGACTCTCACTTCAATATAGGCTCCACGCAAAAGCCGGGGCCGGTGTTCTTCGCATCGAGCGGTGACACGGGAGGCAAGACGATCTATCCCTCGACCTCACAATACGTCGTGGCCGCGGGCGGCACCAGCGTGGCTACAAACAGCAGCGGCGCGTTTGTCAGCGAGAGCGGGTGGAGCGGCGGAGGCGGCGGCAATAGTCCTTACGAGATCAAGCCGTCGTGGCAGAGCGGCATCGGCGGCAGCGGGCGCAGCGTACCGGACATCGCGTCGGATGCAAACCCGAACACGGGAGTATCCGTCTACGGCCCCGTCAACAATGCGCGTTCGGGATGGCTCATCTTCGGGGGAACCAGCGTCTCTGCGCCCTGTCTGGCGGGCATGGTGAACCTTAGCGGGAAGGCCTACAACAACACGACCGCCCTGCTCCAGACCATCTATGCGAACTACCACGCTTCCGCGTCGTCCTATTTCCGTGATATCACTTCCGGCAACAACGGCTTCCCGTGTCTGCCGGGATGGGACTTCGTCACCGGCGTCGGGTCGCCGCTGGGCACCGCCGGCTTCTAAGACGGGCGTATGGCCCCGACTTCTCGCCGGATTCCAGGCAGTGCACACCCCAGGCAGGCGGGCGGCAGCTGCGTGGACGACGCGAAGCACCTCAATGGGCGCGGCATGCCATCGTGCTTGCACACCGCGCCCGTTTCCTCGTCTCATCACACTTCTCAATGCAAGGACTGCGAGCCCAAATGAGTCCACGTTTTTCTAAGTTGTCGGGTCGTCTAGGACTCATGCTAGCTGCCTGCTGCGTGGCTGCGTCGGCGCGGAGCCAGCCGGCCGCACCGAGGTCGTTTGAGGCCATCGCCGTATCCCAATCCGAGATCAGGTGCTACTGGCTGTCGGCTGCGAACGCCGCCGGCTACCGGCTCCAGCGCGACGGATCCGCCATCGCGCAGCTGCCCGCCGATGCGCACGAATTCGACGATCGCGGTCTGAGTGCCGGCGCTCTCCACCATTATTCACTTCAGGCTGTCGGAGGCGCGGGTGGCGCGCTGTCCCCCTCGCGCGACTATACGGAACGCACGTTTGAAGACTTTCCAGCCGCCGGTCGACCGGACCGCATCGCACATTCAACCGCCATTGCCGCGTTTGATGTGATCGTTGTACAGGCTTCGTCAGGGGGTGTAGCTGCGGCGATCGAAGCCGGGCGGCGCGGTCTGCGCACAGCCCTGATTGAGCAGACCACGCGCGTCGGCGGAATGCCGGTAAACGGCCTGAGCGCGACCGACCTACGGCGCGGAGAGCATGCGAGCGGCTTCCTGACGCGATTTCGCGATCGAATTCGTGAGATCTACGAAGCGGAGGGCGTGAAGACAAACGGCCTTCAGTACGAGCCGCGCGTTGCAAATCAGGCAATGAAGTCCCAGCTCTACTCCGCTCCCAACATTACGCTGTACCGCCGCGTGAGACTCGCGGGCGTTTATATGCAGCCGGGCGATCGCTCCAGGACCGTCCGTTCGGTCGCCATTGACGAGCTGGACTTGAGCGGCGCGCGCACCGGCCGCCGGGCGGTTCTCGCCGCAACGATTTTTATCGACTCTACCGACTGCGGCGATCTCGCCGCGTGGGCTCGCGCGCCCTACCGCCTCGGACGCGAGCCGCGAAGTCCCGAGGAGCCGCACAATGGCCTCATCTACTACGATCGCAAAAACGACAGGCTTCTGCCGGGAAGCACGGGGAGGGGAGATCGACGCATACAGGCCTTCTCCTATCTTGTCACCGTCAAGGACTACGGACCTGGAGCGGACAAGACCATCCCGATACCCGCGGGATACCATAAGGAGGACTACGTCCACACCCCGGCCTGGAAGGAGTCGTGGGCAGTCACCTCGGGTAGAATGCCGAACGATAAGTACGAGCTGAACCAACATCCACAGGGAGGCGACATCCAGGAGATAAACTACGGCTCTCCGGAGGGGGACTACGCTGAGCGGGCCCGCGTGGAGCGACTATATCGCGAGCATGGACTTGGATATCTCTACTACATTCAGACCGAACAGGGCCAGAAGCAGATCGGGCTGCCTGACGATGAGTATCGGGATTCCGGCGGGTTTCCTCCTCTCCTCTACGTGCGCGAGGGCCGGCGGATTGTCGGCGAGCAGACGCCCGTAGAGGCGGATATCACGAAAACCAGAGATCGCACGCATCCGGAAAGCATTGGTCTAGGCGACTATCCGATGGACTCGCATGCCGTGAGAAAGAAGGCCGACTGGTCGACGCCGGACATGGGCGAAGGCGAATGGTGGCTCTACCAGTACACGCCGCCGCACGAGCTTCCGCTGGGAGCGATTGTACCAAGGGCGCTGGACAATGTGTTCGTCACGACCGCCGTCTCTTCCACGCACGTCAGTTTCGGTACGTATCGCCTTGAGCCTGTCCGAATGGCATTCGGACAGGCTGCCGCCATCGCCGCCTTCTTCTGCATTCGCTACGGCCTCGCGGCGCGTGAAGTCCCGGCTCGACAGATACAAGAAGAGCTGCTGCCGCACTTCGCCAATCCCTACGGCGATTCAGATGTCATGCTCACCTATTTCTCGGATGTCAGACCGGACAACCCGCACTATCGATTCATACAGTACCTCGCGGCTCGGGGATTCAGGCCCGCAGGTGAGCTGTTCCACCCAGAAGCGTCGACGACTCGCGGCGAACTGACGCGGTGGTTGGAGATCCTGGCAGCAAGGTCCGCTCCGCTGCCGAGAACGGTAGCGCGGCGTCCGGACGGTCGGGCAATCGTAGTACGGGGATTCGAACCGTACATGGGACTGCCGGCCGACCGTGCAGCGCTCAAGCGCCTGCAGGCCGAAGGCGATCCCGACGGCGTCGTCACGCGGAAGGAGATCGCGCTCTGGCTTGCTCGGATTCTCCCGGCCCGAACGAGCAGCGCCCCCTTCCGTTACGGCGATATCGATGGTCAATCGCCGGAAATTCAGGCCGCGGCCGCTCAGCTTGCAGGCTATGGCAGTGACGCGGTGCTGTGGGACGGCTGGTCCGCATATTCGCCGGACGGCACGCTTCGACTCCAGCCCGACGCCCCACTGCGCCATGACGCGATGTTCGCGACACTATACCTCGCCCAGATCGGCCTCGGTCCGGCTTTCTACGATCACCCGCGCGATGGCGGCAAGGGTCGGGAAGTGCCGCCCGCCCTGCTTGAGACGGTGGTCGCACCGTTACCGCCGACCCATTAGCTCGGTTGGGCGCCCGGCCAGACGTGTCGGACGTGTTGGCACTGTCAGACTTGTCGGACCTGTCGGACCCGTGCGAGCAATGCAGTGCCTGTTGCGTTACGCGCTTTACATCCCGCACGCAACCGATAGGCGCGACTCCCGCGCCCACCGGCGCAGCATCTCGCCGGCGGCGCGCATCCGCTCGCTCCGGCGGAACGATCCAAGCGTCTTGTTGCACCGGCCACGCACCTGAACGATCGCGCGGCGCGCGTTGTTCACCTCGACCGTGAAAAGCCGTCGGAAACGCAAGTCGTTGCCCGCGCGCACGCGCAGCGACCAGATCGAGCAGGTTCCGTTGATACAGTTCGCGCCATAGCTGAATACGCAGTGCTTCTGCTCGCGCCCCTCCTCCATCAGTTCCCTGCTGTTCAGAAGCTCTCGCACGACCCATGTATGCATCACCTTATAGGCGTCCGGCCGCTCCAATAGAAACGGCGCGATACCGGACGGCTGCCAGCTTGCGCGCGGGCGCTTCGACTCGCGCGCAAGCTTGTCGTGCCAATCGTCCACTCGCCTCAGCAGCGCCGCAAGCGTACGGCCCTTCATGCTGAGGCCTGGGTCGGGAGCGTCATCGTGGGCTCTCGAATCTGCAAGTGCGGCTGGCTCTGCCTCGCCAAATTTCTGAGAGTAGAGATAATCGATGATGGGGCCGACATCCGACAAGTTCATGGCCTGCTGATTAACGAAGAAATGGAGCACCGATTCCCAGAACTCCTCGTCCGGGAGGAACAGGCCGAGCCTGGACTCGGCGATGGCACGCGCCGGATAGGCATCTCCACCCAGCGCAAGAACCTGGCCATACCGAATGGCGCCGACGATCGTCGAATCGCTCGGCGCCTGCAGAAAGTGGTGCGACGCCTTTTCGGTCAGGCGCACCGGCGTGTCGGCGCGGCGGATATTGCGGCCCACGCCAATGTGGACGAACCAGTCACGAAACATGCGGCCCTGTCGGGTAAACCCATGAAACCAGGCGGCGTCCATGAAGCTTGGCACGTAGTAGCGCGTGAGCAGATGACGGGCGAGGCTGCCGACGTTCGTGGCCGTGTCGAGACCGACCGGCAGCCATTCCTCGACAGGACACTGCCACTGGTCGCAGTGGAGCGCGAGCATGACCAGGGCGTCGAGCGATGTGTTGCCCGGCTGCGGCCCGATGCTTGTAACCGCCGGCTCTATGGAGAGTAGATGAGTATCGTAACCAAGATGGTTGAGCAGGCGCACCCATGCGTCACTTGCCGCGGGATAGTCACGCAGCAGTGCGTAGGCGCTGCTCAGCTTTTCTTGTCGCGCCGCATGCCGGGCGGCCCAGGCGACTTTGCCCGTGTAAAGCCCTCGGATCCGTTCGTCCGCTGGCCGGCAGAGGTCGCGAGCGCGCGAGTCGATCGCCTCCATTTGAGCGGCTTCCATGGGACCTCCACCTTGGGCCGCTCACGCGGTCCGGATCTGCGGCCGCAAACTCGGCATACCCTCTATCGAATTCGCACTGGGCCGTGATAAATCGGTCAGCCTGGATTATTGATGACGGGCACGGAGGCTCGGCGCTACGATGGTGCCCAGGACTGCTTCGTGACCAGGTCGGGTTAGAGATGTGCTACGTGTCTGATCGTCCGGCCTCTATTCCTCACGCACGAGCCTTCCACCGGACATGAGGCGAAAGCGCTCTCCGCGCCACAGAATATGGCTGCCGCAAAAACTCAAGACATAGAGCGACATCCCGATCAAGTCGCTTATCGGCAGGAGCGGCAGGAAGCGCAGCACGGAGCGATCCCCGGTGTATCGCAGCGTAATCGTAAGGGAGGTGGCGATCCGCACCGTCGTTATTACCCCGAAAACGAGCCATCCCATCGGACTGAATCCCAATGAGATAAGAAAAAGCAGACCCAATGTAAAGCCGTACGTTATGAACGCGCCGGCGTAACCTACCGGGCGGCAGACTCTCAAGGTTCGCGCCCAGCGCAGGCGGCGAGACCACATGGCTCCGAAGCGCTCGCGGCCGAGGATATCGTCGATGACATAGTCCGACAGAACGACCTCGTATCCGGCGTCATAGACGCCGTTCCCCAGTCGAAAATCGTCGGCGAGCTCGTCCAGAAGCGGCTCTAGCCCTCCAATCTGGTCCAGCACCGCTCGGGGCACCACGATGGTTGAGCCCAGCGCAAATGCGACTCCTTCGATCGCGCGACTGACGAGCGTACTTGGAATGAAATCGGCTCCGATGCTCAGCGCCTCGACGGCGGCCGCAAAGCTCTGCACCCGCTCCCCGCGGTACGGGCAAGTGACCATGCCGACAGGACGCACCTCGATTTTCGATTTCGGATTTTGGATTTCGGATTTTGACGGGCGTACAGACTGGAACGGGATCCCGTTGATTGGATGCCGGTAGCCGTCAGCCGTTTTCACGCCAAATGGCGCAGTTATTCTGCGTACGTAGTCCGGGCATACGCGCATATCGCTGTCACAGAGCACAAGGAGGTCGTGCTTTGCGTAGGGAAGCATTGCCAGGAGGTTGCATACCTTACGGTTATTCCCCCGCATGGAACCGGCCGGGGATGCGACGATGCCGATATCGTGATCCGGGAACTCGCACTGAAGCCTCCGCGCCACGTCCAGCGCCGGATCATCTGCGTCGAGAGCGCCGAACAGGATCTGCAGGCGGTCGGTCGGATAGTCCACCCGGCAGAAACTGGCGAAGTTTTCCCACGCTTCCGCGTCCACGCCTCGGACCGGCTTCAGTATGGTCACAGAGGGGCTTCCCTCGGCGATTCGTCGATCCTTGCTCCACGCTCGCGCGGCCCAGACCGATACGAACGCGTACGAGGTGTACGCCGTCAGGCAGAGACCCAGCACTGCGCGGACGGCGAAAACTGCCCAGTGGCCGATCAACGGCCGTGCCCGCCGGACTCTCCAAGCCCTACGACAATGACGCCGATCGTGATGATGACCGCTCCGATCCACCGTGTCGGCGTTACATTCTCGTGCAGATAGTAGCGCGCGAGGGCCGCGCCCAGTAAGTAGGAGACCGCGGTCAGGGGAAGAACGAAGCTCAGGTCGGCCCACTTGAGCGCAAGCATATAGAGGCCGAAGTAGCTGGTCATCATCACCATTCCACACACGACGGCCCAGTTCAAAATTGCGCGCAGCTGCGTCCAGATTCCGGGACCGGCGCTGTTCGTCGCCTTCATCCCTTTCGCCAGCAGCGTCTCACCCACGGAGACTGCAATGGTCGCCAGAAGCATCACTCCGATCACGCGCCACCTGTCAGCGGTCACGATGCCACCTCGAAGTCGATAAATCCCCGTTCCGGATCGGCGCCGATCAAGCGCACGTGCACATGGTCGCCCACATCAAGCCCGTGCTCTCCCCGTACGACGCGACCCTCAACCGGCGTCTTAACGACTCTAACGTAAGTTCCCTTTGGCGCCGCCCCGGTTACGATTGCATCAAACGTCTCGCCGATTCGGTCCCGGAGCCATACTGCCGCGATCACCTTGCGCATGAACCGCTCGACCTTGCGCGCCGCGTTCTCACGTTCGGTGCAGTGCGCCGCGATCTGTTCCAGCTGCGGTTCCGTGTACGGCGGAGGCGCGCCGGCCATGCTCGCCTTCACGGCCCTCTGTACGATGATGTCGGCATATCGCCTGTTCGGCGCTGTCGAGTGTGTGTAGCTGTAGACCGCCAGTCCGAAGTGGCCCTCGTGGGACGCTGAAGAGCTGACGACCGAGTACTCGCCAGGTCCCAGCAGCTTGACGATCGACAGCGACAGATCCGGGAAGCGCGCGGGGTCTGCCAGACGGCGTTTTGCCAGGAACCGCGAAAGCGCCAGTGGGTCGGGATCCGCTGGGAGCGTATCGCCGTAGCGCTCGGCGATCTCCACGATCCTCGGCCAGCGCTGCGGTGAGCGGACGATCCTCTGGATCGAACCAACGCCCCTCCGTTCCAGCGTTTTCGCCATCGTGGTGTTGGCGGCGATCATGAAGTTCTCGATGATACTTCGCGCTGAGTTCTTGCGCGGAACGGTGAGGTCGGTGATTCTTCCTTCCTCGATCACGGGTTTGGCCTCCACGGACTCAAACTCGAGCGCCCCCTCCGCGAGTCGTCGATCCCGCAGCCATAGCGCGGCTTCGTTCTGCAGACGAATCTGGGGTTCCAGTCCCGCGACGGCAGCCACTCGCTCCGGTATGGGCGCCTCTCCGTCGAGCCAATCGCCGACAGGCTCGTATGCGAGCCGAGCCTGGTTCCTGGTGAGCGCTCGGTAGATGTCGGACCTCACGACCGAGCCGCTCGGATTTATCTCCATCTCGATAACGACGGCGGCGCGTTCTTGACCTTCGAGCAGCGATGTCCGATCGGTGGAAAGCGCCTCCGGAAGCAGGGGAAAGACGGCGCCTCCGGCATATACGGAGCAGCAGTTGCGAGCCGCGTGCCGGTCGATCGGGCTGCCCTCGGGGATCACGGAATCGACGTCTGCGATGCCGATGCGGAGCAGGATACTGCCGTTCGCGGCACGATCGGCGACCTCGATCTGGTCAAGGTCCCGAGACTCACGATTGTCGATGGACGACCACATCAGATCCCGGAGATCGCGCAGGGAACGGTCGGCCACGGCTGACGAGGCAGCCTGGCGAAGTTGAACCGCGGCATCGGGTGGAAACTCGGTCTCGAACCCCTCTGCGCGCATCTCCCGCAGCGCGCGACCCTGCAGGTCGAAGTGCGTCAGGTGCAGTGCGGGATGGCTCATCGAACACCTCTCTCTCAGGATCACGGACACACAAAGAATCAGACAGGCAATCGTGCCTGTCTGAGTTCAACTCTCGCATTCGTCCCACCGCTGAATTGCGCCCCTCATTTCTCCGAGCCGGCAATCTTATCTCGACCCATTTTCGGTTCAGTCAATGGCCTCTTCGTCGCGGCTGGCTTGCCCGTATGGGCCTCCGTGAGCACCCGTACGGGTGGACCCGTCTCGAATAATCCAGGCTAGCCGGTGCGGTCAGCGCAGATCTTCGCCGTCGACCGATCGCCCTAATTCCAGCGCTTGGTGCCGAATGCCACGATGATCGATACGACGAAAAACGCGATCGCAAGGTTTCGTGTGATCAGATTAAGATGCTCCTCACGGCCCGCCTTGCCCTTGAAGGAGGCGGACGCGGTCGTGCCGATCTGACCCGTCAATCCGTCGCTCTTACTATCCTGCATGGTGACGACGACGATTAGCCCGACCGAAACGAAGAACTGGATCACGCAGAGCAGGATATAGACAACATGAGTTACACTATGCGGCATGGCGGCTCGGGAACATCCTTTCTAGTGGCGCGCTGCTTCCTCGCGCTTCATCTCCTCTTCGACACGGGCGCGTATCGTCTTCTCCTTCTCTTCCTTCTCTTTCCGGTCGCGCTCAAGCTCGTCGTCTTCGTTCAGGCCCTTCTTGAATTCGCGCATGCCACTACCGAGGCCCCGCATCATCTCGGGAATCTTGCTGCCCCCGAACAGCACCAGTACAACCACCGCTATTACTATCCACGCAGTCGGATTGTTCACAAATGCCAGTTCCATCGCTCACTCTCCTTAGTCCGTGCGTCGACAGGCTGCCGCCTCTCACCGCGCGGACGCGTTCGCGTCCCAACGATCGTCAACTCGACGCCGCGCCGGACTTTTCTCTTGGCACCGACTGCTCAGGCGTGGACAGGACTCCATAGACCGGCGCGGCGGCCGGCGCCTGCGCGGCCTGTGGCGCGGCGGAGTAGTCGATGGGATATTCCGACGGGTCCCCGAGCGCTGCCGCGGCAAAATCCCCGCGGTGCTCCGGTTCGGGCGCTGAAGGGCCGGCTCCGATCGCCGGCTGAAGCTCATCTTCCGAGACGGTTGGCATGCTATAGTGCGCGCTGTAATCGGTCGGCGTGTCCACGGAGTTGCCGTAGCTGTCGAAGTGCGTCGGCTTGTAATCGGTATCGTATCGATTGTCCTCGCCGTCGAT
>JBBQVV010000235.1:0-10728 GCA_038211235.1 Chthonomonadales bacterium | reverse complement strand
AATCGGCGCGCGAGCGGCGAGAGTTACGTCGCCGGCGGGTCGGCGCTCAACGACCTGATAGGCGCGGCCCGCCTCTCGCACGATATCGACATCTTTCACGACACGCGTGAGGCCGTTCATTGGGCGTTGGACGCGGACTCCGCGGCTCTGCGCGCAGCCGGCTACGAAATCTCCATTGTGGTGGATCGTGATACGTTCGTCGAAGCCCTCGTAAGCGCCGGTAACGAGCGGACCCGGCTGCAGTGGGTGCAGGACAGCGCCTTTCGATTCTTTCCCCTGGTGGAGCATCCCGATTTCGGTCTCGCGCTGCATCCCTTCGATCTCGCGACCAACAAGGTCCTGGCCCTCGTGGGCCGCGCCGAGCCACGGGATTGGGTGGACACCATTGAGTGCGACTCGCGACTGCAGCCGTTCGGCTATCTCGCGTGGGCAGCGTCCGGCAAAGATCCAGGATTGAATCCCAATCTCATCGTCGAAGAGGCCGCGAGATCGGCTCGCTATACAGAGGTCGAGCTTGCGGAGCTGAGCTTCAATGGCGAGCGACCGACGGCTGCGGCGCTGTCGCGAGAATGGAAACGCATCGTTATGGGAGCTCGCGGAGTGATCGAAGCGCTTCCAGAACGCAAAATCGGCCAGTGCGTTATCGATCGCGACGGGAATCTGCTTCGCCTCGACGCAGAGGCGCTGATCGAGGCGCTTCGCGGACAGGCGGTTCGTTTTCACAGTGGCTCGATCCGTGGAGCGTTTCCCACGCTTGTATAGAGGGTCGCCGGTGCAACGATTGTCACATCGATCGCACACCTCTCCGGACTAAAACCCCGCGGTGAGTTTTGGTCGTTCCGTCCACCAGGCGCCCGTCAGCGGAACGGCGAGCGCGACGATGAGGAGAGCGCTCGTACCCAGAGCGGCGCTCGGGTCTACAATGCCGCCGGAATAGTGGACCGGACGCCACGGCTCGCCAAGACTAAGCAGCCATACTCCGGCAACGGCTGCGATGCAGGCCCACCGCTTCAGCCTCAAGAGCCGCAACCCCACGACAATCGACGCCGCACAAACACAGACGTTCAACACCGGGCCTGCCAGGAGCGCAGCCGCGCCCATATGCGGGTTACGGCTGAGGTCGACAACAGCGGCCGCAATCGTCCCGATGCTGCCCAGCACTATGAGGATAGCGCCGGTCCGCAGCACCATTGCGGCAACCCCTTGAGAGATTATCCGCTCGCGGTCTGACCGCTTCTGGTGGCGCAAATAAGTGGGTACATGGCGCGACATCGTGCACCTCCTCGGACGAACTGTGATGGAAAACCCACAGACGATCGCCTCTAACCGAGACCGGCCGCTGGTTTTCCGGCGGACCGCAACGCAGAGTGGATCGCTCCTCCGACCCTGCGAAACGTCAGGTTGATACGCGATCCCTCCGCTCGGGCGGACTTCGGCAGCTGGTGTTTCCAGAAGTGCTGCGTCGGCCCCGTCATCAGCAGCAGGCTGCCATGCGTCAGGTCCACGGCAGCCCGCATCTCCGGAACCGACCGATGCTTGAACTGGAACTTGCGCTCCGCGCCGAAGCTGACGGAGGCGATGACGGGATTTCGGCCCAGTTCCGGCTCATCGTCGCTATGCCAGGACATGCTGTCACGCCCGCCGCGATAGTAGTTCAGCAGAACGCTGTTGAATTCGAACGCAGCGACGCTCTCGACACGACTGCGGATATCGAGCAGCTCGGACGTCCAGGGCAGCGGCGTTTCCGTAATGCCCGAGTAGGTATAGGTCGCTCCCGCATCGCCGTACCAGGCGGTCAGACGCGGGATCGGGACCGTCCTGCCGTACAGCCGAATACTCTTCCGCGCCCACTCTATACGGGTTGCCAGCGCCTCGAACAGCGTATCCGCCTCTGCAGACGAGAAGAGGGCAGGATAGGAGACGACGTCGGCGTCCGGCATGTCCAGTACAAAGCGGCCGAACGGTTCGTTGTCCATGGCCACCATTCGCTGTTCGTTCATGGTTCCGCGCTTCGGAAACACGACAGGGTCGTACGCATTGATGGAAGGGATGGTAACGGGAACCACTTCTGCTAGTGTACGCCTTCTCCTGCGCGCCGTCAAGCTGCCAGCGGCCTCGCAGCAACTCCACACGCCCGACCTATCGCCCTCTCGCCGCGTCGAGATCCTGCTCGATCTGCAGGAGGCCGGACTCGGAGGCGGCCTGAGGGAGCGGTCCACGGAACCGGCCGCGCACTGCGATCCAGTAGTATGCCAGAAGTGCGAGCAGCGTCCCGCCGAAGATGATCCCTGTCAGCTCGTTGGGCGGCAGGATGAACAGAACCGTGATGAAGGCGACCCAGACGATGGCGACCGTGTTTACCGGTCCGCTCCAGCTTCCGAGGTTCCAGGGGCCATTTGTTCGCGGCCCCCACAACCCTTTTCTCACCGCACGCAGCTTTAGCAGCAGCGGAAACCCGTATGATAGGTACAGGCCGATCGTGCTTATGCCCGTAACGGCCGGATAGAGCGTCCCGAAATCGGCTGTCTTTCCTCTCGCGGCAAGGACCGCGAGGACGAGACAAGGGAGCGCAAAAGCAAGAACCGCGCTAAGCCAGACGGCGCCGGCAGGGATACGAAACCGGCGGCTCACCCTGGACCAGAGGTGCGACATCGGCATTCCGTTGTCGCGCGATAGGGCGAACATCATTCTCGACGTGGATGTGACGCAGGCGAGTCCGCAAAACCACTGCGCAAGCGTCACGATCCAGAGCACTGCTCCGGGAAACGCCGAGTGCGGGAACGCCTGCACGATAATATACTGGAGGGGATTTTCCGCGGCCGCCGTTGCCGGCAGGTCCCGGATCGAAAGTGTTACGAACGCGATCAACAGGTAGCCGAACAGGCCCGATACCGCCACGGAGAGGAAGATGCCCCATGGTGCGCGCACGCGCGCATCCCGCGTCTCCTCGATCGTGTGGGCCGAAGCGTCGTAACCTGTGTAGGTCCACTGAGCAAGAAGGAGGCCGCTCAGGAACGCATAGAGATATGGGTGGTTCGTCATCGTGGAAAAATGCCGCGTGAACAGGTAGGCGGCCGGCTGTTTCACGGCAAAGAACGCGAGGCCGCCGACGATCACGGCAACTCCGACGATGTGATAGACGGCGCTCAGATCGTTCAGCCGCGCCACGGCACGGATACCGACATGGTTAATGATTGCCTGGGAGAGCAGCAGGGCGCCGAAGACAGCCATCGTGCCGGAAACACCGGAAGGAACGTGCAGCAGGGGAGCGAGGAACCCGGCGCAGCCGTAATCGATCCCTGCGATGGCCGCAACCAGACCAATCAGGTTCAGCCATCCGGTCAGCCAGCCCCACGCGGGGCCGCCCAAGAGCGCGGACCAGTGGTAGAGCGCCCCGGAGGTTGGAATGGCGGATGCCAGCTCCGCCATGGATGCGGCGATAAAGAGCACGAAGATCGTGACCAGAGGCCAGCCGATACCCATCACCATGGGCCCGCCGGCATTCAGTCCTGTTCCGTATAGCGTCACGGCGCCCGTTAGTATCGAGATGATTGAAAACGAGATGGCGAAGTTGGAGAACCCGCCCATGTCGCGCAGCAGTTGCTGCGCGTAACCGAACCGATGGAGCGCCTTCTTATCGGCCTCGAGGTCGGCGGAAGGAGAGGAACCGGGGTTCATGGGCGCTCCTCAGACTTGAACGACTCGTGCTCCTCGGCCCGAAACTCCACCACGCTCCGCGCGGCCTTTGCGCCTAGCAGTATGGCGCTCGCAATCGCGAGCAGCACCAGTCCGACCCCGATCCATAGTCCGTAGTGCGCCACCTGTCGCTCCCTTCCCGATCGCTCTGGTCCCTACCTATTGAACAGACTGGCCGGATGGTCCTTCCATGACGGCCCCCGCCCGGCGGGAAGTGAACGGATTGTCCAGGCGTGCGGGGAGATGGGGAAGTTTCTCGCAAAGACGCAAAGCCATACGGTCCAGTACGAATCCGCATGGACCCGTAGGGGGCGCAAAGGGGAATTTCCCTGCGGAGGAGGTGGCGTCGGACTCTTCGGGCGTGTCGGACCGGGCCGAGGAATGTATGCGCTCGGGGAGATGGCGGGAACGTGCCTCATGGCGCGGTGTCAGCCTTTGATCCGCCCAGAAAGGCGGATCAAAGGCTTGACAGGGAGCTTCTTACCCGGATCGGGAAGGCAGCCTTCATGTCGATGTAACTAACAAGCCTGAAAGGTACCCGGACGCCGGCCTTAACGCCGGGAGCGCCGGACAGCGGTCAAAAGGCTGTAACTAGAGAGAGCCTGTAGCTGCCGGTCCACTCGCCGTAGGAGCTGGAGGCGATTCCGTTCCGTCGCGTTCCGGTGTACGCCGAGAGTCCGCGAACAATCGTGACCTGAACGATTCCAACCTGTCCCGGTCTCAGAAGCCCCGCATGAACGGCCGCCGTTCCCATGTCCGAGTCGTCTGTGTAGGTGTCACTGCCCCAGATCGATCCGTTCGTACGTCCGGTCACCTGGAAGCAGAACCTCGTGCCATTCTGTCCGCGGTAACTCGTCGCATTGCCGGGATCTGAACTGGCTCCAACGCGTCGGGCCGTGATCCACGCTGCGGCATCGCGAAGCACAAGCGCATCATACAGTTTGCCTGCGCGCTCGGCTGCTGTCCTAAGTTTGCGCAGGCCGTCCATTGTGACACGAAACAGCCCGGCTTCAGCAAATTGCGGCGCGCCGAGCTCGGCTACCAGTGTACGCGCGTCTGTCGGTAGCTTTGCGGGTTTTGTGTCTTCGAAGTCCGGCGCTTTCTCCACCATATAGCTGCCGCCCCAGGGGCCATAGCTGCTGCTGGTGACGCCGTTCCTGGACGACCCTTCGTAGTCATCGCGGCCAGCAAAGATGGTGACTCTTACCACGCCCTTCTGGCCCTCGGACAGGACGCCGGCATGGACAGCGACCGCGCTTAACGGCGAGTCGTCGGTGTAGATATCATTCCCCCATATCGTCGCAGGGCTTGTGGTAAGACCGTCGGAAAGCGCGAATGCGACGGAACTGTCATGCAGTGCGTCGACGCGGCCGCTTACGATCTCGCCAGACAGTTCCTCAGGCGTCGTACGCTCTCGCGCCACAACACCTAGGAATTCGTCGGTAACTGTGTTAGCAGTGCCGGCGTCATTGGTAGTCGTCACTCCGATCTGACGTAGCAACCCGAGATTCCCGATCGACAGCGAGGCAGCGCTGGTATTGCCGACCACGGAAAAGAGATAGCTTCTGCCCACGTGCTCTCGATACGAGGTCAAATTCCCCGGATCTGGAAGAACGCCCGCCATGCGATGCTTGAACTCGATCACTCCAGCGCGTACCGCGAGAGCCTCGCCCAGGCGGCCGCTAATAGTGTAGCCCCACTGGAGCGCGCGCAGCCCGTTCAACATCTGCCTCGTACGCGTACTGGTATCTTCGTCCTCCGATCGTGTGCCTAACTGCTGCAACAGGGACCGAGCCTCCGATGGAAGCGATTCAACAGGCATCACGTTGCGGATCGGAGGCGGATCGAAACCAGTTGATGGAACAGAATCTCCAGAGACGGAATCTCCGGTCTCTGGTGGGGCAAGTCGTGGGCGACTCGACAACAATCCGACAGGTCGCTCTGTTAAAACAGGCACTGTTGCGGCGGCGGAGTCTTGACCGGCAATCGCGAATAGACCGCTGACCGCGAAGTTACCCGCCTGAGTCGGAAACGACGGCTTCAAATAAGTACGTCCGGCGATCGCCTTAAGTCGGTTTGACACGACGAATGACCGAAAAGCGGCCGCGGCACGAGGTGTAACTATAGTTACAGACAACGCGGCGCCCGCTCCCACAACACCCATGATCATGGGCTTCCATAGCAGAGCGTTCATCTTGAAAAGAACTCCTTTCGCGGCCTGAATGTGGAGAGTGGGCGCGATTCCGCTGGATGGTGGGCCTGATCGCGGTCGCCTTATGCGCCAGCGCGATGAACACGACCTGCACGGCTTCGGCTGCATTATCCTGATTCCGTACGTCGCGAAGATACACGGAATGAACGAAGCGGTGGTAACGGTGGAAGAGCGCGGCGAACGTTCGGCGGATTCAACTATTCCGGCGTGGTATAGACGGACGTGATGCCTCCGTCCACGAGGAACGTCGATCCGGTTACGAACGAGGACTCGTCCGAGGCCAGGAACAGGGCCGCGTTCGCAATCTCCTTCGCCTCACCGAACCGGCCCATGGGGATGTGCACCAGGCGGCGCTGCCGGCGCTCCTCCGTGTTGAGGTACTTCATAAGCAGCTCAGTGCGGAGCGGTCCTGGGCAAAGTGCGTTGACCCGTATGTTCTCCCGAGCGTGGATCGCGGCCAGCTCGCGCGTCATCGCGAGGACGGCTCCCTTGCTGCTCGTATAGGCAAGTTGTGGAGTGGCCGCTCCAAGAATCGCCACGAAGGAGGCCGTGTTTATGATCGAGCCGCCGCCCGCACGTCTGAGCGCCGGAATGCCGTATTTGCAGCCCAGAAAGACGCCGCGGACGTTCACCGCCATGGTGAGGTCCCAGACCGATTCTTCCGTATGGATCGCATCATCGTCATCGATATGCGAGATGCCGGCGTTGTTGAAGAGCACGTCGAGTCTGCCGAACTCGGCTTCCGCAAACTCGACCATCCGCTCGGCATCCGCTCCCCGAGAGACGTCGGCATGTACGAACGCTGCTTTGCCGCCAGCGGCGCGCACCAGCGCGACGGTCTCCTCACCTGCGGCATCGCCGACATCCGCAACGACGATGCTCGCCCCCTCTTGTGAGAACCGCAGGGCCGATTCTCGACCGATGCCGGAACCTGCCCCCGTGATCAGTGCAACTCTGTTCGCTAATCGCATGGATATCCTTCTATCCTCCGACGTGATGTTGTAAGCCCTTCGGCGAGGGACAAGCCCCCGCCCTACACCGACGATTACCGATAGGTTGTACGGAAAGGGTCCGGTATGGATCCGTTTGGACTTGTCCCTTGCCGACTAAATTCTCTCGAAAAACCGGAACTTCTCCCAATCCGTCACCACCTCATCAAACTTGCGCTGCTCGGTCCGTAGAAAGTGTTCGTAGTGGCCTACGACGTCCGCTCCAAACGTCCTGCGCGCAACCTCGCTCCTGGAAAAGGTGTCCGTTGCATCGCGAAGGCTCCCGGGAATCCGCGGGAGCTGCTCCGCCTGGTAGATATCGCCGGAGAATGGTGGACGCGGCTCGATACGTGCGCGAACTCCCTCCAGGCCGGCCGCCAGAACACCCGCGTAGACCAGGTAAGGATTTGCGTCGGCGCCCGCGATTCGGCACTCGATTCTCAACGACGGCCCGCGCCCCACCACTCGGAAGCCTGCCGTCCGATTGTCCTCGCTCCAGGCGATGCCCGTGGGAGCGAATGAGCCGGACTGAAACCGCTTATAGGAGTTGACGGACGGCGCGAACCAGGCCGTGAACTCTCCGCCGTGAGCGACCAGGCCACCCAGGAACCACCGAAACAGATCGCTGCCGGGGATGGAGCCTAGCAACTGGTCTCCGGCGAACAGATTGCGCTCAGTCTTCGGATCCCACAGACTGATATGAACATGCATGCCAGATCCGGCAAGCTTTTCGTCCCACTTTGCCATGAATGTGACAGACTTCTGCTGCGATGCCGCGATCTCGCGCACGGCATGTCGGCACAGTACGCTGCGATCTGCCTGGTCGAGCGCCTCGCAGTAGATAAGATTAAGCTCCTGCTGTCCGGGTCCCCACTCGCCCTTCGTCGACTCGATGCCGATGCCCGAGCTCTCCATGCCGTTTCGAACCGCCCTCAGCAGGCCCTCCTCACGCGTTCCCTGGAAGATATGGTAGTCCTCAACATAGGCTGCGGCGGTCGTCAGGCCGTTGTAACGCTTCGCGCGAGCGCTCTCGTAGGTCTCGTTGAATGCATAGAACTCCAGTTCCGTGCCGCCCATGACCGAGTATCCCATGGAGCGCGCTTGTGAGATCTGCTTTGCAAGCAGCCGGCGCGGGGCGACTTCGACCGGCTCGCCGCCTGGCTCCGCGTACAGGTTACACAGAACGAGAGCCGAGTTGGGAAGCCAGGAGGCACGCCTTAGCGTCGCCAGATCCGGTGCGGCCCGCATGTCGCCGTAGCCGGCCTCCCAACTGGCGAACTTGTAGCCAGGGACGGGATCCATCTCCATGTCACAGGCCAGGAGATAGTCGCAAACGTGAGTTCCGTGCGACGCCGCATGGTCCAGGAAGAAGCGGCCGGTCATACGCTTGCCGACAAGTCGGCCATACATGTCCGGGAACGCGATGAGGACGGTGTCGATCTCGCCGAGCGTCACCGCAGCTTCGAGCGCATCGACCGTTAGCATGCCAACGTTCTGACTGTTCGTCATTGGCAAATCACCTTCTGTTATCGGGCCGATGAACGACCCGTGGCCCCCATACGGGCAGGCAGTACGGGCTCGGCTGGTGAAGACTTCAAATCCGGCGTCCGTACGGGCCCGCCCGTAGGGGGCACCTGCGCGGACTCCGAACCCACATCCACGGGATCCGACAGCCGCGCGTTGTAGGCTCACCTATTCGGAAGCTATGAAGACGCTCTTGACCTCGCTGTAGAGGTCGAGCGCCGACGGGCCAAGCTCGCGTCCGAGTCCGCTCTGCTTGAATCCGCCGAAGGGCATCTCCAGGTGGACGCTGCTGCTGGAGTTGACGGAGATGACGCCGGCCTCGACTTTGCGCATCAGGCGGAAGGCGCGATCAAGGTCACGGGTCCAGACCGAGGCGCTCAGACCGTAGGGCGTCCCGTTGGCGATCCGGATGGCCTCCTCCTCGGTATCGAACGGGATGATCGCCACGACCGGGCCGAAGATCTCCTTCTGCGCAATCGTCATTTCCGAAGTCACATCGCTAAAGACCGTCGGCTCGTAGTAGCAGCCTGCTGCGTATCGGTCGGCCTTCGGCGGACCGCCGCCTGCGCATAACTTTGCGCCCTGAGCGGAGCCTTGCCGCACGAATCCGTCGACACGTTCGCGGTGCACGTGGGATACCAGCGGTCCGAGCTCCGTGCTCTCGTCCTGTGGATCTCCGACCCGAATCGCCCGGGTATTTTCTACGAAGCGCTCGACGAATTCCTTGTAGACGCTACGCTCGACCAGCGCGCGGCTGCGCGAGCAGCAGTCCTGGCCGGTGTTATCGTAGACGCTCATGACCGCGCCGGCAGCCTTCTCGAGATCGGCATCCGCGAATACGACGCTGGGCGACTTACCACCCAGCTCCAGGGAGACGCGCTTGATATCGGGCGCCGCCATCTGAAGGATCTTCGAGCCGGTAGCCGTCGAGCCCGTGAATGAGATTTTGCGGACATCGGGATGGCGCGCGAGCGCCGCTCCCGCGACCGGTCCGAGGCCGGGAGTCACGTTCACGACGCCAGGCGGGATTCCGGCTTCGAGGACCAGCTCGCCGAAGCGCAGCGCGGTCAACGGCGTCCACTCCGCCGGCTTGACCACGACCGTGTTGCCCATCGCGAGGGCGGGCGCCAGTTTCCACGCCAGGATTACGAGTGGAAAGTTCCAGGGCACGATCAAGCCGCAGACGCCCACCGGCTCGCGAAAGGTAAGGCCCGTGCCGTTGGCGGACAATGGCACCGTCCGGCCGCCAGACGTGGAGATCAGCCCGGCATAGTATTCATAGACACGCGCGCTGTATCCGATCTCACCCCGGGAGCTGGTGATCGGCTTACCGACATTGCGGGTTTCGAGCTGCGCGAGCTCCTCCTGGTGTTCGCGGATGAGGTTCGCCAGCCTGTTCAGCGCGGAAGATCGCTCGCCTGGCCCGAACGCCGCCCACTCTCCGAGATACGCGGCGCGGGCAGTCTGGACGGCGGCTTCGATGTCGGCCTCGCCGGCCTGCGCCACCTGCGCCAAGAGCTCGCCGGTGGCCGGGTTGACAATATCGGCGACGGCTCCGTCCGCCGCCTGCACACGGCGCCCCGCAATCAGCAGACCTTCGACCGGCACGTCCCTCTCCGCCATGCGGGTGCTCCTCCGAACCAATAGGAAATTGTGGCTCGCCTCGTGGCACTGCGCGCTCCCGCGCCGCAAGGGACCCCGGCTTTATTCGGCCGGCCGGCGCCCGAATCCTGCCGGAGGGCGCGGCGAGGAGGGTAAACCTGAAGTGACCCGAAGACCTTTCGGGCAAAATGGACGCAATGGAGATGGTGGATGCAATGGACGCGTGTCGATCCGCGCGGTCTCCTGCCTTCGATTCCTGTGCGGGCCGTTTGGCCGGGAGCCTTTCAGGTTTTAACCGCCTTGAAGAGCGGGAGCGATCCTCTGTCTGGGTCACTGATTACACGGAGTCTGCTTCTTGCTTGCCCGACGTGGACCGTCAGGGTGAGTGGGAAGCGAGTTGTTCTGAATCACCGCTTTTACGAAACGAAGCCAATTCGGCTGTAAGAACCTCGATGGTTGAGGGTTGGAGGCGGGCTTCCTTTGGTGCGGACGCAGTGGAATCGAAGTTTCGTCTGTGCGATGACGTGAACGTCGTCGCTCCGGGGCCCTCGGCCAAGTTCTCCTGGGCGCGAGACTCCGGCACGGAACATGGCGGGCCGACTGGCGCGGTTTCTTGTTGTGCTGCATCGCGTTGTTCGGAAGACTGCGATTTCATGGGTTGTTCGTTATTTGGGGACGGTTCCTCCGTGAGCTCGCAATTTAGGT
>JBBQVV010000234.1:0-10766 GCA_038211235.1 Chthonomonadales bacterium | reverse complement strand
ACCGAGATCCGTCCGCTGCATCAGATGCCGGCATGCGGTCCATAGTCCAACCTCGCAGGCAACGATTGCAAACGCGAGCCGCTTCTCGAACGCGTCGGGGCTTGCCGACGGTGCTCGACGATACAACCGCTCTGAGGCGGCATAAACTCCTGGAGAGTTCCAGTGTAGTGGCGACGAACTCATCCAGGGAACGGGTGACAGCTTCTGGTACTATAGGCCCATTCACGAATTGACAGACCGGCCGGATCACAAGATGATCACCGCCGGCTCGATCTTTTCCTCGACACATCACCGATTGAGAAGGAGTGAGACATGAGCGGAGTGCGTGTGCTGGTTGGCACGAAGAAGGGCGCGTTCATCCTGACCTCGGATGCGAAACGCGAAGAATGGAACGTGGATGGACCCCACTTCGCGGGCTGGGAGATCTATCACATGAAGGGTTCGCCTGTGAACCCGGATCGTCTCTATGCGTCGCAGACCAGCGGCTGGTTCGGACAGATGGTCCAGAGGTCTGATAACGCCGGAAAGACATGGGAGCCAGTTGGCAACGAGTTCACGTACGAGGGAGTTCCGGGGACGCACCAGTGGTACGATGGAACACAGCATCCGTGGGAGTTCAAACGCGTCTGGCACTTCGAGCCCTCTCTCACGGAAGCCGATACCGTCTACGCGGGCGTGGAGGACGCGGCAATCTTCAAGTCACAGGATGCCGGCAAGAGCTGGAAGGAGCTCGAAGGTCTTCGATGCCACGATACAGGCCCCAGGTGGCAGCCGGGAGCCGGCGGAATGTGTCTCCACACCATTCTGCAAGATCCCACGAACCCGAAGCGGCTCTTCATCGCAATTTCGGCGGCGGGCGCGTTCCGCACCGACGATGGCGGTGAGACTTGGCGTCCGATAAACCATGGACTGAGTTCGGAGTATATCCCCGATCCCAATGCGGACGTCGGCCATTGCGTTCATCGGATCGCGCTTCATGCTTCCCGTCCAGACGTGCTGTATATGCAGAAGCACTGGGATGTCATGAGAAGCGATGATGGTGGCGACAACTGGCATGAGGTGAGCGACAACCTGCCGAGCGATTTCGGCTTTCCGATCGACGTTCACGCCCACGAGCCGGAGACCATCTACGTCGTGCCGATCAAGAGCGACTCCGAGCACTTCCCGCCAGACGGCAAGCTTCGGGTCTATCGCAGTCGTACCGGAGGCAACGAGTGGGAGGCGCTTACGAAGGGCTTGCCGCAGAGCGACTGCTACGTCAATGTACTCCGCGAAGCCATGGCAGTGGACTCGCTCGACTCTTGCGGCATCTATTTCGGCACCACGGGCGGACAGGTCTATGCATCCGCCGACTCTGGTGACAACTGGGCTCCGATCGTCCGGGACCTGCCTGCCGTTCTGTCCGTCGAGGTGCAGACGCTTCCAGGAACGGGTCCATAGAGATAATGGTACGCGTCATGCTCCCGTACCATCTCAGGACGCTGGCAAACGTCGATGGCGACGTGGAACTCGATGTCGAGGGACCGGTCACGCAGCGATCGGTGCTCGACGCGCTCGAGGCCGGCTATCCGATGCTGCGCGGGACGATCCGCGACCATGTGACACAACAGCGACGGGCCTTCCTGCGGTTCTTCGCCTGCGAGGAGGACCTCTCCCACGGGGCCCCGGATGCGCTCCTGCCGGCCGTTGTAGCTTCCGGTGAGGAGCCGTTTATGGTCGTTGGAGCGATTGCAGGAGGATAGATCGGCGGCCCGGCGCGGAGATCCAGCTTGAACGAGCGGACCGGCATGACAGACGATGTGTCGTCGTATGTCGTGCCGGTCCGCTCTCTGGCGCATTGCCGGATTGGGCTGTCGTGCGATTACGGTGGGTAGGCGGTGGTCAATGAGATTTCCACGCGATTGCCGGTAGGTGCCCGCCCGCTGCGGCGCAGGTCAGGAGGCCCGGCGCTGGTGATTTGGCAGCTCAGGTCATCGTGCCGAACATACGTAAGCAGCGTTCCTGTAAATGGGTCGAGTGCCAGGGCGCCCAGATGGAGCGCCTCGAGGTCGGCAGGCAGATGAGCCTGGTGCTCCAGGGCAAACCGTCGGATGGCGGCGCGTGCCGCTAGGAGATGAAGCAGCGCGGTCTCGACCGTATACCGGTATCCGATACGCGCGTAGGAACGAGGCGCGACCGCAAATACCAGTCCGTCCGCGGGAGTGCTGGGGACTTGCAGTTCGGGATACTTTCGGTCCCAGGGCGGTTGGTGAAGTGCCGTAATTGTTGCATCATAGTACTCGGCTAATTGCTGCGTTGCCTGGTCCAACACGGACGGTACCCGATCAGGCTGAGTGTCGACGAGCCGCACTACCGAAGCGTAGGCGTCCTTTTCTTCCATGCTCGCATTGGGGGGAAGAACGATCTTGCTCAATAGAAGGCCGGCCTCAAGTCGGTGGTTGAGCAGCGTCCGGATACTCATGTCGCGCTCCGCCGCTATCACCGCAAATTGAGGATCCGGCAAGTGAAGCCGATTCGCAACGATGCGCAACAGGGTTTTGCAGTCATTGGCCGAGAGCTGATCTACATACCGGGCGCACTGCCGAATGAATATCCCGTCCACATATAGCGCCACGACCGCGCTGGCAATGGTCCCGACCTGGATCTGCGTTCCGAACCTGAGAGCGTTGCGGAAGCACGTAAGACCTTCCTCGTTGCGGCCCTCCTCGAAATTCACGCACATTTCAAAACTCTGCAGCCGGCCGAGCGACCGAAACAGGCTTACATCCGGAACGAGAGTGTCTAGCTCCGGAGACTTGCGTGGAGATTGGGACGGTTTGCCCAGTCCCGTCCGAACGAGCGCGAGGGCGCGCCGCACTTCCGGGTCGGACACTACGCCTCGCTTAGCTGCGAGAGTGGGCGAAGGCACATCGTGCATTACGCGATCCATCTCCTGCCAGGCAGGATTCGATGTCGCGATGTCCGAAGCCAGAACGAACTCCTCGTATCCGTTGTGACCCGTCGGCTTCGGGAAGAGCGTGGCAAAATTCGGACCAAGATTGCGCTCCCGCGCCGAAGCGACGTGGACGCAGGTGACTGCTGCCGGAATCGCCATTCCAACGAGCAGAGCGATGACCATTCGAGAGGTGCGCATAGCGAGACTCCTTGTCACCTCAGGTTTCTAGGTGATCCCTCGCTAATTACAGACGGGCGAGCAGGGTCGGGTAGTTAGGCGTTCACGATTTGAATTTCGAATCTTCGATTGTGAATATGCCGATAACGAATAGGGAGCAAGTCACGGTGGTTGGTCATAACAACAAGGTTATCCACAGCACCACAAAATGTCTGTATGCGCGCCAGCTCAGCGCTGACTGCTCGGCGCGGACGACTTGATGTTAGCGGCGCCGTGGGCGATAGCGTCGACCAGGGTCGGCCCGAGCCGATCGCCGTAGAAAGACATGCTCGCCTCGTATCCCCCCTTGCGATACTCCTCCGGCGACAGGACGTAACTGGTCCATTCATCCGCAAGACCGCCGATGACGACATGGCGCAATCCAAGTTCCGTTCGCACACGCGATTTCAGCTCGTCACCCAGCGACGCAGCAAGCTCGCCCGGCATGCCCAGGATGAGCAGATCGCCAAGACGAACAGAAGTGCTGTGAGTCGCCGTTGGCGTCAGTCGCTCTACAATTCCACGGATGTTCGCTTCCGTCAGGCCGTACTCGGCTCCGCCGGTCTTCATGAAGTCGGGATGCGGCACACGCTCCGGCAGCGTGATCGGCTCAAGATGGTACGACAGCCGTGAAGCTCGACGCGGTCGTATCGATCGCCAGACCTTCCAGACCTCGATTCCGAGCTCGCGTCCATAGCGCTCCGCTTTTTCCCAGTTTCCACCAGAGTCCGGCCGCGCAGTCGGCGCCTGATCGCCCTGCGCACCGTTATAGTAGAACGCGGTAACGTCTCCGCCGATCAATGCCTCAATAGTTCGCTGCATGTGGCCGGGCCAATCGCCGGAGAACATCATGTCGTCCGCGTCCATAAAGGTGGGATGCGCGGTCCAGTTGACCAGTACCGCCAGCGGACCACGCGCTCTGTCGATCCGTGTAATGGTCAATTCCGGCTGGGTCGCCTGGTTGCCTGGCCGGCGGTTATGGCTCCAGCCCGCGAGCAGAACACTCGTCGTCCCGACCGTGCACGCAGACTGGCTCTTTCCCGCTTCCGACACGACATGCGCAAACAGAACGACCATCCGATCGAATAGAGCCTTGTTGAAGATACCGAGCTGAGGTATTCCGAACGTATTCCGCGGATCGATCGCCTCCATGTCGATGCTGGTGTGGGAGTGGCTCGCTAACAGCATCAATTGATCGGCGGTCCAGCCGTCGCTGGAGAGCGCGCCGATGACAGCAGCCTTGAAGCCGGGTGGAAACGCGAGAATATCTGCTGTCACCAGCGCAAAGCGCTTCTGTCCCTGTCTAACGACGAGCGCTTTCGCCCAGACTCGATCGTGAACGCCTATCGCGGGACGGCTCATTCGATCGCCGTAGCCGCCCAACGATGCTTTCAGCTCCAGCGGCGGCGTAATGTCTACGCGTGCGACCCCGGCCGTAAGAGGCATTGTGTTGGAAAGTTGGGGTGTGGCTACAATCAGCGAAAATATGAGACCGATCTGAAGCACGGCAGCCCTCCACAACGGCCCGGCGTGCGACTACGCCCTCCCGTTCGTCAACCCAAATCTCGACTAGTTCCGCCACTTTTGCACTGCACCTTTCGCGCCTGTGATCTGACCGGCGGTCTTGTCACCTTATGCCAGGCTGTTTAGTCGACGGCGGCGTATGGTCTCCGGCCGGGCTCATCTTTGGTCCGGCGTCGCCGCCGCTCGCGACTTCCACGCGCATCCCATCCTTGAGGTCGCTGGTGGGATTGGAAACCATTCTTTCATCGCCGGTTAAGCCCTCGAGTACTTCGGCCTCCGGTCCAAAATCCCGGCCCAGGAGCACCTTCACAAAATGGAGCGTGCTGTCCGGCCGGACGACAGCGACACGCGTGCCATCCTTGCCCACATCCAGCGCGTTTGCGGGTACCCGGAGTACACGCCGTTTGCCGCCCATCGCAAACACCACGCGCGCGAACATGCCGGGCAGGAGAACGCCTTTCGGATTCTTCAGGCGTATCTCGGTCATCCGGGTTCGCGAACTCGAATCGAGCGCGCCGGACTGCATGGTCACGGCTCCCTCGAACACCCGACCTGGCATCTCCTGCACGGACACTGTGGCTTTCGTGCCGGTGGCGATCGACTGGAAATAAGCTTGCGGCACGCTGACCTGGATGCGGAGCTCGTCCGTACGGGCCAGCCCGAACAGCCCCGATGTGGAAACCGTTGTGGTCGGACCGAGGTTTGTCGCGGCTCCGCCCGCGGTTACCAGCGTGCCGACATCGACGTTTCGTGCCGTGATCACTCCGTCGAAGGGAGCGCGGACCCGCTGGAAGCCACTGAGGGCGCCAAAGCGGCGTTCGTTCGCGAGCTGCGAGTTTACGCCGGATCGGTTGACCTGAACGACGGACTGGCTCGATCGCAGTCCTGCCTCAATAGCCGCTACGTTGGCATGGCTCGATCGCTCGGAGGCGATGGAGGCGTTCAGGCTCTGCCGGCTGGAGCTGACGTCCGCCGTCGCCGCATCGACGGCTGCTTCCGCGGAGTTGATCGCCTCCTGCGCCGCCTGAACGTTGGCAGTTGCCGCGCCTACGGCCGATTTAGCCGAGGACGATGCGGCACGCGCCACTTTAAGGGTGGCCTGCGCCTGGTCGTCGTCCTGCTGCGTGACGAAGCCCTCTTGCAGCAGTTCACGATAACGTCTGGCAGTCGTCGTGGCGAGCTCCATCTGCGCTTCGGACTGCTCCACGGCAGACTTCTGGCCGTCGAGCGCGTGCTTCGACTCCGCGAGCTTAGCCTCGGATTCCGATCGGCTCGCCTTCGCCTGTGCAAGCCTGGCCAGCGCGTTGGACACCATAGCGCGACTCTGTTCGGTTGATGCAGCGGCCCTAGACGAATCGGCCTGAGCCTGTGCCACTCCTGCTCGCTGCTTTTCGACGTCGGCTTGCGACTGAAGTACCGTGTTGCGTGACTTGCTGGTATCGGCCTGCGCCTGCTCGAGTTGCAGCTTTGCTTCGGGAGATTCGATGTCCGCCAGAATCTGCCCGGCATGTACGCGCTCACCGATGTCGAAGTACCGCCTGGAGATGTAGCCACTGGCTCGCGCGAATATCGTTACTTCGGAAACGGCCTGCACATTACCCGGAAGGGTCAGGTCGCTCCCGATCTCCATGTGCGGCCAGACAACATCCACACGAGGAGCCTGATGGGAGACCTGCTGCGAATCGGCTTTCAGAATCCTGTCCTGCGCCAGCCGCGGAAGGACCACCAACCAGACGGCGGCTCCCAGGAGGACAATCGCTCCGATGAAGATATACCGGCTGGCGCCGACACTCCGAGGAGCCTGCATGTTAGGATTGCGAACGGTGTTTGGCTCTGCACTCATTGTAAGTATCTCTCAGCAACCTTGTTTAGGATTACGTCGATCGACCGCGACCATCGTGCTCCGCCCACGCCCGTGTTTCGCCCTCGTTCTGGTCGGGCTCGCCTCTTATTGGGCCGGCGTTCCGGTGAATGTAGCTATATACTATGGGTACGAACAGCAGCGTAGTGACCGTTGCGACAAGCAAGCCGCCGATGACTGCCCTTCCCAGCGGGGCGTTCTGTTCGCCTCCCTCACCGAGAGCCAGGGCCATCGGGAGCATGCCGATAATCATGGCGCTTGCCGTCATCAGAACAGGACGAAGTCGTGTATATCCGGCGCCCATCGCAGCTTGAAAGGCGTTGTCTCCCTCCAGCCTGCGTTCATTCGCAAAGGTTACGACCAGGATGCTGTTGGCGCTCGCCACTCCCACACACATGATTGCGCCCATGAGAGCCGGGACGCTGAATGTTGTGTGCGACAGAAACAGCATCCAGAGAATCCCCGATATCGCGCCGGGCAGAGCCGTAATGATGATGAACGGGTCGATCCATGACTGGAAATTCACCACCATCAGCAGATAGACCAGTACAATCGCGAAAATCAGGCCGAAGCCCAGACCGAGAAAGCTGGAGTTCATGCTCTCAACCTGACCACGTACTTGTATAGTCGTGCCGCGGGGAAGTTTCATGCCGTTGACAATATGCTGGATATCGTGCGCGACGCCGCCGAGATCCCGGTCCTGCACGTTCACAAAGACGTCAAATACGGGTTGAACATCGTAGTGGCTGATATTCTGGACGGTCGTATTGCGCCCAACGGTTGCGATATTGCTCAATAGCGGTGACGACCCGCCACGGGTCGGATTGGATACCGGAATATTAGCCAGATCGCCGATCGAGTTCACATTGTACTGAGGCGCCTGCGTCACGATCGGATAGTTCACGCCGTTCCTTGGATCCAGCCAGTAGTTGGGGGCTGTCTGGCCGCTGCCGCTCAGAGTAATGAGAACGTTATTCGCGACGTCGCGTTGCGTCAGTCCGATGCCCGATGCGCGGTCGCGATCGACAGTCACATTGATGCTGGGCGCATCGACGACCTGCCGAAGGAATACATCCGCCGCGCCCGGGATCGCCTTGAACTGTCGCTCCAGCTCCCGCGCAATTCCGAAGTTCGTCGGGTTTCGCCCGACGACCTGGACGTCGATGGGCGCGGAGAGACCAAAGTTGAGAATCTGAGTAACGATGTCGGCAGGCTGGAAGAAGAAGTGAGTATCGGGAAACAGTCCGGGAAGGCGCCGCCGTAGTTCGGCAACGTACTTCGCGGTGGGGCCGTGCTTGCGCTCGTTAAGCGAGATCAGCATCTCCGCGGTTGTCGGGCCGATCGCCATGCTGTCGCCGTTTGCAAGGACGCCGCCGTTCGGCAGTCCCACGATGTTCGAAACCAGCTCGATCTCGTCGCGCGGAATCACCTGCCGGATCAGCGCTTCAACTTCGCCGACTCGTCGCTCCGTCTCTTCCAACCGTGTGCCCGCAGGAGTCCGCACGTGCAGTCGAATGCGGCCGGCGTCCACGGATGGGAAGAAGTCCTCGCCTACGAACGGAACGACAATGAACGAAACGACGAAGAAGCAGGCAAACAGCAGCGCTACCTTTTTGCGCTTGAGCATGCCGGAATGGAGCAATCTCAGATAGGCCGCGCGAAACCGTTCGAAGCCTGCGTTGAAGGCGATGTGAAGTCGCCACACCGGGCCGTATTGATTGGCGGTTTCGGCGCCGTGCACCGGTCCCTGGCGACCGGAGAGCGCCTCTCGAATACCCTCCTCGATCGTATGGCCGGAGTCTGCCGCGCGAATTCGATCGACCTCTCTGGGGAGCAAGAGGAAGACGAGAATCGGCACCAGCGTGCGCGATAGAAGATAGCTGCTCATCATCGCGAAGACTACGGCAAGCGCGAGCGGTGTGAACAGCGACTTCGCGGAGCCCGAAAGAAAGATAACCGGCGCGAATACGATGCAGATGCAGGTTGTCGATACGAACGTTGGTCCGGTAATCTGCTGCGCGCCATCGAGAATCGCTCGCTTCAACCCCTTACCCATGGACAGGTTTCGGTTGGAGTTCTCGATCTCGACCGTGGCATCGTCCACAAGAATGCCGACTGCGAGTGCCAGCCCGCCCAAGGTCATGATGTTGATCGTCTGTCCGTTGGCGCTCAGGAAGATCAATGAGGAGAGGATCGAGAGCGGTATGGAGATGCAGACAACGAAAGTGCTACGGAGGCTTCCCAGAAAGAGGAGTATCATTGCAGCCGTCAGGCATGCGGCGATGGCGGCCTCCTTGACCACGCCAAGGATCGAATTGCGCACAAAACCCGATTGATCGAACAACGGCGTGATCTTGAGTTCCGAAGTGATTGTGGCGGCCACCTTCGGAATAGCCTGCTTTATTCGAGTGGCAACGTCGAGCGTGGAGGCGTTTCCGTTCTTTATGATGGTGATGAGGGCTGCTCGGCGGCCCTCCTGACTGACGAGATTCTGCTGTGGCGCAAAGCCGTCGTGGACGTGCGCGACGTCGCGCACGTAGACCGTCGTGCCGCCCGCGGTATTGATTGGAAGATCGTTCAGCGCCTCGATGGTATCGGTACTGCTGTTCAGAAAGACGTTGTACTCCCGGGTGCCGATCTTAGCGGATCCGGAAGGTAGGATCAGGTTCTGTGCGTTGATCGCATTGGAGACGTCGATCGGCGTCAGTCCCCTCGATTGCAGCGCGGACACATCCAGGTCGACCATTATCTGCCGCTGCTTCCCACCCAGTGGGAAGCCGACAGAGGCGCCGCGCACCGTCGAAAGCGGCGTGCGGACAAAGTTGTTCCCGAGATCGTTGACCTGCTGTTCGGAGAGCGTTCGGCTGCTAAGGCCAAGTTGCATGATGGGAACGGCCGAGGCGCTGTACCGGATCACGAACGGAGCGGTGATGCCGGGGGGCATGAACCGAACGAGGCCGGCCGAGATGGCGGAGATCTGCGCGATGCCGGTCTGCACCTCGGCGCCAGGCTGGAAGTAGATCTTGATAACGCTGACGCCCGCCAGCGACTGGGACTCAATGTGCTCGATATCGTTCACGTTTGAGGCGTAGGCGCGCTCAGAAAGCGTAACGATGCGACGCTCCATGTCCGTCGCAGATACTCCACTATAGTTCCAAAGGACGCTGACGACAGGAATATCGATTACCGGGAAGATATCTGTCGGAGTGCGGACGGCTGCCAGGCCGCCGAGGATGGCAATGAGCAGCGCCATGACAATAAACGTGTATTTGCGCCGCAGTGCAAGTTGTACGATCCACACGTGGCACTTCTCCTGATTGCCGGAATAACTCTTAGGCGGTATCTTGCGTGGTTTGTTGCATTTCGATGGGCCTGTATACGACCGGGACCAGGCCGTGGTTGCCGTATCTGCGGTCTTGTCGACTCCTGGAAACTATAGTGTACTATCCCAAAATGCCGGCAATGTCTGACCGTTGACGCACTCGTCCGAAACCTCATCGAAGGAGCCGCCCTGCGAGCAATCTCTGAATCGATGCCGGCGGAGAAGTACCTCTCGTTCTCTGCAACATATCGTTCAGCGCGTCAGCCAGAAAAGGCATCCAATTCGTGACGAGATTATGGAATCGATTGCGTTTGAAGGAATATCCGAGTCCGATTCTGGATTGTATACCGTGGATCTGCGATACTTTGGCGCTTACGCAGGCCGCAGCGCCAAAGCACTCGAAAGTATCGACTGAGCATCTACTGCTCGGTCGAAGATATTTTCACCGCGGTCAAGCTACTGGGGAGACGCGGCGTCGAGGCGGCGCTCGTCTGTTCCGCCATTTTGGAACCAGGAGATTAATTCGTCAATGGACCAAACCGAAACCGATGAGGCGCAAACCGGCGCGCCTGGAGTGGAAGCGAGCCTGACCAGGCACGGTGGGCTCACCTATCTTGAGATCCCAGCGATCGAGCCAGCCCGATCTGCGGCATTCTACGAGACGGTGTTCGGATGGGAGGCGGAGCGGCGAGACACTGATGATTACAGGTTCCGGGATGCGACCGGGCACCTTATCGGACGGTGGGTAGCGGGACTTCAAATCAATGTGGATCCGGGATTTCTGCCCTACATGTACGTGGATCGAATCGATGTCGCTATTGATCGGGCGATCGCAGCAGGCGGTGAGGTCGTCAGACCAACGTACGCGGAGGGCGAACTATGGGTTGCGACCGTGCGCGACCCTGCCG
>JBBQVV010000233.1:0-10780 GCA_038211235.1 Chthonomonadales bacterium | reverse complement strand
TCAGACTACACACAGGTTATGCCGTTGCCTGAGAGTCGATCTTTGTGGTTGAACATCACTTCGGAACGATCCGGCATGCGCCGTTCCCAATGTGCCGCCCATCGCTCGACCAAGGTAACAATCCCGAAATCGGGCGGGTTCCAGGTCGGAGTTATGCCGGCGCCCAGTTCATCTGCCCGCAGAGGCCTTTACCGTCATTATCGTTAAGCTGCAGGGAGAGACCGATCCGGGTGCCGGCGACGCTGTTATTGTCTGGCGGAGTACACGTAGCTTGAGTAGGAGTTCCATCGAGCCACACCGAACGATCTGTTTGGGCGGAGTTTCAGCGTTGCTGACGCACCGTCGAAAGCACGCACCTCGAAACGTGTGCGGATGGCGGCGTGGTCCCTCGGTCATAGCCGGCAGGCAGAGGAAGTGATTGGCCCGCTTACTTACACATTCGGCAGGTGGTCGTGGAGGTAGGTCTTATAGATAGTGGAGCGCCATGTCGCGCTTTCAGGCTCCTCCCCGATCAGAAGGCCCGCACTCTTCAGGCGGTAGAAGCTCTTCAACGTGCGACAGGGACGCCCGTCCAGGAGGTCGCGCACTTCGGCGCTGAGCGAGGAATCATGCCGAAGCGCCTGTTCGATTCGCTGCAAATGGTCTCCGAAACAGCCGGACTCGTTGGCGGCTTGCGCCTCAAGAGCCGGCAAATCCATCTGCTGTGCGGCCAGCTCATATAGGCCGCGATGGACGAGGTAGGGACTGCCGCCCACGAGCTGATAAAACCTCCGAACGGGTCCTTGTCCCTCCAAGGGAGATCCATAGCGGCGGTTCAGATCCTCGATCTGCTCCATGGTAAAGTCCTGCAGCGTCAGCTGCACGCCGATATTGAAGGGCGACTGGTTGAGGTCCTGGATCAGGAGGTGGACTTCGGTGGCATAGGCCATTGCCAGCGTGAGCCGATCCCACGAGCGCTGTGGCTCAAGTGCCCGGGCGTTGTGCCATGAGCGAATCAGGGCGAATACTGCCGTACTGAATGGATACGCGAATAGCCTGTCCACCTCGTCCAGCCCCCACACCAGGCGGTTTTGAGAGCGCTCCAGGGCGTGGTCGCTCAGGTAGCGCTGAAGGTTGCGATTCGGTCCGCGAGCCGGGTTCCAGACTTCGCTGGGCGAAACGGACAGATCCAGTTGATCGGCTAGATCCTGGGCCAGAGCGAGGCAGAACGTCTCAGTCGACTCCCAGTGCTCCTCGCCGAGAGCCTGTAGATCGGTAAGGACTACATCGGCGCCGGACGCGCGTGCCTGCTGAAGGCCGCGCGCCAGAAGCGAGGTCTTACCCGTCTGGCGCGGTCCCTTAACCAGTACGACGCTTTCCCGTCGAGCAATCGCAACCTCAAAGAGTTGATCGGTCTTTCGAACGACATAGAATGGAGAACTGAGCAGCACCACTCCTCTAGGAACGTTGAGTACGCTCACATCTTGCGGCGGTTCCATGGAGGCGCCCCGCTCCTCCGGGTGAATTTGCCGGAGAAGATCGAGCATCGCCTTTGGAGGCTCCATCTTATATTTGGCCTGAAAGATCCTGCGGCAGTTTTCGTAGACGGTGACCGCTGCCACACGCTCGCCGCTACGCAGCAGCGCGTTCATCAGGTCGTACCAACCCCGCTCCTCCGCCGGATTCAGAGGAACATAAGCTCGCAGATAGGGCACTGCCCCGGCAGGATCTTGCTTTGCAAGATAGTCGGCTGCGAGCTGCTTGTGGGCCGCCAGGTACTTTCGTTTGCGCTTGTCCCTCTCGGGCACAATCCAGGGGTCCTTTACGTCGTCCCAACCTTCCAGCAGCGGGCCTCGCTGATAAAGGCTGACCGCCGCCTTCAACGACTCGATATCGCCCTGTGCAATTGCCGAGTCGAACGTTACAAGATCGACAGGCGCGCCCGCCAGGTCCAGAAACAGGAAGCCCTTCGGCGACTGAAGCCGGTAGGCATGCTCCGCGAGCGCCCGTCGCAGATGCGAGGCAGCCTGGTGAAGGCTGTCCAGGCTGGCGGAAGCCGCCCAGAGAGTCTCCGCCAGCGTCCCTGTCTTGACGGGATGGCCGTGGTGTAGCGTCAGCAGAGCCAACAGTCGCTCGCCATCGCGCTTCTGCAAGCCGGGGAGCGCGACACCGTCCATACACGCATCAAAGCGGCCGAAAACGGTGACGGTCAACTCTCGGTTTACTCGCTCCATGTTCGCGTCTCTTTATCTGTTTCCGGCTTCGGCATCCGATACCCAGATCCTCGCCGTCTTGTCAAAACTCCCCGTGATGATCCGCATGCCATCAGCTGAAAAGCAAGCAGAGGTGACCGTATCAGAGTGACCCTTTAGTGTAAGAATCTCTTGCCCCGATTCACTGTCCCATACCTTCGCCGTGTTGTCCCCGCTTCCGGAGAGGATCCGGCGGCCATCCGGCGAGAAGACAGCCGACATCACAACGCCCTTGTGTCCCTTGAGAGTGAGGGTGGGCAGACCTGTTCTCGCATCCCATACCTGGGCCGTCCGAGCGTGGAGCTCGCCCGTCACAATGCGCCGACCGTCAGGAGAAAAGGCGACTGAAGAGACGCTGCTGTAGTGTCCGGACAGAGTAAGGATCTTGCGTCCTGATCGCGCGTCCCATACCTCGGCCGCGCCTGGAAAGCCCGCATTCTGTCCACCGCCGCCTGTCAATAACCGCTGTCCGTCGGAAGAGAAGGCCACGGCGCGGACAGCATTGATCTCTCCTCGGAGGGTCAGGGACAGCTTTCCATTCGTTGAGTCCCAGACCTTCGCCGTACCATCCAGGCTTCCGGTCAGTATGTGCGTGCCATCCGGTGAAAAGGCGATCGCAACAATCGGCTTTGTATGACCTCGAACTGTGAGCAATTTTGAGCCGGTGTTCGCGTCCCACACCATTGCGGTGTGGTCATCACTGGCGGTCAGGATGCGCTGATCGTCGGGAGAGAAGGATATCGATCGGATGGGGCGTGCATGGCCAACTAGAGCTCGTAACTCCTTACCCGATCTTGCGTCCCACACCCTCGCTTGAGCATCATCTCCGCCCGTCGCAACGCGCCTGCCGTCGGAGGAGAATGCAGCAGCATAAACCGGTCCTTTGTGTCCCGACAGAGTGACAGTTTCCCGAATTTCAGCGGTATCCCACAATATCGAAGCCTTGTCGATACCTCCAGTCAGAATGCGTTTACCGTCCGGGGAGAATGCTACCGACCAGACGCGTTCAACGTTGCCCCGGAGCAAGAGCGCCGCTCGGCCGGTCACCGCGTCCCACTCGATCGCCAGGTTGTCGTCACTTCCCGATAGGACCCGTCGCCCGTCGGGGGAGAACGCGACAGCCATGACTTCCAGCGTATGTCCCTTCAGAGTGAGCATGGCTCGACCGGTCCTGGCGTCCCACACCCTCGCCGTGGAGTCGGTGCTGCCTGTCACAATACGCGTTCCATCGGGGGAGAAGGCCACCGAGGTGACGATGCCGTGATGGCCGACTAGAGCGAACATTCTCGATCCTGTTTGTATGTCCCACACATAGGCCTCGCCCGAGCCCGCCAGGTCCCGATCACCACCGCCCGTCACGACGCGCCGGTCATCCGGAGAAAAGGCGACGGCTCGAATCTCACGTTGTTGTCTAAGGGAGAGTATCTCCCGGCCCGACTTCGCATCCCAGACCTTTGCCATCGCATCAACGCTGCCCGTAAGGATACGGCGCCCATCGAATGAGAAGGCAACGGAAGTAACAGGCTGCTTATGTCCGACAAGCTTGAAAAGCGCTCTGCCTGAAGCAACACTCCAGATAGTAGCGGTATTCCTGCTGCCTGCAGTGATCAGATAACGACTGTCGGGGGAAAACGCCGCCGACCTGATGGAGACGTGATAGCCGGCGAGGTAACGAGCTATTCGGCACGTCTTTGAGTCCCAAATGATGCCGGTACCGGGGTTGTCTCCGCCATCGTTCGTGAACATATACCGACCGTCCGGCGAAAAGCGAGCGGGATATGCGGCATGTGCGAATGTTGCGATATCCATGTGGCAAAGGCGGTTCCAGTAGCCCCACTCGAAGCCCCTGCTCGTGAAGGATCTTGTCTGGTCCAGAAGCTCGCGAACATGGGCGACGTTGTTGTCCTCCCAATCGCGCTGGATGACGTTCATATTTGCGAAATAGAGATTGCGCTCAGCGATACCGGTCAGCCGACGGTCTTCCTTCGCGAGTTTGCCGACGCGATCGGCCTGCTGAAATGCGAACAGGACCAATCCCAGCATAATCGAGAGGACTGCGCCGGCTAACGCCACAGTACGCCGCACGCCACGGCGAAATGCGTTCCGCTGCCGGCGCACTTCCGCATCAGGCATGTTCGTTCGCACCCAATCCTGGTCGAACACCAGAAAATAGATACGGTTCCGAACGCGCAGGCAGCCGGAGATCACGCGGACGATACCCGACAGACGCAGATGGTCGATCAATGGAATGGTCTCATCGTCGGAGACCCGCCTGTTCGCATGGACCTGACCGTACAGTTCCAGCAGGCCGGCAACGTCTGTTCCGCTCTGCAGGAGACGGGCGCGCACAAACAGCAGGTTGTTGTCCTGCTTCCGCGCGCGAGGAGATAGGAACAAGTCCGCACAAATGCGGTCAACGTCGTCAGCCGACCGTATCTCCTCAGCCTCCGCTACAGACCGGCACAACTGCTGGGTCAGATAAGGGTGTCCGCCTGTCCAATAGAGCACTCTCTCCAACAGCACCGCGCCGTTTCTGCCCGTACCGCTCAATCCTCGGCCCAATAGAGCTGCCTCGTGGGGAGCAAAATCGTTGAGCTCGACTCTGGTGCCGATATTGAAGGGAGTCATGGCGACGTCCTCGATCAGCTCCGAAGGCGTCGTCACACCCAGCAGGCAGAAGGTCAGACGCTGCAGTTCTCCAACAGACGAACGACGGTTATAGAGCGCTCGAATGCCCGCAAAGAACTCGTCGGTCCGGAAGGGTAGACTGCGGACGATATCGATCTCGTCCACAAAGATCACCACGCCTCCGCGGGTGCTGGTAAGCAGGACCTCCTCGATGGCTTTGAACCAACGCTGCAATGGTCCCAACTGCCGATTCGCTTCCCAAAACGCCTCCATCTCCGTTTCCGGCCGGCACCCAAGTCCCTCCAGCAGACCGAAGTACCACTGCTCGGAAGTGAGATCCAGCCCGACGGCCGTCAGGTCGAGCTTGATGACGGAGATACCCTCCGCTTCCAGCCGGGCTGCCGTCCGGACCATCAAGCTCGACTTGCCCATCTGCCGCGCATCGAGGACGTAACAGAACTCCCCTGCCAGCAGGCCGGCAAACAGCGCCTCGTCGGCCTGCCGCAGCACGTACGATGAGGCGTCCCCACGAAGGGTTCCCCCCGTGACATAGAACGAGGCTGAAGAGGACGTTTGGAGTTGCTTCTGTGATCCCGGCTCCATGCTCGTGGTTCCCTAACTTGGCGGCTCGGCGCTTGCTTTGTACTGCTGCTCGATCGATTGTACCCATGAAAACCTTCTCTTGCCCGCGGTCAGGGTGCGGTCAGTTACCGGTTGGGCAGGAAGGCGGGTGGTCCTGATTTGTCGGAGACCGGTCACGCACGGGTTATTGCCTGTTCGCAATACTGGTCTACGTTTCAAGCGTGAGGCTACTTACTTTTCAAGGGAGGCAATCCGATGGTTCTCGGTCACAGACTCAGCCTTGCGTTAGCGCTCGCAGCGCTTGCGCTCTCTTCGATCCGTCCCGCTATCGCCGACCGGTACACGGTTACCGATCTCGGCGAGCTACCGGGATTGCCGTTCACTTCGGTGTGGCAGCAGACGATCAACAACGAAGGCGACGTCGCCGCCTACGCCAACAGCAACGCAGACGACCTCATCAATGAACCCTTCTTTGGCGAGGCCTCCTACCTCTGGAGGAACGGTGTGATTACGCCATTGCCCGGCTTGCCGACCTCGATCGACACGATCGCCTTCTCCCTCAACGACCTGGGCCAGGTCGTCGGCAGATCGACACCGTCCGGCGAGCGAAACCACGCCGTGATGTGGGAACACGGAGTTATCCATCTATTGGGTGAACTGCCCGGCGACAATAAGAGCGGCGCACTTGAGATCAATGATCGCGGTCAGGCGGTCGGCTATTCCCAGAGACCTGTCGCGGACGGCAATGATCGACGCGCCGCAACCTGGTACAGGGGCAAAGTCTCCCGTCTGCCTTCGCTGCCGGGCGGAGGCGGGTTCGACGAAGGACTGGGCATCAACGACAAGGGCCGGATCGTCGGGTTTTCCGGGCCGTCCTCCGGTCTGGAACATATCGCTGTTTGAAGCCGCAACTGTGTTTGCCGATCCTTTGTCGTTAACCGTTGACGATCCGTCTCACTCCGATGAAGACGAGCGTTTCATTATCATCGGGATGTCAGCACGACAACGCCTGCTAATTGTAGTGCATACCGAGCAGGAGGAGACCATCCGCCTCATTCGCGCACGGATCGCAAGCGCCCGTGAAAGAGAGCAGTATGAAAAAGGAACCTGAAGAAACCGAAGAAGCTGAGATGTTGCCAGAGTATGACTTCTCAGGCGGAGTACGCGGCAAGTATACCGCGCGCTTCCAAGAAGGCAGCAACATCGTTGTTTTGGCCTAACTCTTTGCTGCTTGCCCCTTCATCACCACTTCCTCGACTATGACAATTGACCTAACACTACTCTGGAACTTCGAGTGCCCGGCTCAAAGCGAGCAGCGCTTTCGTTCCGCTCTCGTCGCTGCGACGGACGACGACGCGTTCATTTTGCAAACACAAATCGCGAGGTCGTACGGCCTTCGGAGAGATTTTGTCAAGGCTCAGGAAATCCTGCGGGGTCTCGAGCCGCAGGTTAAGACCGCGGGCGAGGAGCCTCGTACCTGGTATTGGCTTGAACTCGGGAGAACCTATTCTTCCGCTACTCATCCGCCGGACTCGCAGACTCTTGTCGCGAAAGAGCGCGCACGCAAAGCCTACACGCAGGCCGTTGAGACCGCAAAGAGGGGGCAGCTTGACGGCTTAGCGATTGATGCCCTCCATATGCTCGCGTTCATCGAAACGGAGCCAGCCGATCAGCTCAAATGGGGGCAAGAGGCCCTGAAAATTGCGCAAGTTTCGTCTCAGCTTTCTGCAAAGGCTTGGGAAGCTTCGCTGCGTAATAACGTGGGTTATGCGTTATATCAACTTGGCAGATACGAAGCAGCTTTGGACCAGTTCCAACAAGCGGTGGTCCTACGGGAGCGTGCCACAAACCTTCAGGCCACACGCATTGCACATTGGATGGTTGGCTGGACGTTGCGCGCGCTGAATAGGGTTGATGAAGCACTCGAAATCCAACTTCGCCTAGAGCGCGAGCGTCGAGCCGCCGGAGTGCCGAGTCCATACGTGTTCGAAGAGTTGGAACTTCTGTATCGCGCAAAGGGCGATGAGACAATTGCCAACCATTATGCTGAGTTGAAGAAATCTGCCGGCAAGTGAGCGATACGCTGACGCCTAACCTCTCGCTCAACACGGGCGCTCGGCGACGGCGGGCCTGCGGCCCGTCCGTCGTCGAGCCGGTTAGCTTGCTTCGTTGGGCGTCAAGAACAGTGATTGGCCCATCGACAATGGGAGAGAGCATGTTCACGTTCGTTCTAGGCACGCTCGGCGCAGTTGCCCTGGCATTGCCTGTAGCAGCACAAGTCCAATCGTTTCCAGCCTCGGTCCGAACGCAGGATATCCAGACCCAGGGGGCGTCGTCGTTCGGCGCCGGTGATGCGGGCATCATGCGGTCGAAGAGAGCCGGAAATAGGATGCTGAGATGACGATGCCAAGCATACTTGCGGCCACCTGGAGCGACGGGTTATTCGTCTTCGCTCCGGAAACGCGAGGCCACGAACTTGCCGGTCACTCGGTGAGAGCCCTTGCACCAGATCAGGATGGAGCTGCTCTCGCCATTGTCGATGGACACTCCCTTTGCCGTCGTACTTGCGAGGGCGCGTGGAATACGATCGCTACCAGCCAACTGGGCCTCGCATGCCTGGCGGTACTCGGCGATGTGATCTATCTCGGGACGGACGATGCCCGTATCCTCCGCGTCGGCCAAAGTGGCGAGATTGATCCGCTCAGCGGCTTCGAGACCACTCCGGGACGAGACACGTGGTACGCAGGTTCGGCGCTGATAAATGGTCAACTCGTTGGACCACCGCTTGGAGTTCGCTCGATGACCGCCACCTCAGACGGCGCTGCGCTCTTAGCCAATGTTCATGTCGGGGGCATTCCGCGCTCCACCGACGGCGGTGTGACGTGGCAACCCACCATCGACATCGAGAGTGACGTCCACGAAGTCTGCGGGCATCCGTTAGATCCCCGCACGGCAATCGCGGCGACGGCGATTGGGCTTTGTGTCAGCCGGGACGGCGGCGTTACCTGGACCGTCCAACAGGAGGGCCTGCATGCGTTACATTGCACCGCCGTAGCATTTTCGGAAAGTGATATTCTCGTGTCCGCAGCCACGGACCACTTCGCAGCCCAGGGTGCAGTTTATCAAGGACCGATAGACGGGAAAAGTCCGTTGCAGCCCGTCCGCGGTCTCCCCAGTTGGCTTGGAGGCATCGTCGATACGGGCTGCATCGCGACACTTGGGTCTGCGCTTGCGGTTGCCGACAAGGCCGGTAATCTGTACGCGTCAGCGGATGCCGGACACTCCTGGCTGCATCGCGACACTGGCCTGCCAATGATGAGCAGGGTCCTTCTGATTTGATGGATTATCGACGACCGCAATGAGAAGCTCATGATCAGAATGCAGCATAGCAAGGCAATGAACCTGACGGTCGCCTGCGGCGCCCGCAGGTCATTACCAAGCCGTTAGGCGTTGCTCGCGTCCAGTGAAACCCAATTCATTAAAACGGTGACAATGCCAAAAGGCGTTCCCGCCGGTACTTTCCTTGCAGAACAGTGGATTGACCAAAAGAACGATGAGTATTCGCGGTCGGCGAAATTGAATCGTGCCTTTTACTTTGCCACCTGCCGGTCAATGAAACGCGCCCATGCTCCCTGTTGCAGTCTGCGGCCAAACCAATCGCTGCCGCCGACCTACTACGGCTGGCGTCGCAAGCCTCCGCAATCCCTCAATTTTACGGCGCTAATAGGGGCAATTTCCGGCGCAACGCTGCTTCTGCACCGCCGTCGGAAGTAGTCTGCACGGCGGAGAGGTTCCGGTGTACAATGAAGTACGGCGCGAAGTTCCGCCCCTGCCTTTTTCAGAGGACAAGCCAATGACAGTTCGTCAGCCCCGCTACAGCAACGAAGAAGCCGCCCGACGCGCAGATATGGGTCGTGCGTGTCGGTTCGCCCAGCGGCGGCCGTGCTCGGATACGGGCTGGACGTGGACTATCCGCGTGACAACCGGGATCTGTTCGAACAGATCGTACAGTGCTGCGGCGCGCTGATTTCGGAATACTCGCTCGGCGCGCAGCGCGGAGGTTTCCGCTGCGTGCACGTGGCATACTAAGCAGCCGCCCCAAGTCATTTCGGACTTCCGAGCTGCCGAGCGGACGCAACACCCTACGTATTCAAGGACTACACCGATTCCGTTGCTATTGTGGACGAAGCGGGCGCCGGCTGTGGAATCGAGCGTTTGCCGGATCCGGCACTTTGGAAACAAACAACCGGTGTCTAATTTGCGATCCGGTCTCCTATACGCCCCGGTCAGGCGGCGTATAGGAGACCGGAGGACATCACGATGGCGATCGATCCACCTCGGAGGATAGAGCCGCCCGGACCCCCACCGCGCCGAGTTCGCCTTAAATCGGATGGATTCCGGGTCGGAATGGGTTGTCTATGGCTGTTTCTCGTCCCGTTCGTGATTGTCGGTGTCATCGTTCCGGGAATGGTGCTTAAAAGGCTCTACCTGACCTTCGGCGCTCCGGCGACGTCAGGAAAGGTCGTTGCTCGCAGTGATGACGGCGACAGTGACGAGGACAACTATCGGGTCGAGTACACCTACACGGTCGCGAAGAATTCCTACCGTCATTGGGAGTCCGTGCCCTTCGACGCGTATGCGGACTTGGAGGTAGGCGCTCCCGTGCTTGTGCAGTATGCGCCGTTGCTGCCTGGCATGGTGGCGGGCGTGGCGCTCCCCGCGCGCTCTCGCCTATGGAACCTCGGCTTCTGGGCGCCGTTTGCGCTTTTCTGGGACGCGATCGTATCGATATTCCTTTACCTTTTGGTTGTCTTGCCGCTGCGCGCACGATGGCTCCATTGCCATGGCAAGGCCGGTGTCGCTCGGATCGTACGCAAGGAGGTCAGCAAGAGGGACGATTCAACGTCTTACTTTCTCTGCTATGACTTTACGCCGGAATCGATGCGGCCGGCCGCCGTCTCCGACAAGATAGCAGTAGAACTGGCAGAGTGGAACACCGTTCAGATCGGAGATGAGACTACGATACTCTACGATCCCTCCAGACCTCACAGGCGCCTCCTCTATCCGTATGGCGGCTTTGAGATCCTTTCCTGATCGACGCTGCTGCACGGCCTGTCATTTCAATCCCTTTCAACTACAGGCGTCGCGCGGCAATTCATTGCCGGTAGGGAGCGAGCCGAACGCTGCGAACCGCGGTATAACGGAGTTGGTTAGGGTTGGTACCCAAGGAGTTGGTTAGGGTTAGTACCGAAGGGGTCACCAGTCACGGCCTGTCTCGGCATGACAACCGATTGGCGGTAATGGCGCATGACAATGCAATTCATCCTGATTATTGCAAC
>JBBQVV010000232.1:0-10800 GCA_038211235.1 Chthonomonadales bacterium | reverse complement strand
GTGAGGCTCGAAAATAGGCCGCAATCCACCGGCGCGCCGCTTCCCGCAATCCTTGACGAGCCGCACGAGGCGCGAACGGTCGACGTTCGCGACTACGCGCAGGTGCTGGGCGCATGTGAAGGCATGGACGTTATTGTGAACTGCACCGTCGTTCGGCCGGACCATGTTGAGGCGTTTCGCGTCAATACGCTGGGAGCGTTCAACATCATGCGTGCCGCAGTCCATCACGGAGTTCAACGGGTCGTGCAGACCGGACCGGAACAGTATCTTATGGATCCGCGCGCCGGCTACGGATGGGACTACGAGGTGCCGGGAAACGCGCCGGCACGACCTGGGCGTAGCCTCTACGGCCACAGCAAGTTCCTGGGACAGGAGATCTGCCGGCTGTTCGCCGAGCACTTCGGGCTAGAGGTCCCCGTCCTAACGTATTCTCATTTCCTGAACCCGGATAGCGCCCACTCGGTATGGACGATGGCAGTCTCCTGGCAGGACTCGGCGCGGGCGCTGCGGCGCGCTATCGAAGTGGACTCACTTCCTACGCCTTACGAGGAGATCGTCATCACGAACGACTTGCCCGCGGGAAAGTTCAGTGCGCGTCGAGCGAAGGAGATCCTGGGCTGGGAGGCACAGGACGATCTCAGCGCTCTTTGGAGGTACTGAGGTCGCATTGCGTGCGTCATTAACCGCGCTATGATACAGCTTTCAGCACCTCCTCGGCGTGGCCGTTCGGTTTCACCTTGCTAAACACGCGCTGCACTTTGCTGTCCGAGCCAATGACGAAGGTCGTCCGCTCGATGCCCATGTACTTTCGGCCGTACATGGACTTCTCAGCCCATACTCCGTACTTTTCGGCGACCAGGTGCTCTTCGTCCGACAGCAGCTGCATGGTGAGGTCGTACTTCGAGGCGAACTTACTCTGTGCCTTCACCGGATCAGGGCTCATGCCGAGCAGAACGGTGTTCTTCGAGTCGAAGTGGACCTTGATATCACGAAAACCACACGCCTCTACCGTGCATCCCGAGGTGTCGGCTTTGGGATAGAAGAACAGCACGACAGTCTTGCCCCGCAGCCCCGCCAGCGACACGGTCTGCCCGCTTTGATCCAGCAGTGAGAAATCCGGCGCACTATCTCCAGCACTCAGCATCTGAAGCTCCTTTTGTAACGGCGAGCGCGGATGCCTGCCCCGCCGCACCGACATGCGAACGCGTGAATCTCCCCGGCATACTGGTTGCGAGACGGCGGAGAGGCGCTGCTTAGGTTCCTAGTAGCTCCCGCACCTTGGCACCGATATCCTGTTCACGCATCAGGCTCTCGCCGACGAGGACGGCATGGACGCCGACATCCTGAAGTCGCAGTACATCCTCCCGTGAGAAGATGCCGCTTTCACTCACCAGCATCGGTCCGTCGCCAGCGGGCAGGTACTTCACGAGATCCAGTGTCACGTCCAGTGAGGTTCGGAACGTATGAAGATCCCGATTATTGACGCCGATGAGATCGGCGCCCGCCGCAATCGCTTCGTCCATCTCCTCGCGATCGTGGACCTCCACGAGCGCGTCCAGCGTCAGGTCCCGCGCGAGCGCCAGAAACTCACGCAGATCGGCCTTGCATAGGGCCGCCACGATGAGAAGGATCGCATCTGCGCCCTCAACGCGACTCTCGTATATCTGCCAGGGATCAACGATGAAGTCCTTTCGCAACAGTGGAGTGGGAACGACCGCTCGGATCTGATGGAGATACTCAATCTTTCCCTGGAAATAAGGAGCATCTGTAAGTACGGAGAGGCACGAGGCCCCGTTCTGGGAGTATGTGCGGGCGATGGCCAGAGCGTCGAAGTCCTGACGAATCACTCCCTTGGAAGGCGAGGCCTTTTTTACTTCGGCAATGAGCGCCGTACCTTCGGCGCTCGCGATAGTATCTCGGAAACCGCGTGTTGGCGGCAGGGCACCGGCACGCCGCCGGAGCGTATCGATCGGAAGGCGCTCTTTTGCCCATTCCACGTGCGTGCGGGTTGTCGCCAATATCTCTGATAGGATGCTCATTCATACTCTTTCTAAACCGCCGGGAGCCGGCCTGTAAACTCAATCAGCTGCTCCAGCTTACGAAGCGCTGCGCCCGATTCCAGGATCTCTCTCGCCATTCGGACAGCCTCGGGCCAGCTCTCCGCAATTCCGCGGACGCGCAGTGCCGCAGCCGCGTTCACCGCCACGAGATCGCGCCTTGCCGCGATCGCGGAACCGTTCGCGACGCCGCCAAGGACGGTGCGAACTATCTCGGCGTTCTCCTGTGGCGTCTTCGCAGGCGCCAGATCGGCGGGACACGGCCGCGGTGAGGTCAGGCCCAGATCGCATGTCGAAAGGACGTAGTCTCGCACTTCACCATTTCGCAGCTCGCTGACGCGCGTATTGCCGATCGTCGATATCTCGTCGAGACCAATTTCGCCGTGCAGCACGAGGGCTCGATCGCTGCCCAGCTCCCGCAGCGCATCGGCTGCCAGCCTTGTGAGGCCGCCATCATACACACCCATGACCTGGAACGTAGCGCCCGCGGGATTCGTGAGGGGGCCAAGGAGGTTGAAGATCGAGCGGATGCCTATCTCTCTGCGAGGGGCGCTTACCTCCTTCATCGCGGGGTGATGCCGCTGCGCGAAGAGAAAGCAAATTCCGATGGAATCGATACAGTCGGCACACTGTTCGGGCGTCAGCACGACCTTGACACCCAACGCCTCCAGTACATCGGCGCTCCCGCAAGTGCCCGACATAGCTCGGTTGCCGTGCTTTGCGACTGCAATGCCGGCCGCTGCCGCCACAAATGCCGCGGCAGTGGATACATTGAACACCCGAAAGGCGCTGCCGCCCGTACCGCATGTGTCGAGCAGCGGAGAGGTCCTCGCTCGCACCGCCACGGCGTGCGAACGCATCGCCTGAACGAAGCCGGTCAGCTCCTCGGCGGTCTCGCCCTTCATTCTGAGCCCGACGAGCAGCGCGCCGATCTGCGCAGTCGTTGCCCGACCTTGCATGACGGTGTTGAGCGTCTGTCGGGCCTCGTCACGAGTGAGAGATTGGCCGGAGACGATCTTCTGAAGCGCGGCCTGCGGCATCACCTATCTGCCTCTGGCCGGAGGAGGCGCGTCTTCGGTCGTTTCGACCAGGCCTCCCCAGGTGCTGAAGTCCACTGGAGCTGGTTTCCGGTACGGCGCGGGAGCCGACGTCTGGGGCGGTGCCTTCGTCGCCGCGGCAAACTGGCTGTTCGCATCCAACGGCGTCTGATCCGCATTCAGGCCGCCTTTGTAAACCGTCACGATCCCGCCGGTCGTCTCTCCGCTGACGTGGAAACCGAGATGAGTGAGCCAGTGCGATTGACCGGAGACCTTTCTGTTATTCGCCTGAACCTGAGCAATGAGACTGGACTCGTCCGCTCGGACGGCGGTCAGCCGCGATCGCGACGGCGCATAGGCGACGAAGTCACCTTGAAGGCGCTGAGCTACGAAGTCGCGGAACCGGTCGATTACGATCCAGCTCGCGGTGAGGTGGTCGCCCTCAAATACCAGACCGACTTCCTCCTGAGGGGCGCCTCTTCTGGGCGCCGGCCCTGCGACAAGCGCGTTGACAACTGCGGGAAACGACTGCATGTTCATGTTGTTCAGCGCCTGCTGCATGGCCTGATCCAGTGTCACTTCCCAGCGGTCCAGAGTACTTTTCGTCACCGCAACCACGGTACCGGGTAGCTCACGCATGACGATAACGGAGAGATCCCCCGCGAACGGGGCAAACGGAAGGCTATCAGGAGGAGTGCTCTTCTGCATCTGGCCCTGAGCGTGCGCGAGGTAGTCGGCATTTTTCAGCATCGGCCGCAGGGTCATCTGCGCCTCGACCCACGTGTGATCTGGTATGTCCATGGTCAGCGTGCCGATCCAGCGATCGATGATGGCATCGCTGTCACCGGGTGCACGTGAGTAGTCTGTGTAAAGGCTTTTCAGATTGCACGTTGTGGGAGGCTTGCCCTCCTGTTTCAAGACAAATCCATAATCACGCGGCTCGAATATGGCTCCTGGCACCGCCCTGCGAACGCACAGGCGCACATGGTCGCGAAACTCCGGAAACGGCATCGGCCGGTCTTTACCTATGGTAATGCCAAAGAACTTCATGAAGATTTCCCCCCGAAGCGCCTGACAGGCCGCATGCGGACTCGAGCGGGCCGGCTCCGGTCTCGCTCACGACGCAGAGGTTCGGCGTTCCGGTTGTCAATTCCTCTCCAACGGAGCTTGCGAGCAGCTCCTCGATGATGGTGTGAGAAGGTAGTAGAAACCAACCAGGACATAACCCGCGAGCAGATAGCAGACGGTGACGATGCCGGTATCCTTGAAGATCAGCGCGGCGATAGCGGTCGGTACGATCAGCGAGGAGGAGCGTGCGAGCCATGCACGCCTCCGGCGCGTCTCGTCGATCTCGTTGGCGGCAAGCATTGGCGCGATCAGGAGCGCCCCGGCGATCAGGCTCGCCGTAACCCACGTCCAGGCGGATGAAAACAGGGTCAGGTGCAAACGAATCTTTCCCGTTATGATATTCGTTAGATAGCCGAGGCCTCTCCCGGCGTTCGCGGCGCGCAGCGCGGATCCCGCGTGCCCACTCTGGTCGCCATGGATCCGAGCGTCGAGAAACGCGAATCCGAACATAAGGACCACTCCGGCGAGGCAGAAGGTGAGTGCATGCAGCCAGTTCGCAGTCGAGCAGCGCAGGAGTCGCCAGCCCAGGCCGAATGCGACACAAGTCACGACGAGGCTTCCGGAATTCGCTCCCCATGCCGGCCAGCCGAGAATAATTGCGATTCCAGCCCAGGCGACCAGGACCACGGTAACGGCTCGGTTTTCGGCCGCTGGCCGCCCATCGGCGCTAACCGCGGCGGCTGCCGGCTGTCCGAATTCGCTTTCGGCCGCCGAGACGTCCGCGATCGCGCTCGCCATGCCCGCGTGAACGGGAAGCCGCCGCGATAACCGTGCGGTCGCCGTGCCATCTCGGCCTGCTCGCTGTAGATCGTCAAGCACTGAAAACGGGCCGGCGAGCGCATACGCAACTATAAGGCCGAGGTAGTCGTTGCCGATTCCGTAGTAGCGGAATCCCGACAGATAGTAGTCCGATATGAGCGCATCCTTTAACAGATGCCCTCCAGAGACAAGGTCCGTAAGTACGGCCGCTAGATTGAGGGCGCAGGCAGCAACAGGAACCGAGACACGGAGCAAGCGTGCAGCGGCAAACGTGACGGCTGCGAGGGCTGCCATCCAGGCGGCGATAATCAGCCCGTAAGCAATCAGGCCGCGCGATAGCAGCAGTGGGGCAAACAACTGCGCTGCCGGGAAGTTCAACGCACATAGTAAGCCGAACGCGAACAGTTTCGCAGCGCTTCGACGTCCCGCTCGCAGTGAAAACAGCCCGCCGATACAGCACAGGAAGCAGAAACCTCCAAGTATGCACAGAAATGGCGCTAGCGCCGCCGAGTTTGCCCACGCGAGGAAGTCGAGGCGTGCCAGCCGTGCAAGTCGTCGCGCGCCGAGCGAATCGGAAGTGTGGTCGGAGACGACCCGGACCGGACGCCCGATCATCGTGGTCGGCACAGGCAGATTGTACATCCGGAGAATGGTGGGAGCAATATCCGTGTTGGCAATCAATCCCGTGGTGCGGGTAGTGGCGGAAGTGAAGGCGCCGGGCGGAAAGTCGGGACCGTAACCCAGGATAGGGGTGAGTCGGCCCCACTCCAGCGGATGCGAGGCGTCCGCGGCCGGCGGACGGGGAGCGATGACGAGGATGTCCGCGCCCTTACCATTCAATCGTGCGCCGAGCAGCGACAGTACCGAATCCAGCATCAGTACCGCGTGATCGTGGGCCTCGCGATATTCGGATTCTGAAAGTCGCGCTCGAGCGGAGTCCGCTCGGGCCCCGTCACCTAACTGAATCACGACAAAATCCACTTGATCCTGGAGTGCATAGTCGACGAGAGCGGCCGGGTTGTCGATAAGACCGTACGGCAGTCTCGGATCATAGCTCCGAAGTGCGACCAGGCCACCGCCGACTCCCAACCTGTCTACAGTCAAGAGCGCGCCGCGCCGCCGCCATCCGGACGTATCTGCATTGCCGATTAAGCGCGCTCGAACCGGTGGCGCTGCCTCTGCCAGGTATTCGCCCAATCGAGTCCTGTCGAGGCCGCGCCACTTCAACTCCTGGACTCCAAGGTGCTTTACCGAGCGGCGGGGATCAAATGCCGTCAGAAACCCTTGACCCGATCGAATCCGGTGACTCTCCGCGGCGGAGATGCGTTCGCCGGGCGCCTTCTCCCAGTCGTTTGCCGCCTGCTCGTCGGTTCGCTCGGCAAGCGCTGGTCGTCCCGCCGCGATCGTCAGGAGCGCGGATGTGTCCGTCTTGGGTTCGGGCACGGCACAGCTCATCAGTCCTACAGATCCGTGCTGAGCGAGGTAGGTAAGACGGGATGTTGCCCCGTTTCTGAGATTCAGGTCGTCCAGCGTCAGGCCGTCACATACGATGAGGAACAGGCGCGGACGCCTGTTCCCATCCGCCCGGAGGGCGATGCCGCCGATTAGCAGCGCCGTAAAGCAGAGAGTCGTTTGCCAGGCTGCTCGTCCAATCGCAGACCTCATCCTAACTGTGCGGAGACAAGGCGTGGGACCGCATCGAGGGCCTCCTGCAGTTTTTCGGGGTTCCGCCCCCCCGCCTGGGCAAAGTCTGCCCGGCCCCCGCCTCCGCCGCCGGTCAGTTTCGCTACGTCGCGAACGAGGTTGCCGGCGTGAAAGCCGCGCTGAACCAGGTCGGGCGTGACTTTGGCAAGCAGCGAGATCTTGCCGTCATTTACGCCGCCCAGCACCACGATAACGGATCCCATCCGCAGAGCCGTTCTGTCGGCGAGGTTAGCGATCGACTCTCCGTCGGCGCCGTCGATTCGGTGCGCGACGACTGCGATGCCATCTACCTGCTGGGGCTGCAGCTCCACGGATTGTGCGGCGCCCAGTCCCGCCTTTAGCTGCCGGTTCTGTCGCTCCAACTCCTGGCGCTGTTGAAGCAGCTTCTCTGTGGCCGAAACCACGTCTGATGGGTTCGATTTCAGAATTGAAGCGACCGAACGGAGCATATCTTCGCGCTGGTTGACGAAGCGATAGGCGACCTGGCCGGTCACCGCCTCGATACGGCGTACACCTGACGCGACGCCGGTCTCATTGACAATCTTAAATAGACCAACCTGGGAAGTCCGCGGCAGATGCGTGCCGCCACACAGTTCTCGGCTGAAGTCGGAGATCTCAACCATTCGGACGCGCTCGCCATACTTTTCGCCGAACAGCGCCATCGCCCCGCGAGCCTTTGCCTCGGCAATCGGCAGATCGGCGTGCACGATGACAGGTTCATCCGTCAGAATCTCGGCGTTTACAATCTCCTCGACTCGCCGCAGCTCCTCCGCGGTAACGGGCTGATTATGCGTGAAGTCGAACCGGAGACGGTCAGGGTCTACCAGCGAGCCTTTTTGATGGACATGGCCGCCAACCACCTGCCGGAGCGCCGCCTGGAGTAGGTGCGTCGCGGTATGGTTGCGCATGATCCGGCGTCTGCGATCCGTGTCGACGTATGCGACGACCGAGTGACCGACGCTCGCCTCGCCTTCCAGGATCTTGCCGGTGTGCAGTATAAGACCGCCTGTCCGCTGCGTGTCCGTGACAGCGATCTTCAGTGCGCAAGAAGTGTCGCCCGTAGCAGCAGCGATCTGTCCGGTGTCTCCAACCTGTCCGCCCGACTCGGCGTAAAAAGGCGTGCGGTCAAGAATCACGGTCACGTCGTCGCCGGCGCGCGCGATCTCCAGAGCCTCATCCCGAGATAGGAGGCCGAGAATTCTCGCTTCCGCTATGGTGCTTTCGTAACCCGCGAACTCTGACGCGGGAAGCGTCCGCTGCAGCACAGGCAGCGCGCCCTCCCCACGCCTGAAGGCGCCTGATTCGATCCGCGACCCCTCCTTGGACTCTCGTCTCTGTCTCTCCATCGCCCGCTCGAAACCATCCATGTCGATCGCAAAGCCGCGTTCGGCCGCGATCTCCTGGGTAAGTTTCAACGGAAAGCCGTAGGTGTCGTAAAGCATAAAAACGTCGTCACCCGAGAGGGTCGGGCGAGTGCCGGTTATCTGCAGATAGCCGGACTGAGGAGAGATGACTACGCTTCCATCATGTGGCGACTCCGCTCGCTTCGCCTGTTGAAACGCCAGCATCTCCTCCAGGCGGTTTATGCCGTTATCAAGCGTACGGCGGAAGCTCTCCTCCTCGCGCAGGATCGTCTTCAGGATCAGCTCGCGCCGCTCGCGCAGTTCGGTGTAGAACTCGCCCATCTGCTCGATGATGGCAGGGGCGACCTCGTGGAGGAACGGCTGTGAGAAGCCGAGGTCCTTCTTGCCGTAGCGAATGGCTCGACGCATGATGTATCGAAGCACATAGCCACGACCTTCGTTCGATGGAAGGATTCCGTCCGCTATACAGAACACGGCGGCCCGAACGTGCTCAGCGACGACACGAAACGCGATGTCCTGGGCGCCGGTGGTACCGCCGTATTTCATCGCGGAGATCTGTTCGACACGCTTGAGTGTCGGCTCGAAGATATCGGTCTCGAAGACACTGGTCTTGCCCTGCACTAGACATGCGATTCGGTCCAGTCCGGCTCCCGTATCGTTGTTCTTCTTCGGGAGTGGCCGAAGTATCGGCTTGCCGTTAGCATCCTCATCGCGATCAAACTGCGTGAAAACGTTGTTCCAGACCTCCAGCCACCTGCCGGCCTCGTCGTCGACGAGATACTTCTCGGTGGGCGAGAGTGCGGGATCGTCAGTCATCTCTTCGAGCGGCGCGACCCGATAGAAGACTTCGGAACACGGGCCGCAGGGACCGTTCGGTCCCTGGCTTATCGCGTTCGGCAGCCAGTAGTTCTTTTCCTCACCGAGCCGATGGATCCGATCGTCCGGTAACCCGATCTCGTTATGCCAAATATCGTACGCCTCGGAATCGTCCACGAACACCGTTACGCAGAAGCGCTCGTTGTCCAGCCCAAGGACGTCCGTCAGGAACTCCCACGTCCAGTGGATCACCTCGCGCTTGAAGTAGTCGCCGAAGCTGAAATTGCCGAGCATCTCGAAGAGCGTACAGTGCGAATAGTCACCGACGCTGTCGATATCGCCGGTACGAAGACACTTCTGAACGGTACAAATGCGGGGGCTGGGGGGAGCGGCCGTGCCCGCAAAGTAAGGCTTGTACTGCTGCATCCCGGCGGATGTGAACAGCGTGGACTTATCTTCGACTCCCAGGACGTCGATCGGCACCAGCGGCGAAGCCGGCTGATAAAGATGACCCCGGCTCTGGAAAAACTCAAGGTATTTCTGGCGAAGGTCATTGAGGCGCATGATGACGAACTGCTCCGGCGATAGAAGGATACTGATCAAGACAGCTAGGAGGCGGTAACAGTATACACTACACGATCATCCCCGCACCCACCGTCGTGTTCGAGGCTTCGTCGATGAGGATCAGGCTGCCGGTGTTCCGGTTGCGGTGGTAGGAGTCGTAGACGAGCGGTTGCGTGGTGCGGAGCGTGACGCGGGCGATATCGTTCATGCGGATCTCCTTTTCGTTCCGCATCGGCTCCATCGTGTTGATGTCGAGCTTGTACTCGATCTCTTTCACGATGCAGCGGACGTCTCGCGTCATGTGGCGCAGCGCGTACTTTCCGTTCGCGGCAAGGTTGCGTTCGTTCAGCCAGCAGAGCATGACGTCGAGATCCTGGGAGACCATCGGGTGCTCGCGAGCGCCAACGATTACGTCGCCGCGACTGATATCGATATCATCCTCCAGGGTGAGCGTCACGGACATCGGTGCGAATGCCGCGGGTATGGCGCCCTCATATGTGTCGATTGAGCGAATCTGGGAGGTTAGGCCGGAGGGGAGGACCGTAATCTCGTCGCCGACCCGGAACACGCCGCCGGCGATCCGACCCGCGTACCCTCGGTAGTCGTGGTGGTCCGCAGACTGGGGACGGATAACATACTGAACAGGAAACCGCGGGTCGGTGTGGTTCACGTCACTGCCGATATGGACGGTTTCGAGCAGCGTCATCAGGGTGGGCCCGTCGTACCACGCCATGTTGTTCGAACGATCGACCACGTTGTCGCCAAGCAGTGCGCTTATTGGAATGAAGTGGATGTCGATCACGTCCAGGCCGGACGCGAAGGCCTCGAAGTCGGCTCGGATCCTCTCGAAGGTCTCTTTCCGGAACTCAACCAGGTCCATCTTGTTTACACAGACTACAATGTGCGGAATGCGGAGCAGGGATGCGATAGCGGCGTGCCGACAGGTCTGTTCAATGACACCCTTGCGCGCATCCACGAGGATGATCGCGAGATTCGCGGTAGACGCGCCGGTCACCATATTGCGCGTGTACTGGATGTGGCCCGGAGTATCCGCGATGATGAACTTGCGACGGGGGGTTGCGAAGTAGCGATAGGCGACGTCGATGGTGATGCCCTGTTCGCGCTCGGCGCGCAGTCCATCGGTGAGCAGCGCCAGGTTGACGTACTCCTCCCCGCGCTTCTCGGAGGAGAGCTTGATCGCCTCATACTGATCTTCGAAGATGGACTTGCTGTCGTACAACAGCCGGCCGATCAACGTGCTCTTGCCGTCGTCGACGCTGCCGGCGGTGGTGAACCGCAGCAGCTCCATGTCCAGGTAGCCGGTGTTTGAGAATGAGGTCATGGGTGGTTGGGTACTCAAAAATACCCTTC
>JBBQVV010000231.1:0-10837 GCA_038211235.1 Chthonomonadales bacterium | reverse complement strand
AGAACGAATACACCAGGAACACGCTCATCATTGCCGGACTGATCGTCCTCCTGCTGGTCATCGTCGTGTTTTCCTACTGGCAGACTATCTTTGCCTATCCGAAGGGCGGCGGCTCGTACATCGTTACGAAGGACAATCTCGGGACGCTTCCCGGTTTGATTGCCGCGGCTGCTCTGTTGATCGATTACGTGCTTACGGTGTCCGTCTCGATCGCGGCCGGAGTTCAAAACCTGACGAGCATTCCGTTCGTTCGGCAATGGCATCTGGATCACCATCTCGTCTCGATCTGTCTGCTGTTTATTGCCCTCCTGACTCTTGCAAACCTGCGCGGCCTCAAGGAGTCGGGCTCCGTCTTTGCAGTCTTCACGTACGGGTTCGTGGCGATGTGTTACGTGATGATTGCGGTCGCTCTTGTGGGACCGTTTGTGGGTTGGGCGCCTCACCTCGAGAACATCCGCGCCGTCTATAACGACTGGCCGCCTGAAACCGCTAAGCATTCCGTGGAGGCGTTCGGCGCTATTGTGATGCTGCGCGCCTTCGCCAACGGCTGCTCCGCGATGACCGGCACGGAGGCGGTAAGCGATGGCATCCCCGCGTTCATGGAGCCGAAGTCGAAGAACGCTGCCCTTACGCTGGCGGCGATGGGCGTCATTCTCGGTTCACTGTTCATTGGGATCACGTGGCTTGCGATGCACTTCCACGTAGTCTACTGGGAGGCGGAGGGCCGTACGGCTCCGGCCGTAATCGACCAGATTTCCGGAGCGGTCTTCGGCAAGACTGGGCATTTTAGCGGCGCCTATCTACTGACTCAGTTCTTCACCGCGGCCGTTCTCGTGCTCGCCGCGAACACGGCTTATGCGGACTTTCCACGACTGGCATACTTCCTGGCCCGCGATCGGTTCGCGCCGAAACAGTTTGCCAATCTCGGCGACAAGCTCGTGTTCAATAACGGCATCGTTCTGCTCGGCATCTTCGCGGGCCTCCTGATCGTGGTCAAGCAGGGGTTGGTCGATGCGCTCATTCCTCTCTACGCCACGGGCGTTTTTACCGCGTTCACACTCTCGCAGAGCTCCATGGTGGTGCGATGGTACCGGACGAAAGGCCCGGGCTGGCGCCAGAAGGCGCTCATCAATGGCTTCGGCGCGCTGACGACGTTCATAGTACTCGGGTTCATCGTATTTGAGAAGTTCAGGGAGGGAGCCTGGATCGTCTTGGTCTTGATCACGATCCTGGTAGTCATGTTTCGAATCATCCAGGGCCACTACGCCGACGTGGCGGCGCAGTTGCGCCTTCCGAAGATCGCGGAACCGGAACGCCCATTCCACAACACGGTGCTCGTCCTCGTGCCGGGACTGCACCGCGGAATGCTGTCCAGTTTGAAGTACGCGCGATCCCTCTCCGCGGACTGTCGTGCCGTGTACATTGAAACCGATCCGGAACGAACAGCAATCCTCAAGTCGCGCTGGGAGGAGTGGAGCCAGGGGATTCCACTGGTCATTCTCAACTCGCCGTATCGATCCCTTACCGCGCCCATCATGCAGTACCTGGACGCCGTGCAGACCGAGCGGCGCCACCACCTGGTCACCGTTATCGTTCCGGAATACGTGTCTACACAGTGGTGGCATAGCCTCCTCCATGGCAACTCCGGCCTGCTCTTGAAGCTGGCCCTGATGCGCCGCAGGGATGTCATCGTGACCAACGTTCGCTACTATCTCCAGGAGATGGACGAGCCGCCCCCGCGCGACGCCCTGGCCGAAGAGGTTGCGCCTGCCCTGCCACGATACGAGCCGTCGGAGAATGCGAGCCATGGTCATTGAGGATAGGAATCATATCGTCTACGTGTCCGGAGCTCTGCGCAGCGACCACTGGCCGGTCATAAGAACGACCGCGTACATCGTTTATCAACGGCATCCACCGGGCGTCGTCATCGACTTTTCCGGGGTGCGACTGCTCCACTCCGGAGGCGAGCGGACGTTGATCGCCGCGATAGACGAAATTGAACGTCGCCACCTGCCGTTCACCCTGCTCAATGTCTCTTCGCTGGCCGGACGACAGCTTTCACCGAACGTGTATCGGCGACTGGCTGCTGGAGCCGAACTCTGGTGGAACCGCTTCTGCGGCACGGTGTGATCACCGGACGCTTCGATGGATCGGTGGATTTCCGCGTAAGCTAATCTGGAATAATTTGACCCCGGCACACAACTGCACTGCCGTCTCGTCCTGAGCGAGGCAGCAGTGCAGTTGTCGGTCGACGGACTATATGTTCGGCTGTCTCCTTGTTATGTTATTGCAACGTCGCCCTGCTCGCCGGTGCGGATCCGTATCGCCTCCGAGACCGGAATCATGAAGATCTTGCCGTCGCCGATTTCGCCCGTACGTGCCGCCTCCGCGATAACGTTGGCGACGGAATGCGCATCGGCATCTGCGACTACGATTTCCAGCTTAATCTTTTGGAGCAGGTTCACAGTATATTCTGCTCCGCGATAGTGCTGAGTGAAACCCTTCTGTTTGCCTGAGCCGCGCACTTCGGTCACGGTTATTCCGCTCACGCCGATTTCCGACAGCGCCGACTTCACGTCATCCAGCTTCTGTGGGCGGATCAATGCCTCCACCTTGATCATATCTCTTCTCCTAGTACAACCTGGAATCGCGGCCGGCAATCCTCATGACTGCGAGAGCGCCGTGTTGCCGGCCAATACGCACGGGAAATCCGTTCTCTAGGTATGCGACGCGTGTGTTACTGGAGACGTGGCATCCAGTTGCTGGAAGTCGGGATAGGCAAGTGCTCCCATCTCCGGGAGATCCAGACCCGTCAGCTCGTCCTCCGCCGATGGGCGGATCTTCATCACGAGACTCTGTACCTTGAAGAACGCGAAGGCGGATCCGAACGACCACGCCATGCAGACGACTGCGGCAATGCACTGGGCAATTAGCTGCTTGCCGTCGCCATAGAACAGGCCGGTGACTCCTTTGCCGGCTACACCGAGATAGGTGGTTGGCCCGACGCCGTTCCAGCCGCCTCCATAGGCTCCATCGGCAAACAAGCCTACAGAGATAAGGCCCCATATTCCACAAACACCATGTACTGATATGGCACCGACCGGGTCGTCGATACCGCGCTTCTCCCAGAAGAATACCGAGAGTACGACTAGAATGCCCGCGATAATCCCGATGATGACGGCGTCTCGCGAGTTGACGAATGCACAAGGTGCAGTGATCGCTACGAGACCGGCAAGCATTCCGTTGACGATCATCGACGGGTCGAACTTACCGAAACGGAGCTTCATGAACATACAGGCTGCCATTGCGCCGCCGGCGGAAGCCAACATCGTGTTGGTCGCGATGACGGCGATGCGCATATTACCAGCGGCGACTGCGCCGAGCGTCGAACCGGGGTTGAATCCAAACCAGCCGAACGCAAGGATGAACGTCCCGATGATCGCCATGGGGATGTGGTGGCCGGGAATCGGGTTGGGTGAACCATCCTTGTTGTATTTTCCAATTCGTGCACCAAGTGCGATTGAGCCCGCGAGGCCCACGAAGCCGCCTACCGCGTGAACGACACTAGATCCCGCGAAGTCTACGGAGCCGTGTCCGAGACCCATATTCTGTCCAAGCATGGCTAGTCCGCCGCCGCCCCACAGCAGGTGGCCGTAGATCGGGTAACAGATCATGGAGACGAAGAAGCCGTAAACGATGAACGCGGAGAACTTCCAGCGCTCGGCCATGGCGCCGGTGGGTATCGTCGCTGTCGTGTCCATGAACACCATCTGGAACAGGAACATGGTGAAGACTCCGACATCGTAAACGTCGGGACCCAGGAAGAACCCCTTGGTACCGAAGACGCCGAAGTTGCCGACTAAAAACTCGTGGCCGTTGAGCGTTGGCAGCCCTCCAAGTGTTGCCGGTCCGCCAATTTTGCTTGCGGCCAGGCTGCCGAACATCAGCGCGAAGCCGCAAATCCAGAAGCCGAGCATGCCGATCGGATAGATCATGAAGTTGGTCATGATGACGTGCGCGGCATTCTTGGCCCGACAGAAACCGGTTTCAACCATGGCGAATCCGGCTTGCATGAACATGACCAGAAAGCCCGTGACGAGCGTCCAGACGATGTTAGTAGCAATTTGTGTCTGGCCAACAGCGGCTGCCAGTTTGGCTGCAAGCGGCTCGGTCTTCGCCTGAGTATTGTACTCGTCGAGCGCCTTCTGCTTATCGGCCTTGGTGGCAGCGTCATCGGAGTCCGATGGCGACGGTGGCACGAACGCGTTGCCGCCCGCATCCTTCACGTCGGCGGCTGCGCCTGTAGTCGACCCGCCAGGATCGGGCGTGGGTCCCGCGGGAGCGGGCGTGGTTGCCGCGGCCGGAGCTGAAGGCGTGGTACCGGCCGACGTCTGGGCCCACGCCCGGACATTCACGATCACTGTCACCAGGGATGCAACGAGCCACACTGCTAGTAATACGCGTGCGGCCGGCTTCTTGATGTTCTTTGCAATGCGAAACATGGTCTCTCATTACCTCCTCTGCGATATGTCGCCTTTCACGGCTAACGGTAGTGCTCCGGGTTGTGAAAGGGTGACCTGTTGCAAGCGGCCGGAATACGCTCGGAATCCGGCCACGAGGCATTGCGCGTAACTATCTTTGCGCGCCGCCTTATGCCGCTGTCCTTCCTCCATTGGAAGCGAACGGACTTGGCACGATGGCTGTAGTACGAGCACCTGTTTCCGCAGCGGTGCGGTTGTCCTCGGTGAAGATGGATAGCGAATTGACCTGGATAGGCCTGCCCTGCGCTGCCGCACGGCCGGTAGCACCCGGCTGACGGTGAAGCCGATGTATCACGCTTCGATCTGCGTTATCTCGATGTCTGACGTTGGTTGCCCGGGCTCCAACCCGATCACATGGCCTCCTTCTAATGCAGATTGGTATACCGCGGGACGTCGGATGACTCTCGTCAACAACGGCGGTGTTATAAACGTCGTCAGTATGACTACCAGGATAATCGCAGCGTACAGATCTGCCGAAATCACCCTCGCAGCCAGCCCAATGCTCGCAAAGATCAACCCGACCTCGCCACGAGGGATCATGCCAACCCCGACTGTCAGCCGGTGTACATGGCGCCCAGGAACCGTCAATCCCCCGAGCAGCTTCCCGGCTACCGCAACCAATAACAGCAATAGTCCGATGCCAAGCGTAGTTCTACCGGCCGCCGTTCCAGGGTTGAACATCTGCGCTTGCATTCTCGCCCCCATCATCGCGAAGAAGATCGGCACGAAGATGTCTGCAATCGACTTTACGCGGCTCTCGAAATGAAGTTTGTGCTCAGCCTTGGCAAGTACCGTACCGGCCGCGAACGCGCCGACTATTGGGGCAAGTTGTACCAGCTGGGCGACCGTCGCCGTCAAGAAGCAGAGAATCACGGCAGCCGAGGACATCGCGGCGCGAGCCTTCATGCGAAGCGCCCAATGAAAGATGAGCGGGGCTGCCTTCAGTCCGATGACTATCGCTCCCACGAGAAAGACTATCGCAAGCGCAGTGAGTTTACTGACAGAGATCCAGGACACCTCTTTAGTTACCGCCATTCCACTCACGGCAGCGAGAATGATCAGCCCAATGACGTCATCAATGACAGCGGCGCCGAGTACGATCTTCGCCTCTTTCGTCTGCAGAGCACGGAGGTCGGAAAATACGCGGGCAGTGATTCCAACCGATGTCGCGGTAAGGGCAGCTCCCACAAAAACAGCTTCCATGTTTCCGAAGTGTAACCACCGCATCACCGCGTATCCGCCGGCAAACGGAAGACATACGCCCGCGATCGCGACCCATAGGGCGGACGGTCCAACGCGGAATAGGTCCTCCAGATCGCTCTCGAGGCCGACTTCAAAGAGTAAGAGGACACCGCCGATTTCAGCAATCTGAAGAAGTACCGGGTCGCTTCCGTTCACCAGATGCAGCCCACTGGCACCGATCAGCACGCCGCAGACGATCTCGCCGAGCACTGCGGGCTGCTTAAGCCACCGCTCGCATATCTCCCCGCCGACCTTAGCGGCACACAACATAATCGCGATCTGAAAGAGTACGTTGTTGAGCATCGAGGTCCTATTTCTTCCTGGTCGTGCATCTTGAGACACGTATGAGGGACAGCCAATTGGGAACCTTCCTTGTAAACCGCGAGGCTTCGGTCACGACGCATGAAGCGGGAAGGCAATCGACATGGACCTTTGAAATGACAAGCAGGCGTACAGTGAGAGTTCGGCATTTACGGTCAATCGTATTTGTTGCCGGTTTACGTCGGAGCTGAGGGCTCTGAATTAGCATGGGCCGACCATATGAATGACCCGGGCCAGATCAGTTCTCGGGGCAGCAAACAAGGATCGAGAATCAGCCGATACCGCGCAGTCGGAATGGATGGTGCGAATGCTTTCGGAACAGCGATTGAGGAGGCAACAACGGCGTCGCCTGCATAATGAATTGACGAACTCGACATTGGGCTACATTGCCCGCCGAAGAGCTGTGAAGAGGAACAGGAATCAGTCGATTGGGGCAACGATGCTCCGCCAAAACGGAGAAGCACCCGTGGCGCCGGAGGTGCGTCTATGCTCTCACGGCACGTTTCGTTGACGTCGGCACCTAGGATACGTAGTATAGCGAATTGGATACCGATATGTCAATGGCAGCGAACACAATTACACACTTCCCGTTTCCGGTCCCGCACTCAAACCGTGATACTCGGTTGGACTGCTGCCCGTTCCGCCTGATCGAAAAGTGTATTAGTCGCCCGCTTCACATCCATTTCGCATAAGCGCGACTGCTCCGACGGCTTCGGGACCAATCATCGCCGTTATTCGGATGTGGGCTTCCATCTGTGTATTCGCGTTAGGCAGCCATTCACGACTGCCATCACGACAGAGTACAAGGATGCAGCCGGGCGGCAGTTCGAGATCCCGCACCTCTCGGCCCTCAAACGGAGAACCAGGCTCTACTTCTAGTTCAAGTACCAGCGGCTCTGATGGGTCCGGAGACGGACCTCCATGCATAAGGTCGCGTTCCAGGAGATTCTCATATATTGGAAGCTCGCCGAGAGCCTCCGCAACGAGGTAGGCGCAGAAGCAAGCGACTAGCAGCGGAAGCATCTGGGCATAGTTGCCCGTCATCTCGATAATGAGCACTATCCCTGTTAGTGGAGCTCGAACAATGGCCGTAAAATAGGCGGCCATACCCACAACGGCAAAGATTGCTGGGACCGGAACGAGACCTGGGAACAAAAGATGTGTGACCTCTCCGACGCCCAGTCCAAGGAGCGCCCCCAGCACAAGAAGCGGAGCGAAGATTCCGCCCGGAGCGCCGCTTCCATAGCTCGCCATCGACAAAATAAATCGCAGCACGAACCAGAGCGGAATTGCCGCAAGCGCAACATGGCCTTCGAGGAACGATTCGGCAAGCGCGTGCCCGCCTCCGACGGCCCTTGGCGAGAACCATGCGACGATTCCGACGCAGGCGCCAGTGAGCGTCGCAGCGCATACGGCAAGCTTTGGCGGCACCCTGGCAAATGCATCGAGAGAGTAGATCATGGCGCGGTTGTAGACGACTCCGAGGAGTGCGGCAACGACACCGAGCGCCGCGAACGCCGGAAGCACCCTGAGATCCGGCACGGGATAGCTAGGTATACGAAATACCGGCAATTGACCGGACGCAAATCGAGCCACTATGTCTGCCACCACTGCGGCGATGAAGACGGACCCGAACACCGCCTGGCGGAAGTCCTTCTGTACCTCCTCAAGCACAAATACTACACCTGCCAATGGCGCATTGAATGCGGCTGCGAGGCCCGCGCCTGCTCCGGCGGCGATAAGGGTCAGTCGGTCGCGAGTGCCGGTTTTCAACCTATGTGCCACTGCCGCGCCGACCGCTCCTCCCATCTGGACGGTCGGTCCTTCACGTCCGAGCGCCAATCCTCCGCCTATCGCTAGAGCTCCTCCGAGGAACTTGACGGATAGAACCCGCATCCAATGGAGCTCGCGGTATCGATGAAGCACGGCCTCTACATGTGGAATCCCGCTGCCTGCCGCCTCAGGAGCGAACCGCTTGACCAGCATCACCGAAACACCGGCCCCGAACGCCGCGAATACGACAGGCAAGGGCCAGGCAAGCAAACCGTGATTGTGAGCCCACGCTATGAGGGTGTTTCTGAGGTGGTCTGCCGCGGCAAGAACAGCGCGGAAGGCGACAGCAACCAGACCCGCAGCCAGACCGACCAGCGCAGCACGAGGAAACAACCTCCTCCGCTGCTGCCGCACCTGCAGGTAGTCGTGGACCTCCGACCGAACCTGAGAGGCAGCCGCGCTAGCTTCGTTCGACGCGTCCCCTGATACAGTATTGTCTTTCAAGCTGACCCAGCCTTAACACACGTGAGCACCAAATCATCGCGGCTCCGGACCCGATGGGCTTAAACCGAGGCGAGCAATCACTCGACGAGTCAATGTAGGGTCGGCCATGACTGTAGAACTAAGCTGTCAACTCAAAACTCACAGGCAGTGCAGCGACACCCCGCACTACCAGATTGCTTCGCCATCGCAGCGACGCCAGCGGTACGCGAAGACGATTCTCGCGCGGCTCTGCAGGGTGTGATCGGCTGCGCGGACGGAGATTCCCTATAGACGCTACTATGTGGGGGCTTGCCGTGAGGGCCCCTGGATTGGACGTGCTCACCGAAACGACGGAAATTGACCAGCGAAGGAACCGATGCCTGTCCGGTGCGGGTACGCCAAGGAGTTCGGAGATGACCGTGCCGGGAATGGGAAGCGGATAGTCAGGCTATGGACTCGGCCAATCAGTGTTGTCCACCTGAATTGCTCCACGAGGGCATTGTCCGTGTCAAACTGCAGACGGGCGCGCACAATCAAGGTACTGATGCCAACCAGGAGGCAATCGCTGCCTCCTGTCGCCGTTAATATAGCCTCATCTGCAATGCAAGTGCTCCGCGTCGGTCTAGATTCGGCTATTCCAGCCCATCGGGCGCCACCACAAGGCACACGTACGGGACGCGCTTCAATAGCGCATTGCTGCCTCTTTTTGCTGCTACGCCTGCGATCCTTGTACCGGTTGTTGTCCGTCGCAGGCGAGATTACGGCGATGTCACTGCCCTTCCGACGGCGCGGCAACAATGAGTATATCGATGGTCCGGAGCTCCCTAATTACGCGGTTTACGATGGAGCCGCGCGCTAGCTCATGCCAGCGCGAATGGCTGGAATGTCCTAATACCATCTGCGTGATCTGATTATCGCGCGCGTAACGGACAAGTTCCGCGGCGACGTCTCCTTGGAGAGTTACCGTGGGCACCTTCAGTCGCTCCGCAAGGAGGAAGTCATCTCGCAAAACCTGCTGCTCCGTCTCACTGCATGGCCTGCTCTCCACGTAAACGGCAACGATGTCGCCTTTGAGCCTCTGTGCTACGCGCCAACCCCTCCGTATCAGCCGCAGTGACGGATAGGTCGGCGTAATGCAGACCATGATCCGGTCGTGTGTCGCCCACGGATCGTCGACATGCCTGTCGCGGCGGTAGGCTGTAATTTCGTCGTCGACTTCATGGGCAATCTCGCGCAGCGCAATCTCACGCAACGCGCTCAGATTACCCTCACGGAACCAGTTGCCGAGAGCCTGTTCGATCTTGTCTTGCTTGTAGATATCTCCACGTTCGAGGCGATGCAGCAGAGCCCGTGGAGTGATGTCCACCATCTTGACTTCGTCGGCCTCCTGAACGATTCTGTCAGGCACGGTTTCACGGACCCATATGCCGGTGATATCGTGCACCGTGTCGTTCAGGCTCTCGAGGTGCTGAACGTTTACCGTCGTCTCGACATTGATGCCGGCATCCAAAATCGCCTCGACGTCCTGCCAGCGCTTCTCACGCGAGCTGCCGGGCACATTGGTGTGGGCAAGCTCGTCAACCAGAACCCAGCCGGGACGGCGGGATATGATCGCGTCCGTATCCATCTCCTCGAACGTTGCGCCCCGATACACTATATTCTTGCGCGGTACGATTTCAAGATCACCGATCTGCTCTATCGTGCCCTGACGATTGTGTGTCTCGGCATAACCGATGACGACATCCTGACCTCGCTGCTTGCGCCGGTTCGCCTCATTCAACATCTCATAGGTCTTGCCGACGCCAGCCGCGAAGCCCATGAATATCTTGAGACGCCCGCGCTGCTGCTTCTTCTCGCTACGCATCACACGGTCGAGAATCTCTTCCGGAGTTGCGCGTCGATTGCTGTTCGCATCTGAAGGCACGCTGCTATCCTCGCATCCTGTTAGCTCGGCGCGAGAACGGCGTCCACGAAGCGGCGCAGTCCGGTCGTGAATTCGTCCACGTGCAGGAAGTTCTCCGGAGGGAAGTCCGCGTTTTGATAGAGATGGTTCGCCAGCGCCTCCTCGCAGAGCGCCTGCCAGAACCGCTCGCCGGCTTGCATTGTTTCCATGTCTACGTGCGCCTTAACCAGCTCCATTACGACGGGGGTTATGGCTACAATGCACTGCCTCTCCTCGCCATCAGGCTTCTTGACCGTGAATGAGAATCCGACGTCGTTTTGAAGCCTCAGGCCCGCGCCAGGATGAAACGCGATGTGAAAGCCGTTGATTGTCGACATGCCAAAGGTGAGACCTGGGGATTGGTTAGCCGGCGCATCGCTACTCGACCCACCTTGCAGCGCCGCCTGCACCGCTCCGCGCAGTGTCTCGGCGGTAAACGGCTTCCTTAGAAAGTCCGTGGCGCCGGCTTTCATCGCGTCCACCGCAAGGTCAATAGTTCCAAAAGCCGTGATCATGATGATTTTGGCGTTGCGAT
>JBBQVV010000230.1:0-10878 GCA_038211235.1 Chthonomonadales bacterium | reverse complement strand
GGCCGGCGGCAAGGACCGTTACCGCGAGGAGAACGGCCGCGGCGCAGTTGTTGACTACCACCGCATCCTCTGCGCCGGTCAGCTCGCGGAGGAGTCCGCTCACGTGGTCGCGACGAGATCCCCTGCGCCCGGTCTCCCGGTCCACCTCCAGTGTCGAGTGGCCGCGAGCAACGTCGATCATGGCGTCGACGGCGTCGATCGCCAGTCTCGCGCGGCCCAGACCCGTATGGAGTACGATTCCCGTGGCGTTCACCGCGCCGATGAGCGATCGCTCCATCCGGCGCCGCGCCTGACGCAGCGCCGACATACAGATGGCCGTTTTGTCCGGAATGGATGGCTCACCGCGGCACTGCAAAATCCGGGTTCTCTCCACGGCTAGCACGCTTCTCGCCGCTTCGGTGAGAACCACGCTCGGAATCGTCTCGGCGGCCTCCCTCATCTCGGGCATCGAGAGCAGACGGTGGATAGCCGGCAATGCGCTCAAAGCCGGATGCGATCTCTGTTCGCGATCGAGACTACTCATCGCTTCGCCTCACTCCGGCCTCCAGCTGCCCGATGAGCCGTCGCGGCGCCGTCATCCGATAGCTCTGCTCCATCAGGTCCTCGAGCTCATCCCAATCGACCTCGTCGACATCGAGTGCGATCCCAACCCAGCCCCTTCGCCCGAGGTATTTGGGCACGAAGAACCGGTGCGGGTCGTCACGCACGAGCCTCTCCTGCGCGCCCGGAAGGCCCTTACACAGAAGCGCGACTCTTCCGTCCCCGTGGTGATCGTCAAGGTAGTACGCGAACCGCTTTCCCCGCACCAGGTATGAGCGATGCGCCTCCGGCACGTGAACTTCTTCGGCCACCTCCAGTAACGCCATGCAGATTGCACGTGCGCGGTCGAGCAACCGATTCGTCTTGATCATGATTGGCCCCATTCGACGCGCTGCAGTCCACTCCCTCCCGCCTGCGGTCGATCGCAAGACATTGGGGTCCCACGGGCCATTAGTCGAGTACTGAATGACCCCTGGCCAGTCCGGGCCAAGAAGGAATGTCGAAAGCACGGCGCGAATTCGTGAACATGGATTCGATGATGTCGACACTCGCACGGCTCCGGCTGCTGCCAGCCGGTTTAATCATGTTTGGGCTCTTGTTGAATATGTCCGCTGCCGTGTCGGCGAACGAGTTGCGTCCCCAGGCAACCGGTCGAACGACGCCGATGTGGATCTGGGCGGCGTCCGGCGCAAAGCCGCCCGAGACCGTCTTCTTTCGTCATCGCTTTCGCCTTCCTCCTGTCTTCTCCTCGGCACGGCTCTCCATTACGGCGGACGCCAGCTTTCGAATTACAATCAATGAGAGCAAGCGTCCGGTTTTTCATGCGAACGACTGGACCACGGTTCAGGAGTTCGACGTCACGCGCTATCTAAGGCCCGGCGAAAACCTGTTCGCAGTGGAGTGCGTGAACAACGTGGGCGCCGGCGGTCTGATCTACCGCCTCACGGTGCGCCTGCCGGATGGGCAGACTCTCTCGGTGGTGTCGAACGGCGACGTCAGGTCGAGCCGGCGCGTGCCTCCGGCCTGGACGTTGTTCGCAATCGACGATTCGAAATGGGAGCGCGCCGGCGAGGTGGCGCCTGCAAACGGAGGCGTCTGGGGCCAGCTGTACGGACCCATTCTGTCCGATCCCTCACACCTGGTCCGCCTCTGGGACATCCGCGCGGGCGGAAAGGCCGGCGAGAACTCCTACACCCGGATCAGGAGCACCGGCGACCGGATGATTCTCTCTTCGAACGCGGCGTCTGCTCCAGAGATGCAGATTCTGGCTCAGAGCGGGTTCACCCTGTTTCAGACCGACTCCGATCACCTCTCGACCGAGGAGACCAAGCCCAATCTGTGGGATTTTTCGCAGCAGGAGGCCGCCAGGGAGGCGGTCCAAAGACTGGGCCTGGACTGGTGCTACTTCCCACACGAGGCGTTTCCGCCGCCATGGTATCGGCAGGCGACGCCGTTTACACGGCTGCAGTGTCTCGAGGACAAGCTTCCGGTCGAAGCGTTTTCCATTTGGGATCCGACGTGGCCTCTATTTATCGACCGCGGCTATTCGGCAATCGCGCAGCAGTTTGCGATCAAGCAGGCTCCTGGCCTCGGCAAGCCCGAGCCCAAACCGACGGGCAGCTCCATCTCATCGCTCTATGTTGGCATCCATGGCGACTACGGTGAGTGTGGCCTGATGATGGGCGCGAGGGTGAGCGTTTCGGGCCAGAAGGAGGACTGGCAGAGCCGGTTTGGAAACCTCCACGACCACCTCGGGTGGTGGTGTCACGACCCGCTGGCGCGCGCCGACTTTCGCGCATCGATGCTCCAGAAGTACGGCGATTTGGCGGCTCTCAACAAGGCGTGGAAGCGCGATTTCAAGTCGCCCGAGGAGATCGTCTATCCGACCGCGCCACGAAACGATGCGCGCCGAGAGTGGCTAGATTTCGTTCAATGGTATGTTGCCGGCGTGGGGAAGGCGATCGACCTGAACTTGACGGCGGCGCGCAAGCACTTTCCGGACTCACTGCTTATGCTGCCGGCGGGCTTCGCCGATGAGAACCCGCGTGGAGGCAACGATAACAGCCTCATACCAAAGCTGGCAGCGAAGGTCAAGGCGGACGTCCGTTCGACACATGGCGCTTTCCACCCGTTCGCCGAGAACGCGGCCACCATGTTCGGTCGACTGGGCAGCGCGTGCCGGTTCTACAATGTACCGTTCTGGTCGGAGCCGCCGACGATTATCTCCGCCAATCAGGAGGTGGAGCGGGTCTTCGAGGCCGTATCGCAGGGAGCAAAGGGACATTTTGACTGGACGAGCAATGCGATCAAGTACCGGGACGTCTATCTCCGCTATGGCAAGTATCTGCGGATCAGCAAGCCGGTCGTAGACGTCGCGATGTTCTATCCTGCCGCCGCACAGCGGCTCCGCCCGGACGAGGGCTACGCGAATCTCTTCACTCAAGCATGCGGTTATGTCCGCGACATCGCCAACTTCGATATTGTCGACGACCGCATGGTGCTCGACGGCTGTCTTTCCAACTATCGCATCCTGGCCCTCTGGGAGGGCACGATGTGCGATCAGGCCACGCTGGATAAGATCAGGGGTTGGGTGAACGACGGCGGCGTCCTGCTCGCATACGACTTTGGAAAAGTGATGAACTTCGATGGCGCGGCGTCCTGGTACGCGGACGAGTCGGAGCCGTTCGGCTACATCCAGCACCTCAACCCCGCTCAGATACGTGAACGGTATGTCGGCACGGTGCCGGCGCAATATCGGATCACGATCGCGGATCCTAACACTCCCACGGCGGCGGACTACCTGGCGGATGGGGGAGACGGCTGGTACGCGCCCGAGAGCGCGGACGGAATATCGCGCCGCTGGAGTCGCGCTTCGGCCGGCATCCTCCTCCCGGTGAGGCCGGACACGGACTACACGCTGATCGTCAGGGCATTCGTCCCGCCGGCCGGCGCGGGCAAGAAGCGAATGGTGATGGTCAACGATCAGGACGTCGGCGAGATGGGTTCGACGGGAGACGTGACCTATCGATTCGTCGTGCCGGCCGGGATGCTGGAGGGCAAACGTCTCTCAAGAGTTTCGTTCCACTCGGAGACGATCAGTAGTCCTGCAGAACCACGTACGCTGGGAGTTGACGTTCAATACGTACAGATGGTTCAGCGAGGCGAGGATGAGGCGCCGCGAGTTGCGCTGCCTCCGGGCGCGATCCGGCGCGAGCTCGACCTCGGCAAGCTGAAGACCGACTGGACGCGGAAGCTGGGCAAGGGGCTGACGATATACTTTCCCGCCAACAAACGGCTATTGAAGGGTTATATCGAGGTACTGCGCCGCGCGATCTATCACTTGAGCGACATCGAGGCGGGGAGGACAGACGCGCTGCCGATCGATGACGCGCTGGACGGTCTGTACAGTACGCTGTTTACCGATCAGATCCTTTACTATAACTCGCGCGACAGGGCCGTGACCAGGACGGTTCATCTGGAGCCGGACAAGCTGGAGGCCTGGAAGGGGCAGATAACCATTCCCCGAGAGAACACCTGGACGGTTACGGTGCCGGCCCACGGCATCGAGGCCATTCGATTCTCTCAGGGTCCGGACGAGCTTGTTTACGAGTGCGAGGAGTTCCTGCAGCTTAACGGACTGAAGCCGTTCGCCGCACCGGAGTGCAGTCCGGGAACCGCCAAGACGTGCGTGGTACTGTCAAAGGGCGCTGAGATTGCGACAACCGTGCAGATCGAGACTCCTGGCGCTTATGCGATCTACACGCGATGTACGCGAGGGGGAAAGCAAGAGCTGCCGGACGTCCTGATCGATTCGCAGCCCGTCAACTCCTCCGGCTCTCGCAACGGCCAGACGATCCTTGCCGGAATCGTCACCCTCGGCCGCGGCAAGCATACCCTCACGCTTCGCGCCCGCCCAAATCGCGATCTGCGCGCCGACTTCGTCATTCTCAGCAACGATCCCACGGTCGCGGGCTACGACTTCTACTCCCACCGCGCCGCCTTTGAGTAGGTGATAGGTCTCACCTATAACCTATCAAGAGCCTGTCGCACGAGACCGACGATATCATGAGGCGTATCGGCGACCGGCACGCCCGCGGCGTTTAGCGCGTCGACCTTCGCCTGGGGAGTTCCGGTGTTTCCGCTTATGATGGCGCCCGCGTGTCCCATCCGCTTGCCTGGCGGCGCCGTACGCCCGCCGATGAATCCGACGACCGGCTTCGTCATCGTCTTAATGAACTCCGCGCCGCGCTCCTCATCGCTGCCGCCGATCTCACCGACCATCACGATGACGTTGGTATCGGGATCGGCCTCGAAAAGTGCGAGTATGTCGACGAACTTGCTGCCGATCATCGGGTCTCCGCCGATTCCTACTCCCGACGATTGTCCGATGCCGGCCCGGGTCAGCTCGTCGGCGATTTCGTAGGTAAGTGTTCCGCTTCGGGAGACCAGACCGACGGGGCCGGGCGTAAAGATGGAGCCGGGGATTATCCCGATCTTGGACTTTCCAGGAGTGATCAGACCCGGACAGTTCGGACCGATCAGGCGGGCCGTGCCGCGGACATCCATGATGGCGTTAACGTGAATCATATCTTCGGTCGGGACATTCTCCGAGATGCAGACAACCAGGGAGATGCCGGCGCTGACGGCCTCCAGTATTGCGTCGGCGGCATTCAGCCGGGCTGGCACAAAGATTACCGACGCGTTCGCTCCGGTCTCCTTCACGGCATCCCGCATCGTGTTAAAGACAGGCACTCCTTGTGCGGTCTGGCCGCCCTTGCCGGGGGTCGTTCCGCCGACGACCGTCGTGCCGTACTCGATCATCTGCGCCGTATGAAACCCCCCGTCGCGGCCGGTAATACCCTGAACAAGCACCCGGGTTGTCTCATCGATTAGAATGCCCATACCTGAATCCGCTCCTCGTCCGCCCGTATGTGAAAGCCTCGCAGGAAAAAACCGCTTGATTCATGATGCGGCTCGGCGGGAGACAAGCCTCCGCGCTACTATTGGTCAATCGATCGCTTCGTGAACTATCGGGGTGAAATCCGATTGATCCGCCGGTGACGCAGCCCTTTGGTCCCTTCGGATCCGTTCTGGACTCGTATGGCATGAAGGCGGATAGATCGTCTATCGTCTGCCGTCTACTGCCTACCGTCCGTCGTCCAGGGATTGCACATTTACGGGATAAAGTTCGTCCGCATCGGAGAGAATCAGTTCGCCGTCGGCGTCGCAATACCCTTCAGCCTCCGCGTAGATGATCCCGTCTCCGGCCTCGGCGATAAACCGGAGGAGGGTATCCAGAGCGCCCCATGCGTCGTGGCCCTCGTCGACGAGCAGCGCCGGAAGCAGCTGCACGGCGGTGATGGTTCGAGTCCGATTGAGGTGGTCCGCGATGATCAACCGGCCCGCGACGTCGGGCAGGCGGGCGATTCGGTTCAGGTGGCGGCTAACCAGCGGATCCGCCTCTTCGTCGACCTCGCGCACCAGCCGCTCGATGAGCGCCACCTCGTGGAGCTCCGGCTCCAGCCAGCGAAGGAACGCCGCCTCCCAGCGAGGATCGGTCAGATCTTCATTGGCAGCTTCGCCCGCGATGCCCACTCCGAAGTTCGCCGGCAGGCCCTCCGTCACGAGCACGTCGCGGAGGGCCATGAGCGGAACTACCGTCGGCGATACGCAAAAAACTAAAAGCGGATAGTCTGCCATACAGCGGTCTCTCCTTTCCGTCCCTCATCATTCTACCTCGTCAGTCGGGAGAGCGTGAACCAGGCGACGAGCCTCGATATTGTCGGCAGCGAACGGTCTTGCAACTGAATGCCCGTTATGCTAGAATGGCGTTATGCCATCTAATTATAGATTATGAGTACACTCTATCTTCCTTATTCGCCCGAGCAGCCATTCTTGTTGCCAGCCTGTCCGCAGGATTGGATGCCTGAAGATCACCTGGCGTATCAGATACGAGATATTGTTTAAGCGCTGGATATCTCTGCCATCCGCCGATCGCATATGAAGGAGACGAGAGGCGCGCCGCCGTTTGACCCGGTGATGATGGTCTCCATTCTGCTTTATTCGTGGTGCAGCGACGTCTACTCCTCCCGTAACACGGCGAGGCTTTGCATCTCGGATCTCGGAGGTCGCTATCTTGCAGCCGGCCACCAGCCCGATTTCAGAACGATCAGCACGTTTCGACTGCGCCACGGCGACGCGTTGGCTGATCTGTTCGTTCAGAGCGTGCGCCTCTGCCAGGAAGCCGGTATGGTCAGTCTGGGCCATGTCGCCATCGATGGCACAAAACTGATGGCGAATGCGAGCAAGCACAAAGCCATGAGCTACGGCCGAATGGCGCAAGCCGAAGAGGATATGCGCGCCGAAATCGCCCAGATCCAGCGCCGCTGCGAGGAAGAAGACGCTCGCGAAGATACGCTCTTCGGCAAAGAGAAACCCGGCTACGACCTTCCACAAGAGCTCAAATTCCGGCAGAGTCGCCTGGAACACATCCTCAAGGCAAAGGCCAAACTCGAAGCCGCGGCCGAAGCGAAAGCGGCTGAGCGTGAACGCGAGCGCCTAAAAAACGCCAAGGTCGATGACGACGCAGACAAACCGCGCAGAGGACGCAAGCCTAAAGACCCAAATACGGTCGTCCCCAAGGACAGCGCCCAGAGTAACTTCACCGATCCTGAGAGCCGGATCATGAAGTCCGGAACCGGCGATTGGATACAGGGCTATAACGGGCAAGCTGCCGTCGATAGCGATCATCAAGTAATTGTCGCCTGCGATCTGACGAACATGGCCGCCGATGCGCCGCACTTTCTACCAATGTTTGAGCAGGTCCATCAGAACACAGGTGCAGATCCGGCCGAGAAGTCAGCAGACGCAGGTTTCTTCAGCAAAATAAACGTGGAAACAAAGACGACGCCATTTAGCAAGACCTTTATCCCTCCTGATCGGATGAAGCATGGCCGCGAGAGTGCCGCCGCTCTGGCTGCTCTTGAGGAGCGCAACAACGCCGATGCATCACTCCTCTCGCCGGCAGACCGCATGCGAATGCTATTAACAACCCCGGAAGGCGCCGAGGCTTACGCCAAGCGCAAGAAGACCGTCGAGCCGGTCTTTGGGCAGATCAAGGGCAGTCCTGGTTCACCTGGTTTCCGTCAATTCTTGCGGCGAGGCATCCATAAGGCCGGACAGGAGTGGCGTTGGATCTGCGCAGCACACAACATCCTGAAGTACATCCGATACGGCCACGCCTTCCAGTAGGCCAAATAGCAATAACAGTAGACACATGACGCTAATTCTCAGCTCAAGGACGGAGCTAAGAAGAGCGAAACACGAATACCGATCCCGAAAGAGTAGCGGAATCGAAATCGACGGCAGCTGTATGCACTAAACTGCAACAGTGTCTACGGTACCAAACTCTATTCGAGGACAGGCTCCTAGTCAGGCCTGTGGACGCGCTCGACGTCGGACATCCGTACAGTTACTTCCACTTGCTCATTGGAAATGTAGGAATAGGCAAAGACCAGAGGAGCAACTACTATGCGTTGGAGAGCGGCAATGGGACAGTGGATCTATCGAGCGTCAGTGCGGTCACGAACCAGACTGCGTTTCTGGTAGCAAGGTTCACGTTTCTCAACGGAGCCGATATCGTGGACCTCTGGGTGAACCCGTTGCCAGGTCAGCCTCTGCCGGCAACACCAGACGCGACAAAGACAGATGTCGACACGGGAATTCCGACCGACTTCGATTTCGGAGGCAGCATCCGGACAGTCTTTGACGAGATTCGGTTTGGCAACAGCTGGGAGGCCGTTTCGCCGGTGAATTGACGGTCTGTATCAGGAGCAATGAATCCGCCGAAGTTCGCCTTTGCAACAGATATGTAGTGCGGGTGTAGCTGGCAGTGATGAGAGTGTCAGCGCGTATACGGCTGCACGGTGGCGAGTCCGGGCACGGAGCCGAAGTGCTTGACGTTGAATGTCGCCAACGGTAACTCTAGGCCGGTTGCCGTTGCGGCGGTGAGACAGTCGATCAGGTCAATGTTGTTTGCCAGTCGGAGTGGCTGATAGACAGTATGAGCACGGACCATATCCTCTTGTGTCGGCCATACAGCTCTAAACGCCGCCAAGAACACCTGTATCGTCAGCAGCTCCTGCTTGTTCCGCGCACCCTCGATGAGCTGCATCCCAGCGATACCAGAGACTAGTGGCGCGCGCTGTAGAGCGGTCAGCCAGGCATTGGCCGATGGCACGCCCCGGCGAAGATCGATTAGGACATCCGTGTCTAGGATCATGCGGCCCGATCGTCGTCTTCGCACGCCGGGGTACCCGTTCGTGGAGGGTAGATCCCCTGTTTGATCGCCTGAACCAATTCGGCTGTATTCAGGCCATCGCCGTATTTAGGGTCGATTAGCCCTTCACGCTGCCAGTATTCCAAGATCTCCGCCCCGGTCATGGAACTTCCAGCATGCGCAAGGGGCAGCATATTGATGATGTCTCGAAGCGCGCATTCGACAGACATCCCTCTTTCGAGCGCTTCGGCTTGCAGCTTCGCCTCTTGTTCAGGATTAAGTTCGATAGTCAGAGTCATGCGAATCCCCCCGTCCAGCTTCTTCACCAATTATACCATTCGTCCTGATTGCCGACCTTGGTAATGCGAAATACCATGCCCGTACGGTATCAGTGGATGTGATGCAACTAGGCCCGAAGTCAGATCCTCATATAACGCTGCCCCAATACCAGCAGTGCGGTGCGTTCGGCATATGTCGACAACGATGAATGCAGTCCATTGATCGCCTTCCCGATCCAATTGAACTGCCCGTGCTATAATTGAGTAAAGCTTCAGAAATGCCGCATGACAATTAACATCTAGCGATCTGCGCGCACTTAGCGCCGGACCGAAGCATTGGCTACGAAGCGAGGACAACCGCCCGACGCATAGTTGAATGATCTTGCTGAAAGAGATTAGCGCGAAAAAGCTGATCGACACGCTGGTTGGGCCGGTCCGCCACGGATCAGCAGAAACTGCGCCCAAGCCAGACAGATGGTTCGCTCCAGCAATGCGTCCACCCCGAGAGGAAATTCGACAATGCGTTCTGTTCGTCGCAGTGCCTGGCTGTGGCTTGAGTTCGTTATTTTGCTATCCATTCCCCGTCCTGGCAGCTGCCAGACCGTTCTTAATGACAACTTCGCCAATGCCCTCAACATCTCCGGAACGTCGGGCATGGTCTCAGACGGCAATGCCGGCGCTACGGCCGAGATATACGAGCCCAACCATCTCGGCGTCGCCGGCGGCCACTCGGTATGGTATCGGTGGAAGGCGAAGAGCAACGGCATGGTAGCCTTCAGCACGGCGACCAGCAATTTCGATACCGTGCTGGCGGTCTATACAGGTACACAGATTTATGGCCTGACGTTCGTTGCCGGCAACGACGACATCAGTTCGCTCAAGACGAGCTGGGTCGCGTTCAAGGCGAAAGCCGGCACGACCTACTCGATTGCGGTGGACGGTCATGGCGCGGCGACGGGCAATATAAACCTCGCATGGACACAGGGCGGCAGCGATTTCGACGCGGACGGCCGTTCGGATCTGCTCATTCAGAACCCGTTATCCGGTCAGGTATCCGCCGCGACGGTATTCGGCTCGGCTTTTCAGCGCTATCAGTCACCACAGACGATGCCGGACGGTTCGCAGGCGGTGGGAGCAGGCGACTTCAACGGCGACGGAATGCCCGACGCCGCGCTTTTCAATCCGTTCACTCGCCAGGTGACGATTGGTTTCTACGCCGGGCAGGTACTGTCGAGCTTTCAGCCTCTGGTCACGCTGCCGGCCGGCTGGCGGGTTGCGGGAATAGCCGACTTCAACGGTGACGGTCAGCCGGATCTGCTGCTCGAGAACCCATCGACTCGCGACGTCGCGATCGGTTACGTGACCTCGATGACGCTGACGAAGTATCAGTTCGTCAAAACGCTGCCTGTTGGATGGCAGGTCGTCGGCGTCGGCGATTTCAGCGGCGACGGTCAGCCCGATCTCGTGCTGCAGAACCCATCTACCCGCCAGATCTCCATCGCTTACGTCGTTGGCTCCGTTCTGCAGAGCTACCACGCTCTGGTCACACTGCCGTCTGGTTGGCAAGCGGTAGGTGTGGGAGACTTCAACACAGACGGGCTGCCCGACCTGGTGCTGCAGAACCCGTCGACGCGCGACGTGGCGTTTGCCCTGGTGGACGCGCAGGCGCACGTCCGGTATTCGGCGTTCGTGAGGCTTCCGGTCGGCTGGCAGGTCGCCGGTCCGCTCGCGGTTGTCCCCAACGTAGCGCTCCTTTACGAAGGTTGGGAGTATCCCTTGGGA
>JBBQVV010000229.1:0-10909 GCA_038211235.1 Chthonomonadales bacterium | reverse complement strand
CCAAGTCCGCCTCCGCGGACTCTGGATCAAGACCGTGTTGCCCGTATACGAGACGCGATATCCGTGCCTACGGCTGAGTGCGCGGACACGGACCCATCGTATTCTGTAGCTGAGTCCGTGCGGATGACGGGCTTGGTGCGTGATCCGTACGGACTCGCCTGATGAAAGTTACAAGTCCGCCTCCGCGGACTCCGAATTGTCACCTCGTCGCCTGTAAACGAAACGAGGTATCCGTGGTTACGGCTGAGTCCGAATAGGCGGACTTGACGTTTTCCATAGCTGCGGACTTCAGTCCGACGGGAAAGATTGCCGTGCGAGGAGATTTAGAATAGCGGATAACTACCTGCGGCTTTACGTGCATCTGGTTTGGAAGACGTGGGACCATCTGCCGTTGACCACGCTGGAGGTTCGGGAGCTGTTGTATCCCGTTCTGCTTCGGAAGGCTCGGGAGATGGGGTGTTCGTCGCTTGCCGTGGGAGGGGTCGAGGATCATGTGCATCTGCTGATCTCGTTTCGGCCGACCGTGTATCTGTCCGATGTGGTGAAGGAGCTGAAGGGAACGTCGTCGCGGGCGGTGGGGCTGGAGTTGCCGAAGCGGTTCTTCAAGTGGGAGGGAAGCTACGGGGCGATTTCGGTTTCGCCGGCGGATCTGGATCCCGTGACGCTGTATATCGAGAAACAGGCGGAGCATCATCGGCGAGGCGATTGTGATGCGGACCTGGAGACTTTCACAGAGCCGGACGAATCGTGAGCGATGTCTACCTTTGCGTGTCAGAAAGCAGAATTGCCGTATCTGCACATAGCGAGAGCACCGGTCGATCCTGAAACTGCGGTTCAACGAGCCGCTCACGCAGGGCGACCTTAGTGCGCTAGAGGAGCTGCTGTACAATCTCGGCGGCGACCGGCAACCATCCGCTGCGTGAGACAGCGTCAACTCCGCCTACGCCGACCCCAGAACAATACGGCACGATCGCCACCACGAAACGCACCTCCGCTTCCGCGAGTAGTCCCATTGTAAGGCTCTGTCCTGATATGCTGCCGTTGCCGGAGGCTAACAAGATGGACTTCGAATCCTTCTTCCCGAAGACTCCCCTTCACGATGCGGTTGCCGAGGGCGACCTGGATGCCGTGCGCGATATGCTCGACCAGGGCGCCGACGTGGATGCGCTCGACGAGATCAAGCGGACGCCGCTCTATGTGGCCTGCTCAAGAGACAAGTCGTTTCTCAAGGTGAAACAGTCGCTGCAAGCCATAACTGAGCGGATACACGCGGCGAGCTTTAAGAATTCCGAGTCATCGGATCTCCAGAAGACGCTGGACCGGCTTAGCCAGTTCGCGCCCATGAAATTGATGGGGCTTCAATATCGGCGTCAGGACCCGGTCGAGGAGCCGCCGGAGGACGATGACACCTCGATCGCGCGGCTGCTGCTAGAACGTGGAGGACGGACTGATGGTCTCAATTCCGAGATCGGGACGCCTCTTTCGGCGGCCGCGGGCGCCGGTCGGCGAAATACCGTGGAGTTGCTCCTTGACCATGGCGCCGACATCGATGCGCCCGATTCGAGCGGCGAGACGGCACTGTTCCACGCGTGCCAGACGAGGAAGGCAGCTGTTGTTCGCCTCCTGCTTGAACGCGGCGCCGATGCGGGCAGCGTTAGCAGAACCGGCTCTACGGCGCTTCACGCTGCGGCGCGTGGACGTAGTATAGAGGTCGCGCGGACCCTGCTATCCGCTGGGATGGATGTCAATGCGGCGACGGAGGCGGGTACTACGCCGCTCTGCGTTGCGGCGATGTATTCACAGGAGAAGATGGCGGCGTTCCTGCGCGATAGGCGTGCCGTGGTTGGGTTGCTGGAGGCGCTCGCGATGGGCGACCTCGACGCTGCCCGTTCGCTACCCTCGCCACCGGTTTCGATACGATCGCCAACGTGGGGCTACGCGGTACTCCGATGGGCTATCAACACGACGAACCGCGAGGCCGTCGAGCTTCTTGTCGAGCGCGGGGTACGTGCGTCACCCACAGATCCGACCGGTTATCGGATCCTTCGGAACGCAATCATGGCGGGAGACGAGACAAGCCTACGCATGCTGCTGCCCGCAGATGCGTCATTGGCCCCCTCGACATACCGCCATCGAGGCAGGGCGACCCCTTCGCCGAGCCCGTCGATAGCAAGGGCAGGTCGCGACCGTCCGTACTCGGCCTGGCTGTCAACAGCAACAATCTCGATCTCGCACGCCTGCTGATTTCTCGTGGCGCCAGCATCAACGATGACGATGACGCTATGTCGCCGCTCTGCTCGGCGATAATGCGCGGCCACATCGACATGGTGAAGCTGCTGCTCGACACAGGCGCAGACATCAATGGGAGTTCGGATGCGAAGATGAATCCGCTCCTGAGCGCCGTAGTTCGAGATGATTCAGCGATGGTGCGACTACTGCTTGAGCGCGGCGCCGATCCGAAAGCCGGCAACGGAATGGCGATGGGCCTCGCCAAAATCAAGCCGGAGGTGCTGGCGGTGTTCAAGGAACACCTTGGCACGGACCTGCTGGACCTGGCCGAGACCGGGGAGACCGACAAAGTACGAGAACGGGTGCAAAGCGGCCAGGCGGTCGATACGCGTGACGATCATGGCACGACACCGCTCATGGTCGCCGCCAAGACGGGACAATTGGATACTGTGCGTGACCTTATCGCTCAGGGTGGGGACGTTAATGCGGTCAGCGACATTGGGATGACTCCGCTCCTCTATGCGGTCTCGGGAAAGAGCGTCGAGACCGCCAGAGTATTGCTTGGTGCCGGCGCGCATGTCGACGTCGCCAACAAGCTGGATCGCACGCCTGTCTTGAACGCGGCATTCGCAGTGCATCGTGAGATGGTCGAGCTTCTGCAGGACGCGGGCGCGGAGGTCGGCGCAGTGGAGGCGGCCGCTCTCGGCGACATCATCATGCTAGAGATCGCCCTTGGCAACGCGCCCCATCCCAATGTCGCAGAGCATGGGGGAATTACACCTCTAATGGCTGCGGCGAACTCGGGCAGCGTCGAATGTATTCGTTACCTTATCGACATTGGCTCAAGTCTGGATCAGACCGATAGGAACGGCGCAACTGCGCTCAGGTATGCAGCTTCGAGTGGGCATATCGAAGCGCTGCGAGTCTTGCTGGAAGCTGGATCGGACCCGAACGTCACGGGAGTCGATGAGAAAACGAGCAAGATGCGCGCCCGTCAGATCGACAGCATGAAAGCTAACGACGTAGGCGGAATCATGAAGCAGTGGCGCAGCCGCGATGGCGTCTCGGTACGCGGTTCTGCCCCCCTTCACGTGTCCGAGAACGTCCAAATCGCGGCGGCCCTGATCGACGCGGGAGCGGACATCGAGGCGAGATGGAGCTTAAACGACGCAACGCCACTGATGACGGCGGCCCTCATGAGCCGGACGAATGTAGCGCGGCTGCTGATCGACCGAGGCGCTGATGTCTTCGCGAAGGACCTGCATGGCGCAACCGCGCTCGACACGGCGCGGCAGCTCAACAAGAGCTCCGAGATGATCAGTCTGCTGGAGGAGGCGACAGGCCCCGCTGAAAGCACTTGATCACATCGTACTGCCAATATGCGGAAAGGGAGCCGCCGTTTGACTGAGATTCCCGTCACAACCAGAGACCTGCCGTGTGAATGGCTGACCGGAGCGCTGCGCCGGAGCAACACGCTGCCGAACGGCGAAGTCACCGGCATCGTTCAGCGCGACAATGCCGCCTTCAACTCCCAGGTGTCTCACCTTGCGTTATCCTACTCGGTAGATGCACCGGAGACGGCGCCGGCACGACTACTGCTGAAGCTCAAGAACGACCATAATGGCAAGCAGGAGGCGGCGTTCTACCGGATGGCTCATGCCGCAGAGCCCCTGCTTCACATGCTGGTTCGCTGTTACGGAGTCGATTATTCGGAGCAGACCGGGAACTCTTACCTGCTGCTTGAAGACGTCTCGGAGACACACACGCCGCGCATAACTCATGGACAGCACATCGAGCTGAACTATTTGCCGACACAGGATCACCTCGACGGGATTGTAGGCGCCATCGGCAGCTTCCATGCCCGATTCTGGCAGTACCCGCTGGTTCATCAGGAGGGCGCGCTCTTCGCCGTGACCGATTGGTACGGCGCCAAAGCCGGTTACGAACATTTTGTCGCCAGGCGACACCAGCACTGGGCGCACTTTGTCGAGATGGAAGGCGGTCGGCTTCCCGATGATCTGCGACGGCTCTATGAACGGACGCTCGGGAGCCTTCCGACGCTATGGAAGCGGTTTCTAGAACCTCGCATCGCAACGGGCCGGCAGCTGACTTTGACCTACGGGGACTGTTATCTCGGACAGTTCCTGTGCCCGAAGGACCCGAGCCGGCACGAGACGATCATGCTGGACCTGGATTCTGCGTGCATGGACTTCGAAGCGATGGACCTCGTGTATCTGTTCGCTACCTTCTGGACGCCGGAACAGCGCGCTGAAGGCGGCCGTGAGGAGAAGGCGCTGCGACAGTACTATGAGACGCTGCTTGATCACGGTGTCCAGGACTATCGGTGGGACGACCTCCTTCGAGATTACCGCTTCATGCTGACCCTGATGATCTTCCATCCGGTCTGGGATCAGACCTATCTGGGGTCGAACAACAGCTACTGGTGGGCCAAGATGCAGTGCTTGACCGGCGCGTACTTGGACTGGGACTGCAAGACACTATTGACCTGACCTGCCGGGAGGCGAGACGGCGACGACGAATCCGCTATGAACGCGGCCCGCAGAGCGCCGGTTGCCGGATTCCGTCAGGGGAGAAGCGAGGTTACGAGAGCCGGTGGATCAGGCGCTGTCAGCGCGGATACGGAATCCGATTCGGAGTGGGCGCTAACTAATCGTATTAAGGGGAAGCGGACATCCCGGTTTCCGTTGTCGAGGAAAACTATTTCGTCGGCATGCGGCCTTTCATTGTGTTGAGGGATTCTCATCTGTCTTCGCCGAATACAGAAGCGCACGCGCAGTTGAGTAGGTTACTGCGCTCATCGCCATCCTTCAAAATTGGCTCTCGACCGGCCAGGTACGACGATCCAGAGAGAAGCCACGCGGCAGCGAAATGACTCGGAATAGAGACACTCAGGAAACGGAGAAGAGGAAACCATGAACACTGCCTCCTATCGCCACGCGATCATCGGGACGGGGCGTCCGCGCGGCGCCGAAGGCGCGACCGGCTTCGGCATGGCGCATAGCCACTATCACGGGTTTCAGGCCTCCGGGCGCACCGCTCTGGCGGCCATTGCCGACATCGACGAAGGCCATGCCCGCGCATTTCTGGCCGACTATGGCGAGTCCGCTGCGATCTACCAGGACTACCGTGACCTGTTGCGAACGGAAAAGCCTGACATCTTGAGCATCACCGTGTGGCCCCACCTCCATGCCGAGATGACGATCGCCGCGTGTGAAGCCGGCGTGCGCGCCGTCCATTGCGAGAAACCAATGGCGATGACGTGGGACGAGGCACGGCGCATGAAGGCAGCTGCCGACGCGAACGGCACGATTCTTACCTTCAATCATCAGCGCCGCTTCCTCGAGCCGATTCACAGGGCCGCGCAGATGATTCGCGACGGCGAACTGGGCGACCTACAGCGGATCGAGTCTCAATGCAACGACCTTTTCGATACGGGAACGCACTGGCTGGACATGATGCAGTTTTTCAACCAGGACACTGACGTGGAATGGGTTCTCGGGCAGATTGACAACAGGGAGGAGAGGCGCATCTTCGGCGCATTGGCCGAGGATCAGGCAGTCTGCTATTACAAATGGACGAACGGGGTGTATGGCCTGATAGTCACGGGCTATGAGGCCAAGTGGGACTGCGCATTTCGCGTGACGGGCACGTCGGGGATGCTGGAAATACTCTATACGCGGCCCTTTCTGCGTGTACGCCTTCAGGGCGACGCGGATTGGCGAGCAATTGAGACCAAAGAGGGGCTGCATGACAACGTGTCGATAGATCGCGCCTGCGCCGACCTCGTCCGCGCGCTGGAGGAGCCCGGCTACCGACCTATGCTGAGGGTAGACAACGCGATCAGACACACGGAGCTGATTTTCGCCGCCTACTACAGCTCCCTGCATCGGGGGCGCGTTCAGATGCCGTTGGCGTATGAAGGCAACGCCTTACTCGACATGGTGGCGCAGCACGCGATGGGGCCGAACCGCGCCGGCACAGCATCGTGACTCGTGAGGCGCAATATACTTCAGATCGATTTTGCCCGCCTATGAAGGTTCATTCGGCCTGTCAGCCATTTGGGTTGCAACTACGCCGAGAGATGTTTGCGCCGCGATGCCGCCACGCCAACGTAAGAAGGAGCCGCAGTTGATCGAACTGCTCGAGGTGGCGATGTGGCGGGGTGATCGTGCGTGAGGCCAGGGACGTCAAAATGGTTGATCTCTTAAGTTCCACCGAGTTAGCGCTGACGCCATCGCAAGCGTGGACGGCTGAGAGGCTCTATCACCATCTTGCGAGCTCGCCGTCGACGGAAGGTGTCAATCTTTTCCTGTCCGCTCCTGACCTAGACTTTTCGGATCGTCTGCCTCCAAGCGAGCCACTAGACGATCAGATCTGGAAGGAGCGCCTTCACCGCGCGTCGGCCGGCGATCGCCCAGGCGGTCTGATGCGTACCATTCGCGTCGACTTTCCGGTACAAAACGTTCCGTGGGAGCGACTGCTGCGCAGGCACATGACGCAACCGCTTCTTCGAGGAACGCAGGTGAACTGGAATCGGCCTAACCGAAGGACTCTCTCGCTTAATTCCGAGATTTACGAACCAAGCGTTCGTCCTCGTGAGGGTATATTACTCGCGGGCGTCGTAGTCGATACTTCTGCAAGCATCGATCAAAGGCTCCTAATGCGGTTTGCCAGCGAAATTCAGGGAATCCAGAACCGAACTGGATGTAACGTGTACTTGATTAGCGCCGACGCAGCAGTTCAGGCTGAGGATCTGATTAAGAACGATGGGATCTCATTTGAGCGCAAGGTTGCTACAGGTTCAATCAAGTTTGTAGGTGGCGGGGGAACCTACTTCTATCCAGCACTCCAGCGCATGAAGGAAAAGCGTGTTTCGGCAGTGGTTTACCTAACCGACCTAGATGGCGATTTTGGGGAGGAGACGCAGTACCCGTTTAGGTTGCTTTGGGCATCCACAGAAGATGAGGTTGCACCGTTCGGCACAACGATTCGATTGTGTTAGGTGCCGTGTTCGCCGATGCACGTGATTGTAATTCGATGGGAAACTTGTGGCGCAGACTCAAGACCGTGTGGAACACCGCATTTCGCCATGAGCGGACCGATCAGCTTGATGGCTCTGCACCATTGCCAACGCCGGGTGCGCGAGGCGCATCACGACGCGGACAGGGAAATTCAGGCGACATTCAACGACGGACACAGGAGCTGTATTTCGTTGCGAACTGCGTCGATGAGCGGAAACTAGATCACTATCGGTACCTGCTGTCAAGCGAGAACTATGACTGCTACATAGGAAGGATTGGCGGACAACCCCACATGGTCCGCCGATTGTCAGAGTACAGCCTATTTCGCCGAGTGGACGCGCCCGACATTGAGAGCGCGATGTTCCTTGAAGGCAGGCTTCCGGTGTTTATCCCGCGATGGCTCTGGAACACTCCCGGCAGATGCACGATGCTCATCTCACCTTGGATGCCCCCAGGCGATGCCACGTATGTCTTTTTTCGCGCTGACGGGTCCGGATTTAGTTTGCAAGTTGACCGCGCGTTGTCGGCCTATGCTCAACGCTTTCATGTGATGGATCGAGATGCCCGTTTTGAACGGATAGATTTTGGTGGGACGGTTACGTCGACAATGTTGACAATGAAGACATCCTGCTTGCGGCGCGTGAAGTCATCCGCAGGCTGGCTGAAAGAGTATTTCGCGAAAAGGTAAATCCGCGTCTGCGAACTCCTTATCCGGACCCGGCTGACTACGAACGCGTGCCCGTCAGATGGATCACGGGATCAGAATCAAAGCTCCGTGAGATTACGCATGCCATCTGCTGTACTGAGCCTAGTCTTTTCGCAGCTAATAGAATGATCCAAGTTACCTTTCGTGCCGACACTCCTGCTAAGCATGGTGGACTGGTGCGAGTTACATGCAAGGGTGAGGCCACAAACCTCACGACGGCTCGGCTCACATCACTTTGTGATCTGGCTTTCAGACTAAACCGCTTCACTGGGGTGCATTGGGAGTTAAGAGGGGATAGCCTTACTCGGACTCTTCGTTATGAGAAGACGGTCCATCGCATCGAAGTAGGTATTTCACCACCCTCCATACATGAGAAGGCGGAAGCATTCCTCACGTTGGTTGAATGTCTGGGTGGGCGTCTTTATGATGCGGACAAACGAAAACGAGCCGGATTGCTTCCCGTAGACCTAACTGGTCGGAGATAGTCTGAGCAGATTCATTCGTGGCCGCAGGCTCTATGGTTGAGCGCTCGCGCTGGAAACGCGAGAGAGACCGTTCAAATCGGTACCGGCCCGGCGGCATAGTTTAAAGGAGAGAACTCCTCAACCAACGGGGAGGTGCGGGTTAAAATCCCGCTGTCGCCGATTCCTTTCGCGGAGGGATAACTGTCGCAATCTGTCAGACTCTCGCTTACCAGGGTTTAGCGAAGTCACAGTGGCGTCGATAGTCAGTCGCTCTTCGTAACCGCTCCAACACGGTATTGTAGCCCGAGCACGAGAGCATGTGGGAAGGGGCAAGGATGGCGGATGAGATCGTGGTGATCGGCGGGGGCTTTGCGGGCGTAGAGGCGGCGTGGGCCGCTGCGCAGCGCGGGAGCCGAGTAAGGCTTTACGAGATGCGGCCGGTAAGAGGTACACCGGTACACCAGACCGGAGACCTGGCCGAACTTGTCTGCTCGAACTCGTTCAAGTCCAATCTGCTGACGAATGCGAGCGGCGTGCTCAAAGAGGAGATGCGCCGGTTGGGATCGCTCGTATTGCCCATCGCTGAGCGGCATCGCGTGCCGGCGGGAGAGGCGCTGGCAGTCGATCGCGTGCCGTTTGCGCGCGAGATCACCGAGACGCTCACCTCCCATCCCAATATCACCATCGTCCGCGAGGAGGTGACAGCGCTCCCGGAGTCCCGACCGCTCATCATCGCGACCGGACCGCTCACCTCGGATGCGCTGGCCGCTGAGATCGCCAGGCTGACCGGACGTGACGCCCTCTCGTTCTACGACGCGGTTGCGCCTACGGTTACCTACGACAGCCTGGACCTGACGAAGATCTTCCGGGCCTCGCGGCGGGGTAAAGGGGATGTGGCACAGGTTCTAGGTTCGTCTACGGGCCGTGTGGCTCGGGGACAGGTTATAGCGGATGGAGGCGCCACCGAGGACGAGTTTGTGGGTTGTGCCGCCCCGCCATCGGAGAGCGCGGACTATCTGAACTGTCCGTTCACAAAGGAGGAGTACCTCGAGTTCTGGAAGGCGCTCACGGAGGCCGAACTTACGCCGTTACACGACTTCGAACAGGGGGATACGCCGGAGAAGATGGTTTTCTTCGAGATGTGCGTGCCTATCGAAGAGCTCGCGCGTCGTGGACCGCGAACGCTATCATTCGGTGCAATGAAGCCGATCGGGCTGATCGATCCGCGCACCGGACGCCGGCCATGGGCCTGTGTCCAGCTCCGCCAGGAGAACAAAGAAGGCACCTTGTGGGGACTGGTCGGCTTCCAGACGAGGCTAAAGTGGGGCGAGCAGAAGCGTATCCTCAAGATGATTCCCGGCCTGGAGAGCGCCGAGTTCGTGCGGTACGGCGTCATGCACCGCAACACTTACGTGAATGCGCCGCGCCTGCTGGACCTGATCTGCCAACTGCGCGAGCACCGGGGGGTCTTCCTGGCGGGCCAGATGACCGGCGTCGAAGGCTACCTCGAATCGGCTGCGATCGGAATCTTGACCGGTCTCAATGCGCATCACCAGATTCGTGGACTTGGCCCGGCGACGCCGCCAAAGGAGACGGTGCTGGGCTCGCTGTGCCACTATCTCGTGGAGAGCGACGCGAAACACTTCGCGCCCATGAACTCGAACTGGGGGATCGTGCCGGAGCTAGACGGTCCGCCGGTCCGAGATAAGCGCGAAAAGGGCAGGCTGAAGGGCGAACGCGCGCTCACCGCGATGGCGGAGTTCGGGAGCACTCTATCCGCCCATACGGGTCCGTCGACAGATTTTGCAGGTTCACGCAGATAAGTCAGGCGGTCGAAGCAGCAAGCCATGATTCCAAAGCCGAAGGCGATTCTGTTCGACATGGACGACACGCTTCTCGAGTTCTCTGCGAGTACGGAGCGCTGTTGGGTCACGGTGTGCGATCGATTCGCGCCGGAGTGCGATGGCGTCTCGTCACAGCAGCTTCTGGATGCGATCAACGGCTATCGCAACTGGTATTGGGGTGATCCGGACCGTCACCGCCGAGGCCGGTTGGGCCTCAAGGAGGCGCGCATCGAAATTGTGACCGGCGCTCTTCACCAACTCGGTCTTCGGAATCCGGAACTGGCCGAGCAGGTCGCGCAGGGCTACATCGCTTCGCGCGCCGAGGCTCTGAGCCTATTTCCCGAGACGATCGAGGTCCTGGAGCGACTTCGCGCGCTGGAAATAAGGCTGGTCCTCGTGACAAACGGCGAAGCGAAACACCAGCGCGGCAGTGTGGATCGGTTCGGATTGGCGACACACTTTGATCACGTATTGATTGAAGGCGAGCTTGGATTCGGTAAGCCGGAGGAACGTATCTATCTCCACGCTGTTTCGCTTCTTGGATGTCAGCCATCCGAAGAATGGATGGTGGGAGACAACCTGGAGTGGGAGGTAGTCGTGCCGCAACGGCTTGGAATGCGAGCC
>JBBQVV010000228.1:0-10938 GCA_038211235.1 Chthonomonadales bacterium | reverse complement strand
TTCCCGTCGGCATCCTGCTCGTCCAACTCGACGGGCACCACCATTCCATCAAGCAGGTCGCGCGCCACGGGATACTGCGTCCTGGGCACACAGAACGACAGCGCCGTCTGGCTAAAAGTCAGCAGGAGGATGCTTACCCCGGCTCTCGCCATCATTCGGTACACTTCGCGCTCTACGATCGGCTTATGAGCCGCGTTGTCGATCTCGAGGCGAATATAGACCAGCTTCCCGGTATGGGTGATGCCGGTAACGCGTCGTGCCGAAGCCTCCGGCGCATCGTATCCGGTGATTCTCGTACCAGGCGCATCGGAGAACGTCGACTTTACCCAGAGCGGAATATTGTGATCCATAGCGATCTCGGCTGCGCGCGGATGCACGACTCTGGCGCCCTGGTGCGCGATCTCGGCCACCTCCTGATAGGTGCAGATATCGAGTGTACGCGCTGCAGGAACGAGGTCTGGATCCGCCGTTTTCACCCCGTCGACATCTGTAAAAATCTCGACACCGACCGCATGTAAAGCGACGCCCAAGGCGGAGGCCGTCGTATCGCTGCCTCCCCGACCGAGTGTCGTAATCGCGCCATGCTCGTATTCGTCGCTGGGCTCTGTAATGCCTTGAAACCCACACACGACGGGAATGTACCCCTGCTCCAGCAGCCGGTGAATATAGTGCGGCCGGATCTCCTGGATGCGCGCGTTTCCGAATTCCGGATCGGTTATGATCCCGGCCTGTCCACCCGAGAGCGCGATTGCGTTGTATCCGAAGGTCTGCAGCGTATGCGCAAACACGACCGTCGAGATGATCTCGCCGCACGCCATCATCATGTCCATCTCGCGTGGCTCCGGTGGCACCTGCGGGTCGATGTCCCTGAGCACTTTGACGAGTGTGTCTGTTGCATAGGGCGCACCGGCGCGCCCTATCGCCGAGACGACGACGACCGGCATGTATCCGGCTTCCTGAGCCTGGATGACCTTTCGCGCAGCCAAGACGCGATGTTCGTGGCGATCGACCGATGTTCCGCCAAACTTTTGGACCAGTATCTTCATGGCCCGTCCTCGGCTTCGATACTGCTCTCATGCACCGCCGAGGCTTCCAGACCGAACATGCGACGGAGACACGCCACAGCTTCCGGGATTTTGCTGAGCTCTAACAGACACTGGACCGAATCGTGGGAGTCACCGATTTCGTAGATCTGCGCCCCCGCTTCAAAGAGGGCATCGGCGATCATCATGATTACGCCGTGAAGGTCTCGCATGGAGGCGGCACGTATCGCAATAAGGGCCAGATCGCGGCGTGCCTCCACCTGCATTCCAGTCGACTCGAGCACCTGCTGCGCACGTGAAAGGTCCCTCCCCGCCATTGCCATGGCGAGACGGGTTCGATGCATCTTTATCAAGAAAACAGGTACGTTAATTCCTGCGAGGAAGCGGAACACCTGAAGAATGCGGTCGGTCCGGCCCGTATCGTCTCCGGTGTGGATCACTAGGTGCGCTACGTCACGAATAACGGTAAGGCCGGATACTCCGCGCTCGCGCTCAAACGAGACATTAGCACTCGTGTTTTTCCCGGCTGGAACTTCCATGGTTGCTCGCCAGTTTCTGGCCCCGCAAGCGTCGCCTCAGACATTGTGAATTGTTTCGCAAATAGTATACCTTGGTCGTGTAAGCGGTGTCAACGGAAGTTTTGGCCGTTGGTCCACGCATTTTCGCTGCTTTTCCGCTTCCGCCTTGCGTTGCCGTGCAGGTTCCACGCCAGTTTACCGGCGCAAGCACATGCCGGCCACCCCGTCGAGTGCCGAAATATTCCCAACTTGCCGTGGGGCATGTCACGCGGAGCGAGCAGACAGCAGCGAAACAATTCCCCTGGATTTCGAGTAATATGAGATTATGCATATTCAACATGGTTCATCTTAATCAACGCGAATGAGCCACCCGAACGACCAAACGTGAAGAAACAACCAGTTCAATTAGTCACGCGCGTGTTGCGCCTGTTGGTTTGACCCCGCTCCGTTCTGCCTGATGCGCCCTCGGGACGGGGCGGCAGAAATGGAGCCTGGCTATGTCCCGTCCCCTTGTCGCAGTCGTTGGGAGACCCAACGTCGGCAAATCTACCCTGTTCAACCGGCTGATCGGCCATCGCGTCGCCATCGTGGAAGACACGCCAGGCATTACGCGTGACAGGCTTTACCACAGCGTCGACTGGCGCGGCATCGAGTTCACAGTCATCGATACCGGAGGAATTATCCTCAACGAGACCGATCCGCTTGCGGTGCAGGTGAGGACGCAAGCCGAGATCGCGATGGATGAGGCGGAAGTCATTCTATTCGTGGTGGACGCCGCGGACGGCATGACGGCGACCGACCAGGATATCGCCGACGTCCTGCGAATGTCGAAACACCCGGTGCTGCTGGTCGTGAACAAAGCCGACAATCCGCGGCTGATGCAGGACGCCGCCGAGTTCTACGGACTGGGGCTTGGCGAGGTCTACTCCGTCTCCGCGGCGCACGGGCACGGTGTGGCGGATCTCCTCGACGAGGTCGTCAAGCTCTTTCCGTCCGATTTCGAGTCCGTTGACGAAGACGACGATGCCATCCGCCTCGCCATCATCGGGCGACCAAACGTCGGCAAGTCCTCCCTGATGAATTCGATCCTTGGCGAAGAGCGAGTTATCGTGAGCCCGCTCCCGGGCACGACCCGCGATACAATCGATACCAAATTTGAATGGGACGGCCAGAAACTGGTGCTGCTGGATACCGCGGGAATCCGGCGCAGTGGCAAGATCCAGGGGACCGTCGAGTATTACATGGTGATGCGCGCTCAGGCCGCACTCGAACGAAGTAACGTCGGCATGGTGGTGATCGATGCCGGCGACGGAATCAAGGACGGCGATAAGCGCGTTGCAGGCATGGCCCAGGAGGCAGGTCGCGCCTGCATCATCGTGGTTAACAAATGGGATCTTATCGATCCTGGTGTCATCTATGAAAAGGGTAGACAGCGTCGGCCGGACAAGGACAAGATTGAGAAGTTTACGGCGATATTTCGAAAGGACTGTCCGTTCCTGGAGTATGCGCCGCTCGTGTTCATTTCGGCCCGCGAGCGATTCGGCATACGTCACGCCATTGAAACCGCTATGACCGCGGCGCAGAACCATGCCCATCGCATTCCGACCGGCGAGCTGAACAGGCTCATTCGAGACGCCGTGGAGCGGCGGCCCCTTACTGTTCACGGACGACAGTTCAGGATCTACTATGCCACGATGCCGCGCGTCCAGCCGCCAACCATTGTACTGTTTTGTAACGATGACCAGATGCTTCACTTTTCGTATAAGCGTTACCTTGAGAATCAGCTTCGGCTAACGTACCCACTGGAAGGAACACCCATACGAATCCAGGCGCGGAAGGTCGAAAACAAGGACCGAGCGGACGAGAGTTAGCTGCGATGAGGTTGCAAAATGCGAGTACTGGTTGTGGAAGATGAGGACAAGGTCGCGAGCTTCGTACGAAAGGGGCTCGAGCAGTCGGCATACACGGTGGACGTCGCGCCCAGCGGCGAAGAGGCTCTGGATCTGCTCGCCGTCAATGAGTACGACGCAGTCATCCTGGACGTGATGCTTTCCGGCCGGGATGGCCTCTCCGTCGTACGCGAGCTGCGCTCGCTCGGAAACGCCGTTCCCGTGCTGGCGTTGACGGCGCGGGGGGCGCTCGAAGATCGCATTCAAGGACTGGACAGCGGCTGCGACGACTACCTGCCCAAGCCGTTCGCGTTCGACGAGCTTCTCGCACGCCTGCGGGCACTGATGCGGCGGCAGTCGGGCGGCGGTCGGACTCCGCGCATGGAGTATGCCGGCGTCGTGCTCGATCCCGTAACGCGCGCTGTTGCGCGGGACGGCCGCGCCATCGAGCTCACGAATAAGGAGTACGCCCTTTTGGAGCTGCTGCTGCGGCACCCGGGACACGTCTATACGCGGACCGCCATTCTTGAGAGCGTCTGGGGATACGACTTCGATGCAGGCAGTAACGTTCTGGAAGTCTACATGAACTTTCTTCGCAAGAAGATCGACGTCGCAGGCTCGCGGAAGCTGCTGCACACCGTCCGTGGCGTCGGTTACGTGATGCGCGAGGAGGCCGGGGGGTGATCCGCAGCCTTCGGGCGCAGCTCGCTCTCTGGCACGGCGGCCTGCTCGCGGTGATGTTGATTCTTCTGGCGAGCCTGATCTATATCGCACTCCGTCAGGTCTTAAGCTCGCTTGCCGATGCGGCTCTTCAGGACTACGCCGACACAACTGCGCGCAATATCGCCGCCGCGATTTACCAGGCCGAGACGCTCGCCCCGCAACGGAAACAATCTCCGAAGGAGCGCAACATCGTCGACAAAGGCGTCGTGACGGACTATTGGAAGACCGCCACCTCGTGGGGCCGGTTCGTTCAAGTCGACGACCCCCTGGGATTTCCGGTGGCTCTCTCTGACACGCTCAAGACGGATCATTTCCGCGATCAGCCCGAACTTCGCAATCGCATCCTCTCCCATCAGGAGCGCGTCACGTTTGAGACGCTGACCGGAAAGGATTCCGTTCCATATCCCATGCGCGTGGTAACCGTTCCGGTCGAACTTGGCGCCCGGATCCCCTTTCTCGTGCGTGTAGGCGCGCCCGTGGAGGGTGTCGAAGAGGCGATTGCCCGTGTTCAGACCCTCCTGCTCGTACTCACTCCCTCTATATTCGTCATCGCGCTAGCTGGAGGATGGATCCTGGTCGGCCGCTCCCTCAAGCCGGTTGACGAAATGACTCGAGCAGCGCTTTCGATAGAGAGCCGCCGCCTTGATGTCCGTCTAGTACCACCGCGAACCGACGATGAGATCGGCAGGCTGGCCTCCGCTCTGAATGAGATGATCGCACGCCTGGACCGAAGCTTTCGGCAGACCGAGAGATTCACTGCCGACGCATCCCACGAGCTGAAGACACCGCTCACGACGATTCGCGGTGAGGCAGAAGTCGCATTGATGGGCGACCTGGCGCCGGAAAAGGTCCGTGCGACACTTCACAGTATTGTGGAGGAGACAGAGCGGCTGTCCGAGATCGTCAATAACCTCCTCCTCCTCTCCCGAGCAGACGCCGATCAGATCCGGCTGAAGCACGAGCCCGTTGCGCTGGATCAAATCGCCATGCAGGCATTCGAGCCTATGGAGCGGCTGGCGCACCGCAAAACAATTACCCTCGACATCGCCGCGATGGAGGAGATCACTGTCTCCGGGGATGGACTGTGGCTGCACCAACTTATCACGAACCTGATCCACAATGCGATCAACTACACCCCGGAGGGCGGTGAGGTGACGCTCTCACTCGTCCGTGACGCGGAATTGGCCGTCCTGAAGGTATGGGACACAGGGCCCGGGATCCCTCCGGAGCACCTGCCGTATATCTTCGATCGATTCTATCGCGTCGATTCGGGCCGGAGCCGGGACCAGGGAGGCAGCGGCCTCGGCCTCAATATCGCCCGGTGGGTCGTCGAGTCTCATCGGGGCACGCTGACAGCCGAGAGCACACCAGGCGAAGGCGCAACGTTTACCGTCAGAATTCCCGCGATCCACGACAAATAGATTTCCTGCGTTAGGACGAGCCGTCGGTGCGATTCGCGGCCAGCCTGGTATCGATCATCAGCACGGCGCCTAACGCATAGACGACTATCCATCAGGAGCCTTCGATTGAAACTTGCCGCCTTTCCAAAATGCTACATGGACGATATCTGCGTTCACCATACGATGACGATCTTCGACTGGATCGAGCTGGCCGGCAGGGAGCTTCGCCCCGTGGGAGTTACCGGTCTGGAAACCTACCATGGAACGCTGGAGAGCCACGACCCGCCGTACCTCGCCCGCGTACGGGCGGCCCACGAGGCTGTAGGGCTGACCGCGCCGATGTTCTGCGCCTCACCCGATTTCACGTCTCCGGACGCGTCCTATCGCGCGGCTCAGATGGAGACCGAAAAGCGCATGATCGAGGCTACGGCCGCACTCGGCGGGACCTACTGTCGAGTCTTAAGCGGGCAGCGGCGACCGGAAGTCACTCGCGAACAGGGTGTGGCGTGGGTCGTGGAGTGCATCGATGCGCTGCTGCCGTTTGCCGAGTCGCACGGTGTCGTGCTCATCATCGAGAACCACTTCAAGGACAACTACTGGAGCTATCCGGAGTTCGCCCAGCGGATGGAGATCTTCTGCGAGATCGTTGGCAGGATCGGTAGCCCGTGGTTCGGGGTGAATTTTGACCCATCGAACACGCTGCTCGCCAATGAGGACCCTATCGAATTACTTCGCCGGGTAGCGCCTCGAGTCGTCACGATGCATGCGAGTGATCGCAGGCCGCGACCGGGCGTCGAAATCGGTCCGGAGGGAATCACGGACTACACGCAGCTGATTCACGGCGAGGTGGGAACAGGCGTCATCGACTACGACACGATCTTCGGCATTCTTCGCGCGGAGGGCTTCAATGGATGGGTTTCCATCGAGGACGGCGTCAATGGAATTGAAGAGCTGCAGCGCTCGGCACGGTTTCTAACGACGAAGATGGGCGTCAATCCGAAGCCTGCCTAAAGTTAGCAGCTTCAAATATCCACACATTGAGACCGACCAATTGACCTCGTAGCTCCCAACCGCTCGACTCGATGTTGGAGACCGCTCTCAATATTGAGACTCTCCTCGTCCGCTTCCATCTCAATCAGAGTCTGGTTTGCCTCACAGTAGCGAGCGATCTCACTGATGGCGTCGCTGGGGAACTCCCAGTTGTCAGCAGCCTCGTCCACCGACGATTGGTTGGCAAGCATATCGTACCAAACTGTTAGCAGCCGTAAGCCGCCGGCCCTTCACAAAGAGCTGCCGCTTCCAAGAATGGGGACGTGGAATCAGGTACTTCCAGCCGACAACTCGCGCCGCCTCGATGTCGGGGAGAAGAAGACGAGTTTGTTTACCGGTGCTATCCGCACTGAATAGGCGCTTGCCTTCCTCTATCTCCTATGTGAGCGTCAATAACACACGAACAGCCCGCTACAGCGCATCTTTTATACTGGGCGCGGCCAGAGCCTCACGCAGTCTCTGGAGGTCGACTTCTTCCTCCGGCGTCACATTGAAGTTTTGCCGCTTCAGCAATGCCCTAGTCATAATGAGCACTTGAGCCTGTTTGGAGGTTAAGCATGACTAATAGAGTATCAACGGAGTATGCCACACTCAAAGCGGCCACTGGGCCGTAAACCGTCCGGCGTCGGAGACGACGACCTCTCCGATAGAACCACCAGACGCGGCCATAGTCATAGCGCGGACTGCGTGTTGGACCGCAGGTGGTATGTTCGAGGCCGCAGGCGACGGATCGGCATCACAGGCGCCGCCTGAACGGGTACTTGGGGCCTCGGTCCCGTGATCAGAAGCAACGACCTATAATCGTATGAGATGTGGGCAACCTCCGGGTGTGATATCGTGACGGACCGCAACTGTCCGATCTTGATCTGCGCGGTACCGATAAAGGTATCGTATATATCGATATCCACGGGAATGCCGAAGTCATCGCGCGCCTCGCGCCAGGCCGCGAGCGCGATCTGATCGACCAGGAAGGGCTCCAGGCGGGCCGGGCACATCAGTTTGAGGCGAGTGGGGCTCATAAACCTGAGGCCGATCGCAACACCTGGATCGTGCCGGCGGTACCGGTCCTTAAACATGAGGGCAAACAAGCGTCTGCGCTCGGCGTCCTTGAGACCGGGAGCGGGAGCCGACGCGCTGCCGATCCGACTACGGATCGCCGCGGGAGAGGGAGACCAATACGCATAGTCGTAGTCGGCGTTTGCGGACCGCTGGAGATAGATGCAGATGAGAGCGCCGCATAATAGGACGCTACCAACAGCCGCCACGCCGATCACGCCACGTCGCTTCATGATCCACATCTCCTTCCGCAGCCTCGCGACTAAATCTCAGGAATTGAAGTTCCGCAGTGTAACGATAATTCCTGCCTGATTGTCCGGCGGAGCGCCAAATCAGACCAGGAGCAGAGCCAATTAAGCCATGAGAGAACGAGTAAAACCGTTTTCCGATGACGGCTTTGTGCCACCTATCGCCTGCCATCCACGGTCTCGTGCAATACTTACTCACAGCCATCATTAGTTGACAACATTACACCTGTCAGGTATAATTATAGCGAGAAACAGCAGCAAAAACATCGCTGGCAAGGCCGATATCGGCGCCGCGGAACACGAATAGGAGATTGATTTGTCAGACGAAACTCCTTCCAATGAGGACGAAACCGGCATCGTGCCGGGCGAAGCGAGCCCAAACGGAGAAGGAAGCCTCTTCCTGATCGACATAGAGCAGGAGATGCGCCGTTCGTACCTTGGATACGCGGTTTCAACGCTGGTATCGCGCGCCTTACCGGACGTCCGCGATGGATTTAAGCCCGTGCAGCGACGCATACTCTTCGGTATGCGAGGGCTGAACGTGGGACCGAACTCGTCGCGCGTCAAGTCCGCCCGAGTCGTCGGCGAGGTCATGGGAAAGTTTCACCCACACGGCGACCTGTCGATATATGCCACGCTCGTGCGCATGGCCCAGGACTTTAGCCTTCGATATCCTCTGATCGATCCGCAGGGCAACTTCGGCAGCGTCGACGGCGATCCTCCCGCGGCGCAGCGATATACGGAGTGCCGCATGACTCCGATCGCCATGGAGATGATGGAGGATATCGAGAAGGACACCGTAGATTTCCGGCCCAACTACGATCAGCAGGATCGTGAGCCGGTCGTGATGCCCGGTAAGTTTCCGAACTTTCTGTGCAATGGCGGCGAGGGCATAGCGGTCGGCATGAGTACGAGCATGGCTCCGCACAATCTGCGTGAAGTCGTTGAGGCGAGCCTCTATGCTCTCGACCATCCGGACGCCACTCCGGACGACCTCGCAAAGTTCATTCCCGGGCCGGACTTCCCTACGGCCGGTCTCATCCTCGGAACCAAGGGTGCGCGCGAGGCCTATCGGACTGGGCGCGGCCGGGTGATAATGCAAGCGCAGTTCCAGATCGAACCGATGGACAACGGAAAGAATGCCATCGTCGTCACCGAGTTGCCGTATCAGGTCAACAAGCGGAAGCTGATCGAGCATATCGCCGAGCTAGTCCGTCTCAAGCGCGTCGAGGGCATCGTCGATCTGAACGACTTCTCGGACAAGCACGGCATGCGAATCGTCGTCGAGCTGCGCCGCGACGTGCTTCCAAAGCGGATCGTCAACTTTCTACTAAAGCATACCGCGCTCCGTCAGACGTTTGGGATCATCATGCTTGCGCTTGTCAACGGGCAGCCCAGACTGCTCAACCTGGCGCAGGTGATTCACCTCCACCTGACTCACCGGCGCGAGGTGATCGTCCGCCGGACCCGCTTCGAACTGTTTCAAGCAAAGTCGCGCGCTCACATCCTCGAGGGATTGCAGATCGCGCTCAACTTCCTCGACGAGATCATCGCGCTGATCCGTGCGGCGCCGAATGGCACCGTGGCAAGCGCGCAGATGGTTGAAAGGTTTGGCCTGAGTCAACTGCAGGCCCAGGCGATCCTGAATATGCAGTTGCGCCAGATCGCGCAGCTTGAAAGTCGGCGAATCGAGGATGACTATAGAGGCATTCTGCGCGAGATCGGTCGCCTGGAGGACATTCTCGCGACGCCGGCGCGAGTCATCCGAATGATCAAGGAGGAGATGCGCGGCCTCCGCGACAAGTACGGCGACGACCGCAAGACACGAATTCTGCCGACCGAGGCGGACGACATTACGGAAGACGACCTGGTTCCTGAAGAGAAGACGCTGGTCACCATCTCGCGTGACGGCTACATCAAGCGGGTGCCGGTCGACACCTACCGAACTCAGCGCCGTGGCGGACGCGGCGTGCAGGCGGCCAACCTGAAGGAAGAGGACTCGCTGGCGCACCTGTTCGTCGCGACCACGACCCACTACATCCTGTTCTTCACGGATCGGGGCCGAGTCTACCGACTGAAGGCGTACGAGGTGCCGCAGACGACGCGCCAGGCTCGCGGACAGCACATCAACAACTTCGTTCAACTGATACCGGGCGATCAGGTGACGGCGATCCTGCCCATCAAGGATATGCGAGCGGAAGGCTATCTGCTGCTTGCGACCGAAAATGGCGAGGTGAAGCGCACGGCTCTCTCTGAGTTTGCCAACCTTCGCGCGAACGGACTCGCCTGTTTCGATATCGAAGAGGGCGACAATCTCAAATGGGTCAAGCACACCGACGGCAACCAGGAGATCATCCTGGTCACCCGCAGGGGAATGTCGGTGCGCTGTTCGGAGACGGACGTGCCGTCGCGCGGGCGAACGGCCGGCGGCGTGCGAGGCATCGAGATGCGCGATCCGAAGACAAAGGTTCTGGCGGACGGCGTGGTGGCCGTGGACGTGGTCAGCCCGACCAGCCAGCTTCTGGTGTGCAGCGTGAACGGGTACGGGAAGAGGACCGACCTGTCCAAATATCGTGCTCAAGGGAGGGGCGGCCGGGGCCTCAAGACCATGGACGTGACCACTAAGACCGGTCCGATCATCGACGCCGCCGTCGTCGAGCCCGAGGACAAGCTGATGGTGCTGACCGAGTCCGGCGTCACGATACGGATGGATATCGGAACGATCCGCGCCACCGGACGAAGCACGCAGGGCGTCAAACTAATCAACCTTGGGGATGGCGACAAAGTGGCGACTATCGAGCGCCTTCTCTCCGCCGACGATATCGAGCAGGAGCCGGACGAGACAGCCGCCGAAGTGCCGGCAGTTAAGGCGTAGCGCCGACCTCGGCTGCAGGCGACTCTAGGAGCTCCCGTTCCGGCCAGACGCGGTCTTACCGGTCCCATACGGGTTGCGGGTGCCTCCCCCGGTAGGATTCGGGTCCGTCCACGAGCCGCCACCACTGCTCGCGGGT
>JBBQVV010000227.1:0-11021 GCA_038211235.1 Chthonomonadales bacterium | reverse complement strand
GCCGAACGCCCCAGGAATGGCAGGCGGGCGCTGACGTTGAGTAGTACTCAATATCCGAAGCCGCGAGCCTTACGGCGCCCGTGCCGGATGAGGAAGCGCCCGTGCCGGATTGAGGACGCGTGAGTGGAGACGGGGCGGCGGTGTGAGTGACGCCGGCGATTAAGCCGTTTCGATCTCAAATCCGGACCTAATTCGTTAAATTCGTTTCTTTCGTAACGTAGGGAGTAACGCGGTCCCGAGTGACCGCAACTTTGACTATGCCGTTAACTGTACAATACACTGAGCTGTTCTTCGCACTCGGCCTCGACGGAACCGAACCGTACACCGCGCCCTTTCCCAATACCATCTATACGGAGCTGTTCGGGCCGAGTAATGGAGAGTAGCTGGGGCCGGCTATCGCCTCATTGAGACTCCTTCCCTCCTGTTCCCACAACTACGCTACCACGTACCCTCAGATACCGGCCTCATTCCAAGATTCATCGAACCATTGCGCGGATTGACGGTTATATAGGCGACGGTGTGGCGTTCGGCCGCGCCGGAGGCGCCGCCGAAAGAGATGAATGGAGCCGACGGACATCCAGTTGATGCTGCGAGTAAAGGACGGCGACGTCGGGGCGTTCCGTACCCTGGCAACGCGCTATCGCGAGCCGTTGCGTCGCTTCATCGCGTCGCAGATTGCGGATCAGTCGCAGGCGGACGATTTCGCTCAGGAGGCGCTGCTGCGCCTCTGGATGGCGCGTGACCGATACGAGCCGACCGGAAAGCTCTCGACCTATCTGTTTCAGATCGCGAAGCACTACGGACTTAACCAGCGCCGCCGGTTCCTGTCCGAGGTCTGTGTACCTTCCGAAGAGGGACTGACGATGGCGCCCGCGTCACCGTCTTGCGAGCCGGAGAGCATCGTGCTCGAGCGACTGCGTCGCGATCGTATCCGTCGCGCTGTCGCTGCGCTGCCCTCACCTTATGGCGACGTCTTCCGCCTCTGCCATGAGGAGGGCCTGCGGTATCGCGAGATTTCCGAGCGGCTTAGGATTCCGGTCGGCACGGTTAAATCGCGCATGGCGGAGACGCTGAAACGTCTGCGCCGCGCACTCTCTCCCTTGGAGGATTTGTGATATGAGCCTGCAGGAACGTGCGATTGCATACCTGAAGGAGGAACTGAGCGAAATGGAGAAAGTTGAGTTCGAGCGTGAGCTGCTCCATTCGGAGACGCTTCGCTCCGAGCTGCAGAGCAGCCGAGAGACACTGGAGATCCTCGAAGCCGCTTCCGATGCCGCGATCACTCGCCTTGCCAACTCCATTGTTACACAGGCGATCGAGGCGAAGGCAAGCGATGTCCATATCCTGCCGGATCGCCGCTCGGTCATCGTGAAATACCGTGTTGCCGGCATCCTGGAGGAGGCGATGCGGCTCCCGACGGACTATCACCACCCTCTTATTGACCGGTTCAAGACCATGGCTGAGTGCAACGTCGCCGAGCGGCGACTTCCCCAGGACGGCCGCGTCTCCGTGGACAACGCCGGCAAGACGATGGAGCTGCGCATCTCGTTCGTGCCTACCGTCTATGGCGAGAGGATGACTTCGCGACTAATCGATCGCCAGAAGCTTGACTTCGGGCTGGATAGGTGCGGACTCAATCAGGACCAGCTCGCGGCGATCCAGAGGATCGTCAGCTTGCCGAGCGGGCTGATCTTCGTGGTCGGGAGTTTCGAGTCGGGAAAGACGACGATGCTGTACTCTCTGTTGAAGGCGATCGACGAACGGAACAGCGGAGCGGCAAACATTCTTACCGTCGAGGATCCGGTCGAGATCGCAGTAAGCGGCTGGTCTCAAATGGCCGTCGATCGGAAGGCCGGTCTTACATTTGCAGTGCTGCAGCGCGTGGCGATGCGGAACGATCCCGATGTCATCATGGTCGGCGAAATCCGCGATCCTGAAGGGGCGTCGCTCCTCATGGAGGCTGCGATCACGGGGCACGTAGTTCTGTCGCAGCTTCACGTGCCTGGCGCCGTAAGCGTCTGTTCACGGCTTCACGAGATCGGTGTCCCGAGCTTTTTATGCGCCCAGAAACTGATCGGCGTTATCGGCACGCGGCTAGTTCCCGCGATCTGCGAGCAGTGCAGAGAGGAGTACACTCCAGAGCCGAAAGTGCTGGCCCGTGCCGGACTGTCGGCGGCGGACGGGCCGTTCCTTCGTGGCAAGGGATGTGATGAGTGCCTAAATCGGGGATGGCGGGGCCGGATTCCATTGTATGAGATTCTGGAGGTGCCCGACGAGCTCAGGGAGAGCCTTGCAGCGAACACACCGCCGCACGAGGTGTGGCGGCAGACGTTCGGAGCCCGCGGCGGGTCGTTATGGGACGATGCGCGCGCCAGGATCCGTGCAGGGAAGATCACCGTGGAGCGTGCGGCAGACGCCCTATTCGACTATCCGTATGGAGCAGCAGCCTGACCCCGCGACGTCACCCCAGGCACTACGGATACGTCCATCCATACGGACGTGACTCGCTACGAGAGGGAAGCATTCCTGCTCCCTTCTCACTCCGGGAGAAGGGCAGGGGACGAGGGCGTCCGCCTGCGACATCACCTCCCCCCCGCTCGTTCGCCGTTACGAGAAGGGCAGGGGATGAGGGCATTCCCTATGAACGGACCGAGCGAAGTAGGTAAGCGGGCACTCCTCTGGGTGTGGGGGCATAGGTAACTCGACCATTGAACGCATCGGCGTATGTCGGGTACAAAGAGAGCGGCTGTCGATTACGGCCAAGCGCTTTCGCCAGGATACGAGATGCACCGCTACCAATCTGCTTCGTGGCTCCGTATGATCTGGATGCTCGTCTTTGCTATGGCGCTGCCTGGATGCGGAAACAGTCCGTATCCGCGCAGCGACCGAGCCAGGTCCGTGTTCTACACGGTCTTTGCAGACGACCCGCAGACGCTGGATCCCAGCATTGCCTACGACTACAATTCCGATGATATTGCGAGCCTGATCTATCCCTCGTTCTACGCTTACCACTACCTCAAACGCAACCCGCTCGTGCTCTTTCCGGCCCTGGGCGCCACAGAGGCGCTGCGCGAGCGATGCCCCGTGAACGTCGCGGAAACGGGCAAGCCCATAATCAAGATGGGCGAGCGCTGGACGTTCCGAATCAAGCGCGGACTGCGCTTTCAGGACGATCCGTGCTTTCCGGGCGGTAAGGGCAGGGAGGTAGCCGCGAGCGACTTTCTGGCAAGCTTTCGCAGAATGGCCGACCCCAAAGTCGCCTGTCCCGCATACGCATTCTTCGGCGACAAAATCCTCGGCATGGAGACCTATCGCGCGCGATTGGCTGAAGTTGGAGACGATCGATCGCGTCGAGCGGTCTTGCGGAGAGCGCCAATCCGCGGCCTACAGAGCGACCCGGCTGACCCGTACACGTTCCGCATTGTCATGAACCAGCCCTATCCGCAACTCCGTTATCTCATGGCGATGCCGTTTACCGCGCCGTTGGCGGAGGAGGTACTGGATCGGTACGCGGACGAGCGAGTCGCCAAGAGCGTTCCGGACCTCGAGAAACTATCGCGCCATCCAGTCGGCTGCGGTCCCTTTGTGCTGACAGAGTACGTCAAGAAATCACGAATCGTGTTGAAGGCGAATTCAAACTACCGCGACGAGTTCTATCCCACTGACGGAGAGCCCGGCGACAAACAGGCTGGACTGCTGGCGGATGCGGGCAGACGACTGCCGCTGGTCAGCGGCATCCAGGTCAACATCATCCGTGAGAGCATCACCAGCTTCAACCAGTTCCTGCAGGGTTATGAGGACTCCGCGGGCGTTGGGCAGAGCAATTTTCAGCAGGTGATGAGCCAGCCGGGACAACTCTCGCCTTCGATGAGGGAACGCGGAGTTCACCTAGTGCACGCGGTCAACCTGGAGATATACTATTTCGCATTTAATATGCTCGATCCGACATTTGGCGGCTATTCGGTGCAGAATCGCAAACTGAGGCAGGCAATATCACTCTCAATCGACAGCCACGAACTCATAGATCTGTTTTACCTGGGATTGGGCGTTCCTGGAGAATCCATGCTTCCGCCCGGTCTGTTCGGCTACGATCCTGCATATCGAAATCCGTACCGCCAATTCGATCCGAGCCTGACTTCCGCCAAACAGCTTCTCGCGGAGGCCGGATATCCCAACGGGATCGACCCGTCGACGGGCCGTCCACTGGAACTGCACTGGGACAATTTCAACGTCACGCCCGCCGGCCGGCAGTTCACGGGACTGGCGGCGCGGCAGATCGAGAAGCTCGGTATCGACGTGCAGTCCAACTCATACCTTAGTCCCGTGCTTTCGGACCGCACCAATAAAGGTCAGTGCCAGTTCATGGGCGGCGTCTATCTGTGGGGCGCCGACTATCCGGATCCCGAGAACTTCGTCTTTCTGCTCTACAGTCCAAACTCCGCCGTCAAATCGGCCGGGCCCAATATATCGAACTACACTAATCCTGAGTACGATCGGCTGTTTGATCGCATGCGCACGATGGACGACGGCCCGGATCGTCTCGCCATTATTCGCAAGATGCGGTCCATCGTTCAGGAAGACTGCCCGGTGATCCCATACCGTCACACGGAGGCCTATGGCATGCTGCAGCCGTGGCTGCACAACTACAATCCGCATCCCGTCGCCGTGGATGGCTGGAAATACCTCAGGATCGATCCAGCCGAGCGCGCCCGGCTTCAGACGCAGTGGAACCGGCCAAACTATATGCCAGCGATTCTCTTCGCGGCGCTGATCGTACTGGGCGTGATCCCTGCGGTCCGGGTGGTCAATCAGCGCACGAATCGCCGAGTCCGTCGATCCTCGGGATAAGCGCGACCAAGTCGAACGGGCAGGAATCGGCAAGTTGCGCCAAGAATATGGCGGCGTGGAAATCCAACAACTGCACGAGAGACTGCTCGGGATTTTAGGAGAGCACGTCCTGCCGGGAGACGAACGCATCGCGCGGTCGCTCGTGCCCGCGGACTGGGGCCGATGGCCCGTGTTCGTCGTACAGCCCGGTTCCGCGGCTGAAGTCGCAGCCGTGGTGCGCGCCGCCGAGGAGTTCGGCAGCGCCGTCGTACCGTGCGGCAGCGGCTCTCGGCTGTTCACCGGCTACCCACCAGCGGAGGATAAGCCCTACATCGTCGTCCAAACAGCCCGAATGCGGCGCGTAATCGACTACCAGCCAGACGATCTTACAGTTACGTGCGACTCAGGCGTTACGCTTGAGGCACTGCAGGAGACACTCGCCGCGAAACAACAGTTTCTGCCTCTCGATTGTCCGGTTCCGGAACGGACGACGCTCGGCGGGCTCGTATCGACGAATAGCACGGGATTCTCGCGGCCGGCTTACGGCACACCACGCGATCTCCTGATCGGGCTCAAGGCTGTAATGACGAGCGGAGTCGAGATCAAGGGCGGCGGAAAGGTCGTAAAGAATGTCGCAGGTTACGATGTCTGCAAGCTCTTTACCGGCGCGTGGGGCACGCTTGGGATATTAACGGAACTGACATTCAAAGTGCGGCCAATGAACGAGGCCGAGCGGACCGTCGCCTGGGATGCTCCCAGCGTCTCCATGGCGGCAGAGATCGGACTGCAGCTGTTTCACTCGAAGATCCGCCCGGCTTACGTACTCGCTACCAATGAGCCGGAGGGCCGTCCAGCCCTGGTCACGGGCCTTCACGGGATCGCGATTCGCGTCTTATGGCAGCAGGAGCAACTTGAGCGGCTCGTCAAGGAGCTGGGACTGCACAGCGCGCCAATTGTTCTAGGCGAGATGGAGACATCGTATCTCCGCGATGTTCAGGCCCGGGTTCATAGGGGTGTTCGATTAGCAGCACGCATCTCCTGCCTGCCTACGGACGTGCCCTCCACCGTCCGGAACCTTGAGCTTCTACCTTCGCTGCTGATGACCGCCCAATGCTCGGTCGGCGCGATCAACGTCGCGGCTCCCAGCCCCGATCCTGCACTGACTCTATCGCTGCGTTCGGCCGCACCTGCAAACGCGCAGCTGCTCTGGACTCGGATCGACCCCTCGCTCGCACGACCTCAGAAGTTATCCCTATGGGGCGAGACTGGCCAGACCACGCAGCTTCACCGATCGCTGAAGCAGTCTCTCGATCCTATGCGTACGTTCAGTCCGGGTCGCTTTGTCGGAGGACTGTAGGCATTGCAGGAGATTAGCAACGACTATTGAGAACTAAAGCGCGCATCCGGTACAGAAAGCAGGAGCGAATTCAGAGGCAGGCGTCGGTTCGGATCGGTGAGACTCTGAGCGGCGATCAGCGCCGGATACTGGCGCTTTCGGTTTCGGGATATGAGGCGACCGAGATTTCCCGCGAGCTTGCCCTGCCGGAAGAGTACGTGGCGACCTTTATGTCTGGTCTGGTGCAGCGACTTTCGCATGACGGCCTGATTCCATCGCCGGAGTGGCGGAATGCGATCAAGTGGGCGCAGGACGAGGGTCTGCTGCCGGATTGACCGGCCTGTCGGATAGAAGGGTATGACAACGCATGGCACCGAATCCTGATGTGGAGACACTCGGCAAGGCGATCATCAAAGCGAGCAAGGCGGGCAACGCCACAAGTGTCCGCGCGCTTCTGGAGTTGGACAGATCCCTGGTGGATGCGCGCGATTCTGACGCATCCACCCCGCTGCACTGTGCTGCCTGGAAGGGACACGCCGAAGTCGTGGCCATACTGCTGGACTTTGGAGCCGACATCCAGGCCAGAAATGAGAACGGACACTGGGGCGATACGCCGCTTCATGCCGCTGCGCACGGCAATCAGCGCGCCGTGGCGGAACTGCTGATCGAACGCGGAGCGGACATGCAGGCTAGAAACCCGTCGGGGAACACGCCGCTCGGAGAGACTGCGGTACATAAGGCCACGGCAGTAGCCAACCTGCTCAAAAAGCACGGAGCCACCGATTGAACCACAAAGCCCCCGGTTTCGCCGCCGGTCTCGCGTCTCTTGTGCTCCTTCTTGCCGGCGGCGCGGAAAGCGCTATGGCCGGCGGTCCGGCTGCTGCCGCGATCCGTGTCGAGTATGTAATGCCGGCGGCAGTTCAACCCCAGCAAGACGACGATACCACTATACTTTACGATGACTTCGGCCGGCCGGAAGCGCCGGACAGGCGCTACTTCGAATATGCGCCTGAGGACGACAGCTTCATCCGCCAGGAGAACTCGGGGATCGGCGATCGCGGGGGCGCGATGCGATGCCGGTTCGAAAAGGGCCAGGTGTCCGCTGGCAGCTTGAAAGTCCTGTTCGGCAAGAATCCATTCGGCAAAGGGATCCGTCCGGATGAGACGTTTCGTGAGATCTACTGGCGCGTCTATGTGAAGCACCAAGCGGGCTGGACCGGCAACCCGGCGAAGCTCGGCCGCGCTACCTGCCTCGCCGCCCCTGACTGGAGCCAGGGTTTCATCGCCCATGTGTGGGGCGGGAGCGGGGATTCCCTCTGCATCGATCCTGCTACGGGCATCCACGGCAATCGGCGCGTAACCGATCGGTACAACGACTTCGCCCATTTGACCTGGCTCGGCCTCCGGAACGGCCCGACGCCGATCTTCGGCACCGCCGAGTCGGGGCGGTGGGTCTGTGTCGAGTCGCATGTCCGCCTGAACACCCCTGGACGCAGCGACGGCGCTTTCGAGCTTTGGGTCGATGGTAGGCTGGTAGCGGCGCGAACGGATCTGGATTGGCACGGCACGTGGAGCGACTATGCGATCAATGCCGTGTTCCTGGAGAACTATTGGAATTCGGGTTCCGTCAAGCGTCAGGATCGCTGGTTCGATGAGTTCGTCATCAGCACACGGCCAATTGGTCCGATATCCGCCGCGCAGCCGGTATCGGTGAAGTGCACTTCGATTCGTACTGCCGATTGGGAGGCGCAGGTATCGATTAGCCCGGACGTTAACGGCATCGTCTGGACATCCGGCACAAACCAGGCTCCGAATCGATCACTGAGCATCGACGCGGAGCACGGAACCTTCCGGGGCTCGCGAGCCGGCAAGCGAGATCTTGCGTCAGCAACCGTGCACTGGCTGCGCGTACGAGAGCGTGACGCATGGGGGGCGTGGACAGAGTGGACGGTCTGGCACGCACCGTTCCGGACCGTGCCGTAGAGACATCCGGCAACCGACAAGACTGTTCGTCAGACTCAAATGCTGCATCATTATCCTCGTTTTGACTGTCATCTACTTGAGGAAGTGGAGACTTCTGCCGTAACCCAGACCTCGAAACTCTGACACCGCGCGAACTTACTATGCTGCTAACGATCACCACCACTCACGTGCCGGCGACAGATCTGGGCTACCTTCTGCATAAGAATCCAGCGCGGGTGCAGTCGTTTGCACTTTCGTTCGGGCAGGCGCATGTCTTCTATCCCGAGGCGTCGGCGGAGAGGTGTACAGTGGGGCTGCTGATGGACGTCGATCCGGTCGCGCTTGTAAGGGGGACGAAAGCAGGCGAGGGTCGGACACTGGCGCAGTATGTCAACGACAGGCCGTATGTTGCCTCCTCCTTTCTCAGCGTCGCAATCGCGCAGGTCTTCGGCAGCGCGCTCGGTGGGCGGTGCGGGGACAAGCCGGAGATCGCCGAATTGGCCCTGCCTCTGGAGGTGACGCTGCACGTCGTGCCGAGCCGCGGCGGCGAGCAGATACTTCACCGGCTCTTCGAGCCGCTCGGATACATCGTCGACGCGCAGCCGCACGTGCTCGACCCTGAGTTTCCGGATTGGGGCGACAGCCCGTATTTCACCGTCCGATTGACCGGCACGGTGCGTCTATCGGAGCTGTTGACGCACCTCTACGTGCTCATCCCGACACTAGATACCCGAAAGCACTACTTCATCGGAGACGCTGAAGTCGAGAAGCTCATCAGCAAGGGAGAGGGCTGGCTCGGTGCGCATCCGGAGAGGGAGCTCATCGTCAATCGGTACCTGAAGCACCGCCGGTCGCTCGTGACAGATGCGCTGGCGCAGTTGACCCAGGACGACGAGTCGGAAATCGACGATATCCAGCAACTGCACGATCGCGAGGAAGAGGCGGTCGAGCGGAAGACAAGCCTCCACGAACAGAGGCTGGGTGCGGTGCTGGCGGCGCTAAAGCAGTCCGACTCGCGGCGCGTACTCGATCTCGGATGTGGCGAAGGCCGTCTCCTCGGGCTGCTCCTCAAGGACAAGCAGTTCACGGAGATTCTCGGGATGGACGTCTCCTACCGGTCGCTGGAGATCGCTCAGGAGAAGCTGCGCCTGGAACGGTTGCCGACGATGCAGAGGGAACGCATCCAGCTGATTCAGGGCTCGCTCATCTATCGCGATAGGCGTCTCGATGGCTATGACGCCGCGGCGGTCGTGGAGGTCATCGAGCACCTGGACCCGCCTCGCCTCGCCGCTTTCGAGCGCGTCTTGTTCGAGTTCGCACATCCCGAAACGGTTGTCGTCACAACCCCGAATGTGGAGTATAACCCGAAGTTCGAGACTCTGCCTGAAGGCAGTTTCCGGCATAAAGACCACCGTTTCGAGTGGACGCGAAATGAGTTTCAATCGTGGGCGGCACGCATAGGTGAGCGATTCGGATACACCGCGCGGTTCCTTCCCATCGGCCCGGAAGACGGCGAGCTCGGCGCGCCAAGCCAGATGGCGGTTTTTGAACTTGGAACGTAACGGCCCAAATTCAATGAAAATCGCGATTCCGGAACTCTCCCTTGTGGTCCTGATCGGCGCTTCCGGCTCCGGTAAATCGACGTTCGCTCGGGCGCACTTCAAGCCGACGGAGGTGCTTTCGTCCGACTTCTGCCGCGGGCTGGTCAGCGATGATGAGAACGACCAGGGCGCTACGGGCGATGCCTTCGATGTACTTCACTACATCGCGAGAAAGCGACTGGCTGCCGGAAAGCTCGTTGTGGTGGACGCCACGAACGTTCAGTCGGAGGCGCGAAAGCCCCTTGTCGCGATTGCCCGCGAGTATCATTGTCTTACCGTCGCGATCGTTCTCGACATTCCGGAACGGCTTTGCCAGGAGCGCAACCGCAGCCGTGCCGACCGCGACTTCGGGCCGCACGTCGTCCGCGGCCACGTCCGGAACCTGCGAAACTCCCTGCGAGGGCTGGGACGCGAGGGTTTCCGGCATGTGTTCGTATTGAATGCGCCGGAGCTGACCGAGTCCGCGGTGGTCACTCGCGAGCCGCTATATAACAACAGACGCACGGAGTGCGGTCCGTTTGACATTATCGGTGATATCCATGGCTGCTTCGACGAGCTGACGCTTCTGCTCAAGAATCTCGGGTACTCGTTCGTCGCGAACGAAACCGGCTTCGACGTCACGCCGCCGGAAGGCCGCAAAGCCGTTTTCCTCGGCGACCTGGTTGACCGCGGTCCAAAATCGCCGCACGTGCTCCGCCTGGTGATGGGCATGGCTGCGGCCGGTACGGCCCTTTGCGTGCCGGGCAACCACGATATCAAGCTCATGCGCAAGCTCCGCGGCAAAGACGTTCAGATCACCCATGGGCTAGCGGAGACGCTCCAGCAGTTGGAGTCGGAGCCGGCAGTGTTCGTAGAGCAGGTTAAGACGTTCCTGGACGGACTTGTGAGCCACTATGTGCTTGCCGAAGGCAAGCTTGTGGTGGCGCACGCGGGGATGAAGGCGGAGATGCAGGGGCGCGGGTCCGGTAAGGTCCGAGAGTTCGCTCTGTACGGAGAGACGACTGGCGAGACGGACGAGTTCGGCATGCCGGTGCGGTACAACTGGGCTCTGGAGTACCGCGGCGAAGCGACCGTTGTCTACGGCCATACGCCGGTCCCTGCGCCCGAGTGGCTGAACTCTACCATCAATATCGATACCGGATGCGCCTTCGGCGGGAGCCTGACTGCACTACGCTGGCCGGAACGCGAGCTTGTCTCCGTGCCCTCTCTGGCCAGCTATTGCGTTCCGGCGCGCCCGTTCCTGCCCGCCGACGATCTGGCGCCTGGCCTCTCGGCCCAGCAGCAGCATGACGATG
>JBBQVV010000226.1:0-11145 GCA_038211235.1 Chthonomonadales bacterium | reverse complement strand
GCAGCAGTATGGTCTCGGCACCGACATCACCACGTTCTCCTACGGCTCGGCAGACCAGCTGATCCGCTATGTGACCATCGACCGGCCGACCACCTTCACGCTCGATCTCAACGGCAGTGTTACCCGAATCCAGTCCGTGGAGACCGGAACGACAACCTATGCCTGGGATACCGCGAACCGCCTCTCGGGTGTGCTCTTCGCCGACGGTACGCGACTGACCGAGACCTACCGGTTCGACGACATGCGGATTGCGCAGTCCGGTCCCAGCGGTATTCAGACGTTCTCCTGGCTGGATCGGGACGTGCTCGCCGAGCAGGGAACCAAGGGAAGCCAGTCCTGGAGCGAGCTGTTCACCCGGCGTTACGGTCACGATCCCGGCGGCGCAGCGCCCAACCTGATTCGAGCGGTGGGCAACAGGTCCGATGGAATCAACCTGGAGCGCCAGTTCCACCTCGACGCCTTAGGCAGCGTGCAGGCCACTACCGACAGCAGCCAGGTCACCGAGACCACTTACCGCACGGATGCGTGGGGCGTGCTCCAGTCCGGGGCTGCTGCCGACAACCCCTATCTCTACCTCGGGGGCCTGGGCTACTGGTACGAGCCAACCCTGGGGCAGTACTACGTCCGCGCCCGCTGGCTCGATCCCGACAGCGCCAGCTGGCTCGCCAGTGATGCCGCGCCGAGCGAGCCACGGTTCCGGTACGCCAACAACGCACCCACGTTCAGGGTCGATCCTAGCGGCATGCAGGTGCATTTCGATGACGGGTCTTCGACAGGCGCCGCCGTTCCTGCGCCCGTGCTGCCGAGACCGATCCGGCCCCTACCTGCCAAACCGAGGGAGTTCTCAAAGGACTTGAAGGATCGCGCAGCTGCTCGGACGACGGCTTTCATCCGCGCCCGAATTGCGGAGCTTAGACCGGACTTGCGTTCACAAGGTGAGCGCAAAGAACGCGCCCTGCAGACTTTCGGTCTGGAAGCGCTCTGGAATCTGTATTGGACCGGAGAGCCCTATCCTTCTAGTGCGGAGCTTAGAGGATCCTACCAGGCCGGACGCGAGCAGTTAGAAGCGATGAAGAATTCTGCTCGGCGGGGTTACGAGGCGTACGACCGCCGAATGCTGCAGTTCGTTCACCGCTTCATTCCGAGCGTTAAGCCCAGTCCAGAGATGCTCCGGTCACATCAGACGATAGTCCGCCAGGCTGGCAGGCTTGGGTTCCTCGTTCCCCCGATACCGGGAACGGCCGAATCGCAGGATTGGCTGGAAGGGTTTAAGTTCGGCGTCGCCGACAGCCTGGTGTCCAACCTCCTGCTTCCGATCGATGTGCTTGTCAGTATCGGTCCCACGCTGGAGTACCTCACCTCGAAGCCAGACGTGCTGGAGGAGCTTAAGCGATATGCGGCCAGCACTTATGGCGCGTACATGGACGAGGTCAACGAAGCGACGCGGGGAGATGCCTTCACGCGCGGCAAGATCACCGCGCGTCTGCTCGTTGACCTGGTTCTGAACGTCCTGCTGGCGCGAGATGTAGCCAAGGGCTTTGGCGGTCTCGTCCGTGAACTCGGTCACGGCCGCGGGCTAGCAATGGCGGACGAGATGCGCGGGACCGGACGACGGAAGAGCGGGGCGGATATACGGCGTGAAACCAAGGCCAAGATACAGGAGGATGTCGGGCAGGCGAGACAGCAAGCGGCTGCGCCGGAAGTGCGGCAGCAAGTTAGGGTAAACCCGCACCTTGAGGGAAAGGTTCCAGAGGCCGGTACGGCGAGAACTGGCATTGAGCGCGCAGCCCGATTGGAGGTCGAACTCGTAAAGCGCACAGGCAAGGGAACAGTGGACTGGACTACCGAAGAAATCGAATTCATCGTCAAGCGAGGCATGTTGCCGAAGGGCACTGTTGTAGGGCATCATATAAATAGTAAGGCTGCCTATCCGGCGTGGCAGGGGGACCCACGAAATATCAAGTTTGTTCGGGGACGGGACGTGCACTTTGAGGAGGAACATAATCGCGATTACAGGATTCCCACTGAGGGCGATTTAATAGATCGTATGGATATGATAAAGAAGGCTGGGGGCACCTAAAATGGCTGTCGACTGGGAAGAAGTCTTGACGCGTCTAAGTGCGTATCCAACTGGAGTGCACAACATCATGCCTGCGGTTTCAAACGAAAGGCTTGCCGCAGTGGAAGCAAAGTTTGGGACCGTGCCAAGCCAACTGCGTACCATGCTCGCTACCTTCAATGGCGCCGAGTTATTCGTCGGTGCTCTTCCATTGATCACTTTCTTTGGAGTCTCGTCCAAGCCACCGCTATCACCCATGGAATGGGCGCCGGATTGGTATGTAGACGTGTTTACCTCTATCTGGCGAAATGCCGGCACGGCCCGTGAGCATGACTGGCCAATAGCAATGATGAATGACGGTACTCTGATCGTTATGAATGAGGTTGGCCACGTGAAGCTCTGGGATTCCGAGTCGCAACAGTGGGGTCCACAGGACTTATCCTTCCTTGAATGGTTTTGGACCTTACTAAACGAGGGTGATTCGTATTGGGACGAACTAAATTAGACGTGTGCGGTCAATACTTGCTGCTGAAAGCGCTGCACTAAGCGATGCTTGTTACCTGAGGCTTCGGATGACTATGTTAGCCAAGATCTGCACGTGTAAGTCGTGGGCGGACACATCCGTTTCTTTACGGATTGGCGTAAATCCCAGGTTCGAGATTCATGCGCTGTCGCCTTTCACAAATCTGCCGACTATGTTGTCCTTAGTGATTTCAGGCACATTGTAACCACAGTGCTGGTCCTCGCGTACGTCGGACACAACCTGGCTCAGCGCTGTACGCTGCTGAGTGAAGCGCCGGGAAGCAAGCCTTGAACTATGAGGCGCGGCAAGAATTCGGCCGGCTGCCGAATACAGAGGCACCATGACCTGGATATACGATGTCGCCTCCCGACGCCAGCAGCAGTACGGCCCCGGTACCGATATCACCACCTTCTCCTACGGCTCGGCAGACCAGCTGACCGTTACGTGGGCATCGATCGGCCGACCACGTTCACACTCGACGCCAACGGCAGCGTTACCCGAATCCAGTCCGTGGAGGCCGGCACAACGACCTATGCCTGACACACGGCCAACCGTCTCTCGGGCGTGCTCTTTGCCGGCGGCACGCGACTGACCGAGACCTATCGGACTTATGGCACGGTCGGTTTTGAAGGTCTGCGCAGTATCGCTTGTAACGTTTGCAGTCGTTAGACATGTCAATGCTGCAAGGAATTCGCAATCGCAGTGTGTAAACTACTGGCACTGACGTTATCACTCGTTGCCGATCGGATATAGATCCACTCGACCGGGCCAACGTTCGTCCACCAAAATCCTCAACCGTTGTTGTGGCTCAGCTCTACGGGCGGATTGATGGCTCGCGAGGACATCGCTTGGAAACCAAAGTTGACATGCGCGGCAGATCATTGATCACCGTCGTCATCCTCGCCCGCAATGAAGCGTCTCGCATCGAGCCTGCAATCCAGAGCACACTCGGCTGGACGGATCAGTCGATCGTCATCGACAACGAGAGTGAGGACGATACTGCAGCAATCGCGCGCAGTTACGGGGCATCGATCATTAGCGCCCCGTTGCAGCCGCAGTTCGACGCTCTCCGAAACCTGGCAATCGACCAGGCGAACGGGGACTGGATCCTATTCCTCGACGCCGACGAGCGCGTTCCTGAACGCCTGGGGCCAATTCTGCGCCGAATGCTCATCGAGAAGGGCCATGGGTTCTCGGCGATATGTATTCCCTTCAAGCACTACTTTTGCGGAAAGTGGATGGAACATAGTGGCTGGTGGCCCGGCTACACTCGACCGCAAGTGCTAAAAAAGGGATGCTTCTCATACAATGCGCGGCTGCACTCGGGTATCCAGGTAGAGGGTCCGAACGTCTACTTTCCTGCGGACGATCCCGATCTTGCAATTGTCCATTACTCATATGACGATCTCCATCACTACCTATACAAACTGAATAGCTATACTGACGGCGAGGCTGAGAGCCTTTTGACAGATGGCCAGAACCACTCCTGGCAGGCACAGTTGGCCCATTTCGTTCAAGACTGGCAAAGGTACTATGAGCGGGGCCGAGCAGATCTCGACGGCATGCACGGATTTGTGCTGTCCTTTATGTCCGCCTTCTACCGGTTCGCTTCAAGGGCAAAGCTGTGGGATTTGCGCCGCCAACGATCTCTCGGGGCCTGTCACCCACCGTTCCATCGTGTCGACCGACGACGTTGCGAAGCGTGACAACTACCATCCATCGCAACGGGAACCGACGAGATACATCGGCAAGGGACAAGCCCTTGCCCTACATTGGTCGCCGGCGACGTAGGGCGGGTGCTTGTCTCCCGCCGATCTCCCGTTGCTTGTCTACCGCCGATGCGGCCTGCGATCCTGCAACGAGCTCAGATCTTAACACCGAGTGAACATCGCGATCCTCCAAACGCATCGTTGAGGGAACGTGCCGACTACTGTGCCGAAGGTTCAGTCGGATAGCCCTTTGCCTCGTCGTCCAGCACCAGGACCCAGTCGCAGTGCGGGCCGCTGGTGGGTGCCGTGAACTCGCGCATTCCCGTGTTCGGGTACACACCGATCTCATGCCACGCTCCATCGCGCGGATCGTACCAGCAAGCCTTAACGCTGTTGGCGGAGATCCTATCCATTTGGATGCCAATGGTGTTGCCGTGCGGCAGGTATGCGATGACGAAGCTCCCGTCGACGGCTCGTGCCGCCATCATGTAGTCTTCTCCTTCGCCCTGGCCGGAGACGATGACGGATTGGTCCGCCGCCAGCTTGTGCCACGGTCGCAGCTCGAACAGCGATCGCATTAAACCGACCTGCCGCGAGCCTTCATAGGCCAGAGCGGTCCGCCAGTGCCTGAACCCATTGCGTGGAAACGGCCCGTCGGCGTCCTTATACAGGTGGAAGAGATCGTGTGCGCCGTACCCGTGCCCGGCCGCGCCCGCGAGCATCGCCCAGTAGGCGCCCTTCCGCACCTGGTGAGAGTCATTACGTGGCGTATTCGCCCCAGTATAGTGATTCTCGTAAGGGGGCTCCATGTCCACGGTCGGCTTGGTCGGCAGGAGCGACATGTCCTTAGTGACGTAGCCGTGTGTATTCGCTGCCCACCCGTGACCGGATTGGATCGAGTTGAAGTCGAGCCAATCGGCATCATGGTGCCAGTACGACGACGATGTCCCGCCGTGGCCATGATAGGACACCAGCTGCCCGCCCCTGGTCCCGTCGATCAAGCCCCTCGCCATCGAAACCCAGATCTCGTTGTCGGTTCCCGGCGCAGAATCGCCGCCCACGTACCAGAGCACGGCGTTATCCTTGTATCGCTCGCCCAGAAACTTGCCGAACGCGTAGCCGTTCTGGCGGTCGAATACCTTCTCGGCGTGCGAATTCACGTGCCACGACTTGGCGACGACCAGCCCCATCACGAGGCCCAGTTCGTTCGCCCGACTAATAACACTGTCGACATTCTTGAAGTAGGCTTCGTTCGGCTGTCCAGGATCACGGCCGACGAACGGCTCGACGCCGATCAAAGAGCTGTTGCCGTCGGGGTGGCGTTCTTCCAATCCTCGAATGACGTAGGCCTGAATTACGGTAAACCCCTTGGCGGCCCGGTCGATCAGGTACTCATCGGCCTCTTCCGGATTGAGCCGCTGGAAAACTAGCCAGGCCGTATCGCCAAGATAGAAGAAGGGCTTGCCGGTCTGCTCCACGAAGTATCGCCCGTTCTGGCTGACCTTCAGTTTCATTGCTTATCGTCTCCAGTTCTTCCGATCATGTCGCATATATGCGCCGCAAATGGGATCGAGCACGTGAAGGCCGGCGAGACCGCGTTGAGCACGTGCAGTGATTTCTCATCCTGCTCGACCAGGAAGTCCATCACAAGCGTGCGGGTCTTAACGTTCAGCAACTGGGCGCGGATGCCAGGCCGGCCCCACCTTCGGAAGTTCCGAGGATCGATGCCGGTTGCGAGTTCGCCTGCCTGCGATGCCAGTGTCGCGCGGCTGTACTTTCGAAGCTCCTGCATCGCCAGGGCGCGGAAGTCGAATCCCGCATTGATGAATAGACCGATCTCCATTCCGACAATCTCGGCGAGCTCGTCGAAACGCAGATTGGCCACTCCTCCATATTGCTCGCGCCAGAAGCAGGGGATGGCGGTTGGGCCAAGTTTGGCCTTGCCGTCCACGGTGACCGTGATGTGTACGCCGAGGAACGGGTTGCGCAGATCGGGCACGGGATAGATGTTGGTGCGAAAGCTGCCCGGCGACTCGGAAGAGTAGAGGTACAGGCCCTTAAACGGCAAGATGCAATAGTCCCGCGAGAAGCCGAAGTCGCGTGCGATCCTGTCTGCGTAGAGCCCGGCAGCGTTCACGACGAAGCCCGCGTCGACCGTGCCCTGATCCGTTTGAAGGCCGCCGGCAGATCTGCCTCGATAGCGTGCCCCGGTGCAGATGCGAACGCCGGTAGATTCCGCTGCGCAGCGCAGCGCGCGCATCACCTCCGCAGGATCGACCGTCGACGTAGACGGGGAAAACAGCGCCTTCTGAAACGTCTTAGCCCGCGGCTCGATCTCCCGTGCCTCCCGCTCCGAGACCATCTCCAACGGCACGTGATTTGCGTCAGCCCTCGCCGTCAGCTCGTCCAACCGAAACAGCTCGTCGGCATCGCGGGCGACTACCAGTTTCCCACAGGGGTTGATCTTGAGTGACCGTTCGGCGCAAAACTGCCTGAGGGCCAGATTGCCTTCCAGGCAGAACCGGGCTTTCAGGCTATTGGCGGTATAGTAGAACCCGGCATGGAGAACGCCACTGTTTCGGCCGCTCGCGTGCAGGCCAAGCTCAGACTCCTTCTCGAGCACGACTACGGAGCAGTCCGTGTGGCGGCGCTTCAGCTCTCTGGCGATACTGACCCCGATCACGCCGCCGCCGATCACCGCGAAGTCGGCGTTCATGCTACCCTGACGATCCGCCCGCTCTCGATGGACTCGATGGCGGCATGAATGACCTTTTGTGCGGCAAGCCCGTCTGTGCCGGAGCCGTCGATCGCTTCCGGCGCGGCGCCATCGGCGACCTGCTTCAGGAACGCGTGAATCCGGCTTCGAAATGTATCGTTGAAATCGCGGAATCCGCCAAACACGGGGTTTGTGTAGACCTGTTTAAGCGGATCGCCGGCCGGATAGAGCGTGGCCTCGCGCCACATATCCTCGATGATGAAACGGCCTTTCGTTCCCGCAACCTCGATCCGCTCCATGGGATGCCCGCGAGCAATATCATAACTGCTGATCAGGTGTCCGACCATGCCGTTCGCAAGTCGGAAGTTGAACGAGGCCGTCGAGAACATCCAGCGGCCCGGCGCCTTGAGAGCGAAACACTGGACGGCTTCAATATCACCACAGAAGTAGCGAATAAAGTCGATCGAGTGGGGATTCAGGGCCTTCAAGTGATAGTACGGAGTGTCCAGGTCCTCCGGTCGTCCAATCCAGAGGGCAACGTTGACAAACAAGAGGTCGCCGAGACGGCCCTCATTCTGCCACTGCTTCGCCTGGCGTGCCGCCGGCGTGAAGCGATGATTGAAGTCTAGCCCGAAGCAGCGACCCAATGCCTTCGCCGTGCTGACCATCTCGTCGGCGTGCGGGATCGTGTCTGAGATCGGCTTCTCGCACAGTACATGGCATCCAGCTCGGAGCGCCTGAATCGTGGGCTCGTAGTGATCGCTGGAGTACTCGAACCCTCCGGTCGCGATGCTGCACACGTCCGGGGAGAGCTCGGCCAGCATCTCGGCGGCGGTTGCGAACGCGCTCACGCCCAGACGATCCGCGCTATGGTGAGCGCGGGCCATATCCCGGTCACATACTCCCACTAACTCTGAGAGCGGATCGCTGCGATAGGCATCGGCGTGGATATTGCCGATCGGTCCCATTCCGATCACACAGGTACGCAGCATGCCTCCTCCTCTGGCGATCGCCGTTCCAGGCGTGGGTTTATTATGGCGGCGCCACGATGGATGCCGCGAACCGATCCGATCAACACAGCTCCGGCCCCATGGCGGAGGACCAGGCGGTCACGGTATCGACTGCCCTGAATTGCTGTGCGCACGGCACTCGCGCCGGCGGTCACCCCATAACCGATTCAACAGGCTGTCCGCTGAGAATCGCCTCCGCGAGGCGGTCCGCATACCGCGCGGCGCTCCTCTCACGCTGACGCGCCGCCGTCTCCGTCGCGCCAACGATGGCCGCGCCGGCGTCTTGTACGAGCGGAGCCAGAAGGGCCTCGACGCCGCCGATTAGAGTTCGCACGATCGGCTGGGGCGGCGCCTCGTTGACGCCAAGAGCGGTAAATAGCCTGTCGCCCCAGTTCATCCCCCGATTTCGACCCAGGTTGCCACACAGGACTAGATACTCGCGCGCCCTAGTCATCGCCACATAGAGCAGTCGGTCCGCCTCCTCACGGTCGGACTGCTGCCGTGCGTGATCCACGGCGCGGTAGACGGAATCGCTCCCTCCACAGATCCGTGTGCCGATCGCGAGGCGATGCGGATCGCAAACGAACAGGCCGTGTTCTGAATGCTCAAGGGAGCGGCAGAGATCCGCCAGGATTACAACGGGAAATTCCAGCCCCTTCGCGCCATGAATCGTATGAAACCGTACGACATCTGCCTCCTCCTCTTCCGTTGGCGCATCCCCCTCGCGATCGGACAGCTTCTCCAGGTCGCGCAGGCGGCGGATGAACTCTCCGACCCCAAGGACGGGTTCTGAATTGGCCATCTGGAGCAGCTTTCGCACATTCGCAAGACGGCGCCGGCCATTCGGTCTGCAAAGGAGACGGGCGTCGTACGAAGTTCGGGCGATCAGGCGCTCTATGAGGTGCCCGACCGGCATCCGATCCTGCTGCGCGCGGAGCGAGTCCATGACGTCGGCGAACAGCCGGACCTTCGCATCCTCTTCCAGGGGCAGGCTGCGCGAGTCCAGAAGCTGCCGCATCGCCACATAGAGCGGTAGTCGCACCTGGCGATTTCGCTTGCCGCTCGACGGAGGCGCGCTGGAAGCTGCCGGCGCATCCGCCAAATCATTTCGCCGGTCATTCGTCTGGTGTAATCCGTCAGCAGCCTCTACGATCCGGTATAGCGTATCGACGTCCGCTCCGACGATAGGCGACCGGAGAGCGGCCATGAGCGCAACATCGTTTAGCGGTGTCTCCAGAACTGTCAGGATGTTGAGCAGGTCGCGAATCTCCTGCCGGGCGTAGTAACCGCGCCCGCCGCCCACGACGAAGTACGGCACTCCTGCTCGCGTAAACGCCTCCTCGTACCTCTGGATATCCGTCAGTTGTCGAAGCAGAACGGCAATATCACGATAACGAACGAGCTGACCGCTCCGCGGATCGTGCCGGCTGCCCAGGCGCAGTTCACCGTCATCGACGAGCTGCCGGATTCTCAGAGCGAGCGCTGCCGGCTCGACACCGAGATAGTCCTGCCGGATCAGATCGGCCGTTACGAGCAGCTCGACACAGGGCTTCGAGATGGCATCGAACGGCGCACCGGGCTCAAGCGAGACAAACGGGGTAAGCTCGCTCCTCCAGATCTGGCGAAACAGGGTCGCAATCAGCCGAAGGATCTCGGGCCGAGAGCGAAAATTCGTTCTAAGCGGGACGTGGACTCCAGAGCCGTTCTCACGGTATCGGCGCTCGAGGGCGCGGAAAAGAGCCGGCTCCGCCCCACGGAAACCGTAGATGCTCTGCTGCGCGTCCCCGACAACGAAAAGATAGTTCCGCGGCGGACCCGGCGAGATCGACGCCTCGGCAGCTGCGGCGGCATCCTCTGAAGGTGATTCGGGGTGCTCGCGGACATGCAGCAGGTCGATGATGCGCATCTGGACCGAGTTCGTATCCTGAAACTCGTCAACCATCAGGTACCTGAGACGCCGCCGGTAACGATCGAGCACTTCGGGAAAGTCTTCGAGGAGGCGCAGGCACTCTAACTGGAGATCCTCGTTGTCGAGCCTGCCGCGCCGTCGTTTCTCTTCGTCGTATGCGCGCCACACCTCGACGGTGAGTCCCCACATTCGATGGCACGTAAGGGCAGAAAGGTTCGGATCGGGAAGATCCGCGTCGAAAAGGGGCGTGTAGGCCTCGCACGAAGCCTTCAGCCGCCCGATACACTGGGAGAACCGGGTCCCGATCGCGGTTGGGCTCGTGCTGGATGCGCGTGTGCCACGAAGCGACTGGTACATCTCGCGGAGCGCAGTCAGGGTCTCCCCTTGCGCGCCGCACGCGCCGATGCGCTCCCCGAGAAGAAGCAGTTTGTCGCATAAGCCGCGCGCAGTTCCCGTCAACCCTGAACGTAGAGGCTCGACATCCCGCACGAAGGCCAGGATCTCAGCCACAATCGGCGTTACGGCGCCCCAGATCGCCTGTTCGGACTGTGTGGACGTCGATTCCAGGCCACTTTTCCAATGCCGCTCGATCTCGTCTCTGCGCCGGCCCGAGCCGCGCAGCTTCGCGAGCACGACCTCTACGGACGCTGCGAGGCTGGCCACGGGATCGGCCTGCTCCTCCCCTGACTGTCGTAGCGCCTGGACGGTTGCAACGAGCTCGGTCGACTCCTCATCGCCGTCCCTATAGGCCCTCGCGATGACGCTCTCGACGGTCTGCCTGAGTAGGCGCCGGGCCTGCGGCTCCTCGAGCACCACAAAATGGGGATCGATTCCGACCTCAAACGGATTCTCCTGAAGCAGGCGAGAGCAGAAGCCGTGAATCGTGCTGATAAATGCGGTTTCGAGCTGTCGCCTCTCGTCCGTAAGGTTCAGGCGTGTCAGATCCGCCACGATGCGGGCCTTCATCTCCTTTGTCGCCTTTTCCGTAAAGGTAATCACGAGAATCTGGTCGACTCCGGCGCGGAGCTCGGGCGGCAGCTCTCCCAAGCGGCTCTGCGTGATCAGTCGGACGAATCGCTGGACAAGCACGCCTGTTTTGCCGGAGCCGGCGCCTGCCGCAACGCATATATCCCTCGCGTCGGTCTCAATCGCCTGAATCTGGCTGTCCGTATACGTGGGCGGCACTCTATCTCGCCTCCTCCACTCCAGCCCGTGGAAG
>JBBQVV010000225.1:0-11224 GCA_038211235.1 Chthonomonadales bacterium | reverse complement strand
AGCAGCCGGAGAGTCATGTCCATTCAGGCGAGCACAGCCGTCTGGAAGTGGAGCTATACCGGAGACTCTACCGGCAAGAAGACCGTGCTGATGACCTCGCCGGCTGGGGCGGTGACCAGCTACCAGTTCAACAACGGCAACTGCTCGCTGGAAATCGTGCACTGGCCGAACGGCGTGATATCGACGTATTCGTACAACTCGAACCTGCTCAAGACGCAGGAGCAGACGCAGCAGGTCTCGGCGCGCCGGCTCTCTTCTGGTTTGTCGGTATGGACCTTCGAGGTTTAGTTCGCCGTCGCGGTCGACTTACGGTTAATTATCACGACGAGCAGTACCGTGCCGTGCTCATCCTTCAACTCATGCCTGCCGTATCCGGTCTCGTTCCACGTCTGCTTACCGATAGTGACGTGAAGCTCCGGCTCCCGAGCTCCGGCATACCGGCGCATCGGTTCGGGTATCGCCATTCTCGCGGGTACCGTCGCCGCCGCCGCCAGGGATGTCTGCCCATCGGCGTCGAACACCGCTATGTGGCCCGTACCCAGCATTCGCCAGCGCAATCCAGCTGCAATATCGAACCCGCGCGCTCCCCACGGTGCGGTCTCGGTTCCCGAGACCCCGCCATGCGTGTCCCAGTTCGGATCGGCCCAGTCCTTCGCACGCCGGTTCATATCTTCGATCCAATTCGGCAAGCGGCCTCCCCGCGCTAGATAATCCTTCTCCGTAAGCGGCTGAAGAACCACATAGCCGAACAGCGCGCCCCCCTTACCGTGAATCTCATGCCAGCCCACTCCCTGAATCGTGAAGGTCTCACCGGAAGACGCTACCTCGACCGGCTCTCTCATCTCGCCATACTCTGAGGACAGGAGTGCAGCGGCATGCCCCTGAGCATCGAGAATTCGCACTTCACCGTGGAAGCTGCCGGTTACGTGCCAGGTTCGGCCCAGCCGATCGGTGCAGCCCATGGACGGGCGAAAGAGGTATTTTGCTCCGATCGCTCCGGTTACGGCAATCAGGAGCGTTGCACACACCGCGATATAGGTCAATCGTCTCATTCCGGGTTTCACCCTCTCTTCTCTCCCGGCGTCGCCCGGTCGAGAACTGCAAACAGGAATGGCGGCCAGCGTTCTCTGACGAACTGAGATTGAGATCGGTTCTTCCGCGATGTCGTGCAGTTGTGAGAGGATCTCCTGAGTTCGCCGGTACTCTTGGCGGCAGGACGCACATCTCATTAAATGCCAGTGCAGAAGTAAACTCGTCGGTCGAGGCAGTTCTCCGCTAGCTAATTGCCCGCGCCGAAGCTTGTTGCAAACCATCAATCTCCTCCTCACATATCGCCAGTTGGCGCTGAACCCTTTTGAGAGCCTCCGACACGCGCCATTTCACGGTTCCGGCCGGTTCGCCCAGGACGTCCGCCGCCTCCCTATACGTGAGCCCCTGAGAGTGTACGAGCAGCAGGGCCTCGCGGAATGGCACGTCCAGGGTCGCAATCGCCGCATCAATCGTTAACCGATCGATGACGCCGGATTCCAGACACGGGCCGGATGCCGGGATGTCCGCTTCTCCCTCGTCGGTGCTCAGCGAGACGGTGGACAGTCGCGGGCGCCGACCCTTTTCGCGCCATCGCCGAGATAGGATGCCCAGCAGCCAGGAGAGCAGCTTGACTTTGCGCTGATAACCGGCTCGCCCGTTCCAGGCAGCCAGTATCGTCTCCTGGACCAGGTCCTCCGCGTCACTGCGGTCGCCGCAGAGGCGGAGGCCGTAGCTCATCAATCGCGGACCGTACCGGTCATAGAGCTCCGCATACACCTCCGGTTTGCCGGTCTGCAGTCTTGCAATCAGTCTGATATCTTGAATGTCGATCATCGGAGGCCCTCATCCATGGAGTAGCCAAACTTATGCAAAAGGTTGGTGGACGCGAAACCTTCTTGCCTGTGTCAAGGTAAAATACTCGTGGCTCCCAATGTTCGGGGATGTCGTTCACCTGTGCGGAGATTCGGTACCACCGCGTTCACAAAGGAGTTCAAAATGCTCAGTCGTATTGCGATGGCAGCCCTGCTCTGGCTGAGCCCAAGCTTGGCCGCACAGCCACAGAAAGAAGCCCCGACCACATTCAAGGTCTCGTCCGTGCGCTTAGTCGGCGTGGAGGTTAGCCAGAACGTTCGGCTCCAGCACGCCGATGCCGCGAGTATCGCCGCGATCCTACAGATGCCGCGGTCATCGAATCGATTCGATCAAGCCAGCGGTGCACCTGCAAAATCATCTTTGCCGGTCGGAATAAGGTCCATCATCGCGGAGGTATCGTCAAACTCGCTGTGGATCACCGGAACGCCTGAGGCGGTCGCCGCGGTGCGGAAGAGAATTGACGCTCTGGACGTCAAACAGCGCACGATCAATATGCATTTCAAGGTGTTGCGGTTCGACTTTGACGAGGCAGGAAGTTGGGATATGCGGATCGTGAGTGAGCCTACCCTCTCCACGCTCGATGAGTGGCCGGCGACCATAAGCATCCAGGGCGATGATGACGCCACCACGATCGATGTAACGCCCCATCTGCTTCCCAATGGCTCGATTGTGTTGGACGGCGCCTTACGAACGGGAAAGGACCATTCCGCGTTTCGTCGCGAGATGACGGCACGCAAGAGCGCGATCCTCGTGGGCGTCACCAGTTCTACTTCGGCGGCAATCCGCAAGGCAGCCGCGATTGGGCACGTTCCCGCGGCGACCGGCGACCCGTTCACAATATTCTATTTACAGGTCGCTTCGGTTTCGGGGAGTTAGGGAGGAGAAGGAGCTAAGAGATCTTTCGGCTCCGTAACGGTTATCTCTGGATACCGGGTGAAGTCACGCTTATTGAACGTCAGTACCGCGGGAACGGCGTGAACGTTCATCGCGGCCACAAGGCGCGCATCGTGGTTCTGTTTGTCGGAGGCTCCATACGCATCCAAGAGCCGTTCCCACTCCGCAAAGACTGCCGGCCCTTCATCAAAGAGGGGGAAGAGGAGCTTGAGGCGTGCGATCTCCTCTCGGACGTGCCGCTGATTCATCCCAAGCCCATTGACTGCGAACGGACGTGTACGTACCGCTCGGAACTCGACAACATTCTGCGGAACAAGGCATGGCACGTCTCCTCGCAAACGAAGCAACTCCACCGAGGCTACTGCTTCCTGGCATAGGGGATGAACAAGATCGATGCTTCGCAGCAGGATATTGGTGTCGGTCAAAACGAACGAACTGCAGTTGATGCCTCGTCTGCCTCTACTACCATCACTCTTACGCGCCGGTCCGCGAGCTCGTTGCTGTAGCGGACAGCGATTTCCTTGAATGTGCCCTCGTAGACTTGCTCATGTGCCATCTCCGTGCCTCCAACTCCAATCGACCCATCATATCACGGGAGAGTAGAGATCGCCTGGGATCAGAAAAGCCTGCCAAGAAAGAACGTCCGGCCAAACAGAAGCTGCCACGTTGCGGCGTCACCGTGCAGCTGCCACTGGACCGCTACGTCGTAGACGTCATAACGATGGACGGCGTAGGTAAATCCGTGCATCGTCGTTACTAGCGACGATTGGCCCTGGATCGGTGAGGAGTAGACGATCTCGTTGGTATACTGCCATCGACCGCCTTTGATCGGCAGCGTGAAAGACACGGTCAGCGCGAACTGATTGTCGGTGCCTGGGGCTCCCTGCCGGCTGAGGTTTGTATATCCCACGTTAAAATCGCCGTGCAGCGAAGGTGAAAAATCCCGGCTTGCAAGGAGCAGCACGTTATAGTCAAACTTTCGTGTGCCGAGAAAGGCCGGAGCAGTCGGTATCTTCACGGTCACACGGCCCGCTACATCGAACCCGGCTTTGCTCTGGAGAAGGATCAGGTAGTGAAGTCCGGCATAGGTATCACCGAAACCGTTGGCGCCCATGCCGGGGAGGATAAATCCGTCCGTCGCAAGCCGGTACTGGAGCCGGTTGTTTCGGGATGTAAGCTTCAATAGAAACGGCGTTGAAAAGCTACGGTCGTGATCGAGGTTCTTGATCCCGCCCAGCTCCGTCTCCAGCCAGCCCGGCGCCGTGAGTGAAGCCGGATCGGTAACCGTCGGCCTGCCCGCATTGACTGCCGGCGGACTATTGTCCGGGCTATCCGTCGCCGGCTTGCTTGCCTCCACGCTTGGAGGTGGGGCTAGCATTGCGATTGCGCTTGTCGCCTGGGCAATCAATGCGAACACAACTGCGCAAAGCCTAAGCCATGTTCGCACGGTTGCCTCCAACGGATACAGCGGTCAGGTCTGCCGAGATGGGAAGATGGTCGGACGGTTCGATTTCAGAAGGCAGCGGAGTTACGTCGGCGATCTCCGGCAGCGGCGTCGGCTTCGAAACAAATGCCTCGGAGTGGAAGAGATAGTCGATCCGCTTGGCCCGGCGTTCTGAATTGGCGGTTGGCTGTGGGGCGGCGCCGTACGCATCGGTAAACCGGTGTGAGAGGACCTCTGCAACCAGGTCGGAGTCCGGCTCCGCGTTAAAGTCGCCACATACGACCCACCAGCATGGCGCTTCATTGGGACACCACTCCAGCAGTTCGATCACCTGGCGATATCCGACATGCTCTCGGCCTCGCGATTCGGGCCGATCCCACCGAATATGCGTGTTCACGACGGTCACCGCCAACCCCTCGAACTCGAAATGTGCCGTGAGCGCCAGATGTCCCGAGTCGGCTGATCCGGTCCCATCATGAAAGCGATAGAGCCGCTCCTCATTCAGGGTCAGGCGATCCTCCCGGTAGAATGTCGCGGACCCGTCTGGACGGTTCTGGCTCTTTTGGGCGTAAACTGCACGGTATCCGTTCGCATCGAGTCGGTCCTGAAGGAATCGATAGACATACGGCTCGACCTCCTGAAGACAGATTACATCGGCGTCTAACCCTGATATGCGGGCTGCCAGGCGATCGCGACGCGCCCCCCATGCCAACAGCCGCGAGTCGGTAAAGGGATAGCGGTCCGGCCGAGCGTAAGTTGGCGCGAGTATATTGTAGGAGCTGATGCGCAATCTCGACTCCTGCTGGTTACCGACCGGATTCAGGACGTCAAGATCCCTCCTGACGGATCAGGCACCAGGTGGCCTTGCCGATTGCACGCGATCGAGCTACGTCGCAACTTTGTTGCGATTATCGTCATTCTCGCGCCTATTTCACTGCCGCGCTGGAACCGAGGATGTGTATCTGTGTAGACAGCGTGAAGGGCTTACCGTCGATATCATAACTCACTTCGGCGAAAACCGCGGAGTATCCCGACGTCGGGCGGTGGACTGATACGGTATAGGTGCTCCTGTCGGATTCCGCGGCAACCGATTCGATCTCGTCGGAAGTCCAGTGCGCGTTGCGGAAATCCTGTGTCGCCGCGGAGACGTGGAAGAGACGGGCGGATCTGGGCCTTCGATTGGCACGAACCGTAAGTTCGATTCCATCCGCGGAGTCGCGGTACTTCCAATCCATCCGCGGCCACGCTGCATGAGAGCCAATCGACCGAGAGAACGCCGTAAGCGTGTTAAGCACCCGAGTACGATCCTCCAGGCCGTGGCCGCTATTCGGAGTGTAGAGCACCCATTTCGGACCCTTGAGGTCATCCCAATAGATATTCAACGCGTCCTGAGCCCAATACCGATCGTTCGTTCCAAGAATGAGAAGCTTCGGGAGTGTGAGGCGATCGCGATAACTGTACGGATCCTCCAGACGCACGAGTTGCTTCCCCGCTGGACTGTTCAGCTTCTCGGCAATTCCAGCCACGGTATAGTCCTCGACCTGTTCGCTGAACTTGCCGTAGGCGTCGAGCTGATGTTTGGTCTGCGCCGGAAGATTGAGCGTGTCGATAACCATCGGAGCGATCGCCTTGATGCGCCGGTCTCGGCTCGCCGCGGATAGCCAGGTCGTCCAGCCGCGCTTGGAAGCGCCGGTGATCAGGAAGTCCGCAATGCCAGGCTGTCCGTTCTCACGAGCAAACGCCTGTATTGCATCCATCGCCTTGATCACGGCCTTTGCCATCGGGAAGTGCAGCGGCCACGAATCGTCCCCCGTTTCCAGATACTTCTGCCAGGTGTAGACGATCAGGGAGTCCTCGGTCAGTCCGCCGTACAGCGGCTGGTTTGGGATATTGTAGAGAATGGCGAACGGGCTTCCGATCGCCTTTGCGGCCGCAAGCCCGAGCGCGTACTCCGGCGGACCCCCGTCGCCGCCCGTATTCAGCAGTGCGCAGAAGTGGGGATACCTGGGCTTGTCCGGCACGAAGAGCTGCAACCGATGCTCCCAGGTGATTCCCTGCCAGATCTGGGACACCAGGTGCAGGTCATAAACGCGACCACCCTCCAGGTGCTGTTCACCACGCTTTTCCCACTTGAAGGCGGGCTCGGGGCGCGCGATGAACGTATCGAAATCGGCACGAGCGCGAGCCACGCCCACGACCAGCATGAAGAGAGCGACGGCGCAGCACAGTAATCGGTTCAAAATCTAAATCTCCTTGGGCAGGAACTGTTGGTCTGCCGACATCCACGATTGCCTTTCGGACGCCTATGGTTCTGGAACGATCAGTACCGATGCACGCGGATTTAGATAGGTGTGAGCGGCCCGCACCACATCGCCTGCGGTCACTGCCGCAAGCCTCGCCGGAAGTGTCGAGTCATAATTCGGGCCCACATCCATCGCCTCGTACATAGCCAGCAGAAACGCGCGGTCTCTTGCTCGCTCATGACGGAGGACCTCCCTGCCAATCGCCAGGTTGCGAGCCCGTTGAACCTCTCGTTCGGACGGCGGTTCCGACTCCATGCCGTCGATCTGCTCGGCGACTAGATGCAACGCGGACGCTGGATCGAGGTGTTCGTCGGCAAGGTGATGGTCGGCCGCCACGAAATCCGGTGGCGCCCCGGTAGGAGCCGGCGGGAGCGATGCTCTAGACGGCCGGACCTCCCACTGGAGGTAGGTCACGAGTGGGTCCGAGAGACTCGCCTGCCACGCCGCCCCCACATTGTAGCCGATGCCTCTGGCATCGCGAAGCCTCTGAAACAGTCGTGAGGCATGACCTTCACCGAGAATCGACTCCAGAACCACGAATGCGGGGTAGTCGGGATCGATGAGACCGGGAGCGCCGATCGCGATAAGTGCATATCCGGATGCGCCGGGCTGAATTAGAGTTCGCGTCGGAAAGTTCGTCGCGTGAAGGTAGAGTGGTTCGGACCGAATCGGCCGAACGGGCAGCCGGTCGAAATCGGAAAGTGAGTCGCGAAGCGCGAGTTGGACGGAGGGCGCGTCGAACTGACCGACGACGGCTATGGCGGTTCTCTCGGGAACGTATCGGGTGCGGAAGTAGGCCTCCGCCTCGTTCCGGCTGACACGCTGGAACGGGAGATCGGCGAGACTCGGCCGTGCCTGCAGCTCCCTGCGGAGGACGTCCAGGCCCGCGCTTAGTCCCGCGTCGCTACGCCGCTGCTCGGCGAGCAGCACTCTTCGCGTTCGCTCCATGGTTTCAAAGTCGGCGTTCTTTAGCACATCGCACAGAAGGTAGATTGCTTCGCGCACTCGAGCCGGCAGCACGACAAACGTGATGTTGACATGCTCGGCGGTTCGACTGGTCTCAACGCTGCCGCCGATCTGTGCGTACGCAGTAGCCAGCCTGTCCGGTGAACGGTTCAGGCTGCTTCCAAACAGCGACCGTGACACGAGCTCGCCCGTTGCGTCCTCCAGGGCGCTGCGGTCCGGTCCTGTACGGATACAGACGCTGATCGCGACAAGCTCGGACGCCGGTTCGGGCTGCAGGACGAGCCTTACCCGGTTCGGGAGGATGGCTCTGCGCGGCTCAGCGGCCACGTGAACGGTCGCGCAGGCAGCCATTAGCAGCAGGAGCAGGCGACATGGCCGGAGAGCAATCATCTGCCCGCGTCCGGCACGATGGGCATCGATCGCGGGACAATCGCCGCGGCCATTCGGCGCTGAGGTCCGAGCCATCGCGAGATGCATTGACGCACCTCGACGAGCGTCACGGCGTCGATTCCGGCACGCCACTCCTCAGGAGTCTGACCGCCCGCTATCGCCGCGTTACCGATGGCTGCCGCGAGTCCCGTGTCCGTCTCGTTGTCGACGACTGCCCGAGCCCGAAGCGCACCCTTCGCCGCAAGCAGCTCCGCGGCCGACGGCGCCGTGGAGAGGAGGCCGTCCACGACCGAGGCGAGGGCCGCCTGCTCTCCCGCCAGCGCCAATCGGAGATCCTCCCGCTTGCGAACCGGTCCGGCCGCCGTCTCGGGCAGCCTCGCGGAGACTACGAGCAGGCTCACTTCCCGGCGCGGCGAGTAACTGACACGTGCATCACAGCCAGAAAGGCGTGTTACTGATAGCCTGCCGCCAAATTCGCTCCGACCTAACATCGTGGCAACGATCTGGATGGCGCATGCATCCCCCGCGTCGCGGGCCGCCGGCGCGAAGTACGCGACGGCGACTACGGGTCGAGCCACGTCCGCCATCCATTGAAACTGTCGCTGCGCATGCGGCGCGGCATCAGGCTCCCGAGCACCCTCAACCGAGCCGCTTCGAACCTCTCGATCCGGACTTTCGAGGGAGGGGCCGACCGGATGCAATTCCTCAGCTCGATGCTTATCCGCGCGTGCCGGTCCCGTCCAGTCCCCGAATGCTCGAAGAGCGATCTCTCGTGCACGATCCGGTGTGATATCGCCGACGACGATGAGAACAGAGCGAGCAGGCGTATAGTTTCGCTTGTAGAAGTCGACCAGGCTTTCTCGCGTGCGGGATCGTATCGCAGACAGCGTTCCGCCAGGAGGTCGCCCGTATGGCTCATCGCGAAACGCCGCTGCGTACAGCTGGTCGATCAGTACGCCGTCAGCGTCGGAATCGCGCTGCGAAAGCTCATCGCAAATCACCTGTCGCTCGCGATCGACCTCCCGAACCGGCAGAGTCGCATTGCGGACGACGTCGGCGAGCACCGACAGTGCTTCGTGGGCGTGCTCCGCCGGTACGCTCGTGTAGAACCGGGCGTAGTCCGGTCCGGTCGACGCATTCAGCGTCGCTCCGAGGTTTTCAATCGCGATGTCCGCTTCGCCGACGCCGCGCGTCCTCGTGCCCTTGAACAGAGTGTGCTCGAGCAGGTGCGCCGCGCCGGTCTCCACAGCAGACTCCTCGCGGGCTCCCGCTCGAACCCATAGCTCGATGGCGACGAGAGGAGCGGCATGCCGCTCCTGAACCAGTACTCGAAGGCCATTTTGCAGAGTAAACTCGGTGGCGCCGGCAGAGCGTCCTGTCGATACAAGCGAGCAAAGTGTAAGGGACGTAACGATGCAAGCAAATCGAAGCGGTACTATTATCGGTCTCCAGGAGATCATGACGCTCCGTGACAGCGAACGCTGGATGGCGCATAAGCCGGAATTCGTCGGTTAAAGGGTAGAATCCTGCGCGGTGCATACCGAAGGGCTGCAGGTAAACCGGCGGCTCTGCCCGAATTAGAACGGCGGCATCGGCGCGCAATCGATATAGAAAACTCTTGGGAGAATGCCATTGACACATAGTGTGACGCTTATCCGGGGCGACGGTACCGGACCAGAACTGGTCGAGGCCGCGAGGAGGGTCCTGGACGCGACGGGCGTGAAGTTCCAGTGGGACGTCGTCGAAGCCGGCGTCGACATCATGGAAACTGCCGGCACTCCGCTTCCTCCGAACGTCGTAGAGTCGATTCGAAAGAACAGGGTAGCGCTCAAAGGGCCGATCACGACGCCAATCGGCACCGGTTTCCGGTCGGTGAACGTGGCGCTGCGCAAAGAGCTGGATCTGTATGCCTGCATTCGGCCCTGTAAGTACTACCCGGGCATTCGGTCGAAGTATACCGACGTGGATCTGGTCATCGTACGAGAGAACACGGAAGACCTTTATGCCGGCGTCGAGTATGACGTCCACACGGCCGAAGCCAAGCGCGTCATAGATATGGCCGGAGGTAAGATACGCGAGGACTCGGCAATCTCCATCAAGCCGATCTCGATCACGGGCTCCCGCAGGATTTTCAAGGCCGCGTTTGAGTACGCCCGGCAGTATGGACGCAAGAAGATCAGTGGCGTTGCGAAGGCCAACATCATGAAGTTCACGGATGGACTCTTCTTCCGGGTGGGCCAGGAGGTCGCGAAGGAGTATCCGGAGATCGAGTACCAGGAGGTGCTCGTGGACAACATGTGCATGCAGTTGGTGCAGAAGCCGGAGCTCTACGACGTGCTCGTAATGGAAAACCTCTACGGCGACATCCTGTCCGACCTCTGCGCGGGGCTGGTAGGTGGGCTCGGCGTCGCGCCGGGCGCTAACATTGGCGATGACTGCGCACTATTCGAGCCGACACACGGATCCGCGCCGAAATACAAGGGCCAGAATAAGGTCAACCCATGCGCGCTGATCCTCTCCGGGATGCTGATGCTGCGCTACTTGAAGGAGACGGATGCGGCGAGGAGGCTGGAGAACGCGATTTCCGTCGTGATCGCGGAAGGCAAGGACGTTACCTACGACATGAAGCCCGATCGCAACGACCCGACCGCGGTCGGCACCGCCCAGATGGCGGACGCCATCATCGCCCGGCTGTAACCCTCGCAGGCTAAGGATCGAGATCATGCGTAAGAAGATAACGATTGTCGGGGCGGGCCAGACCGGGGCGACTCTGGCGCACTGGCTCGCGGAGCGGGGCGATGTCGACATCGTCCTGTTCGATATCGTCGAGGGAATGCCGCAGGGCAAGGCGCTGGACCTGCTCGAAGCCATGCCGATCATCGGCTCCGACGCCAGGGTCATCGGAACGAACGGCTGGGACGAAACGCGTGACAGCGATGTCGTCGTGATCACTAGCGGACTGCCGCGCAAACCGGGCATGAGCCGTGACGATCTCCTCAAAGTCAATGCCGGAATCGTCCGCGACGTGACGCTGGCGGCAGTCGAGAAGTCTCCGCAGTCGATCTTGATGCTCCTGACAAATCCGCTGGACGCCATGTGCCACATCGCTCTTCATGAAAGCGGCTTCCCGTCTCAGCGGGTGTTCGGTCAGGCCGGAATCCTCGACACGGCTCGCTTCCGCGCATTTCTCGCGATGGAGACCGGGTACAGCGTTGCAGAGATCAACGCCTATGTGCTGGGCGGCCACGGCGATGACATGGTGCCGCTCATCGGAAGCACCAATGTTGGAGGCGTGCCGATTCGAAAGCTCATCGCGGAAGAGCGG
>JBBQVV010000224.1:0-11233 GCA_038211235.1 Chthonomonadales bacterium | reverse complement strand
CCGAAAGATGGCGATCCGCGTGCCGGCTACTGCGTTTTCACAGTCGATGGTGACAGTATTAACGTGGAACAAATACGCATTCCCTACGATGTGGAGGCAGCTTGCGAGCGGCTCATCAAGGCGGGGCTTCCTGCCTATTTCGCAGAGTATCTTCGCTCGGGCGGTAACGTTGCGATGCCCGCCTAGAGCCCTCAGCTAGGCTTCTCCCTCAGCGCACTATAGCCGCTGGTACTTTCAACTATCCCTCACAATCATCGTTCCAGATGCGGGGCACCCATAGGGGTACGCTCATGGATAGCCAAAAGCTGAAAGCGCCCGCTACTCTTCCCTTTCGCACGTCCAAGTGCGCCATTTTCGAGATTGTCAAGTCGCTTGTATTGGAGGGTCACTCCGCGGAGCGTCGGGCAAAGACATTGACGCCATGAACGACAAACTCCACAGCGATGTCAGCCTTGGAAGTGCCTTGGAAGCCGTCGAACCGTGCGGTGATGCGAACATCGGTGAGACCGACGTCTGTAAGCAGTTCCATTATCTCTGTCTCCGACAGAGCGCCTGCGATTCAACCTGTCCATAGATCGATGTCGCTTCGGATGTCGTCATCCAACGGTACCTCCACTGCAATATCAGCCAAGTACAGCCGTCCTCCCGGACGCAGTACCCGCGCGATCTCTGAATACGCCTTTCGTTTGTCCGGCACGAGGTTCAGCACACCATTTGAAATGACCACATCCACGCTCGAATTTCCGATAGGCAATGCCTCAGCGTCTCCAGCCCGCGCCTCAACTTGAGTGAGACCGGCGGCACGGGCAGATATAAGTGCGCTGACGCGCATCTCGGTCGTCATATCGACCCCGATTGCATGGCCAGACGGCCCGACCTGCTTTGCAGCAAGGAGCAGGTCCATTCCTGCGCCACATCCTATGTCCAGCACGGTCTCTCCAGCCGAGATTAGTCCGATGGAATGAGGGTTCCCAACGCCCGCGAAGGAGGCTGTTGCTTCTGCGGGAAGTGCAGCCAACTTCTGCAAGTCGTATCCAAGGAGTTCAGCCGCATACTTCGGCCCGCGATGGAAATGAAAGTCTCCATTGGGTTCCGAAGCTACAAGAGAATAGATGACGGATATCTCTTCTTTAAGCCGCCTGGTATCCAGCGTGATCGGGCAGGCATTAGGCATGGTTATTCCCTCCAGAACTCTCTTCTCGATGTCCGCATACGGTGTCATGTCACGTTTGGCCCGCACCTCCGCGACAACGACCTTGGGATTGAATGTGCGGGCGTTGCGCAGTGTTCGTATCAGTGTGACGTCATCGAAGCTGACCGATTGGAACTCCTTGAGGAAAGCAACGCTCCCCTTCGCGCCGGCGATTCATGAGAACCAGTTCGTGCTGTCTGACCTTTGCTTTTGGGTGAATGCAGCCGAGAGAATTAGCTCGGCGGCAAAGACTATGCCGCCCGGCCGCACCACCCGAGCCAATTCGCTGAAAATGCGCTCTCGATATGGGTTCAGGTTAAAGATCCCATTGACGATGACTACGTCCACGCTTGCATCGGCCACCGGCAACTCTTCCGCATCGGCAAGACGAGCTTCGACGTTTGTTGCCTGCGCCTCCGAAATGGCCAGACGGGCACGAGCAAGCATTGCCTCGCTGAAATCTATCGCGATCACTTTCCCACTCTTGCCTGCGCGCTTTGCTGCAATCAGTGTGTCCAAACCGGCGCCTGCGCCTAAATCTAGCACGGTCGCAGCTTCTGGGATTTCGGCAAACAAGCTTACATTTGAGACTCCACAAAAGGCTTCAACCGATACGGTCGGGAGTGTATCGAGCAGGTCCGCCGGATACCCCAAGTTTTCCGCAAGAGCGCGGCCTGTGGGAAAGAGCGGCTCATTGAGTGGGCGCCCGGCGATCGTCGTATACGCCTGCCTTACGCCGTCACGCATTGCTTCACGGTTGTTCATGGAAGGGCTTCTATCTTGGATTAGTTCTTAAGAGGAAGGATACCGGGCCGTATCGAAATAAGTCAAAGACAGATTTCCGTAACAGTCTCATAAGGAAAAGGTTATGCGCGAGGAGTACAACCTCTACCCGCTCCATGTCTTTCGGACCGTCGCGCGGCTTGGCAGCGTGACGCGCGCCGCTCAGGAGCTGTGCATCAGTCAACCGGCTGTTTCGTCCCACCTGAAAACCCTGGGAACTCACTATCATGAAACGCTCTTGGAGCGAACGCCGCACGGTATGTTGCTCACCCCAGCCGGTGCGACCGTTGCAGAACACTCTAATCGCATCTTCGCGGCATTGATAGATATGACGGCGGCGGTAGAGGCAGCGCGCGGGGAAGTAAAGGGCGACATAACTCTGGCCGCGTCCAGCACTCCGGGCGCCTATCTGGTACCGCGGCTGCTACGACGCTTTCAAGATCGCTATCCCGATGCGCAATCGACGCTCCTTGTGGGGGATAGCCGCGAGGTGCTTTCCTGGCTTCATGAGTATCGTATTCCGCTCGGTGTGGTCGGCGAATCGGTCATGGATACGGCGCTCATCCGAGAAGAAATCGGGCAGGATGAATTGAGACTTGTGACCTCAGCGACGGATGACCTGTGTCGAATGCCTGTAATTACAGGCAAGGCTCTCTCCGGACGAACGCTACTGTTACGCGAACAAGGCTCGAGCACCCGATCGGGGGCAGAAGCGCTACTGCGCAACTGGATGAACGACTTTGCTCGGGTCGTAGAATTGAACAGCACGGAGGCTATCAAGCAAACGGTTGCGGCAGGGCTTGGCGTAGCTGTCCTCTCTTCATGGGCTACTGAATTGGAGGAACATGCGGGGTTGCTCGCTCCAGTCGAGGATATCCGACTGAGACGCACGCGAAGTTTTTACCTCGTGCGCCGCGGCGATCGTACTCTCGTCGGCGCAGCCGCCGCACTCTGGCGCTGTATTCTCGACTGCGCTCCTTGACAAAATATGAATATAGCGGTATAACTATGTTATTATGAACCAGCAAGCTGAAGTCCGAGATTCTTCGCTCATCGACATGGAAACGCTGGAGCGCGTAGCGCCTATCATCCGCAACGCTGCGCACCCGCTTCGGCTTCGTATTCTGGACTATTTAGACCAGGCAGGAGAGCGCAGCGTCAGCGACATCATCGATGCAGCGGGCGCCGGGCAGGCGATCGTCAGCCAGCAGCTGCGCATCCTGAAGGACCAGGGAGTGCTTTCCGCTCGCCGCGACGGCAACTTCGTTTTGTATGCAATCGTCGACAGGAGCATACTGCTCCTGTTAGAGTGTATCCGTCGTCATCAACAAGCCCGCAAGTGATTGGAACAATCGGCTCAGTACCGTAAAGTTCAACATGTATTATATATGTCGATAGGTATATAGATATATTATGCGCCACGTCTGAATGAATCCGTCAAAGTGCGGACGGCAAAGGCTCGAATGGCGTGGTACAAACAAGTATAGTGGAGAGCGCTAAGCCGCCATTGCCGCCAGTTCAAAAATAGGTTAATCGCTATATCCCTATTCTCTCGCTACGGCAAGCTTCGCAGCGCAGGACACGCATAGTCGCCCGATAAGTAGTTGGGCAGAGGAGACATGCAGATGGAACAGAGTCTGGAACACCCGCCCAGCGCCCAACCACGGAAAGCCTTAAATCCTCAACGCCGCCGTTGGGTCGCTCCAGTCGCCGCTATGGTGGTCGTTGTGGGTTTGGCCTGGTGGTTCCTGCACAGCCAGCAGCCGCGCACGCCTCTGCTTTCCGAGGGTACTTCAAGGGCGCAGGCAATCCCTGCGAGTACATTGCTTGTTGCTACCTCGATCTCACCGCGGACGCTGGAAGTGACCGGAACAGTCCTGTCCGAATTGGAAGCCCCTGTCGCCTCAAAAGTAGTGGCGCGAGTGCAGAGCGTGCTTGTGCGCGAGGGCGATCGGGTTCGTCGCGGGCAGCCGCTCATAAAGCTGGATGCGCGCGACCTGGATGCCTCTATCGCTCAGGCAAACGCGACCCTGCGAGCCTCAAGCGTCGGTTATGAAAGCGCGCGCGTGTCGGCACGAATGGAATCTTCTCTGAGCTCGGCCCGCATCGCGGAAGCGCAGTCGAAAATCGGGCAGAGCGAAGCCGCGCTCCAGGCCGCTGCCGCGAAGCTCGCATTGGTTGAGGCAGGGCCGCGCCGCCAGGAGCGGGAGCAGGCTGTCCTTGCGGTAACTCAAGCTCAGTCCAACCTGACGCTCGCCGAGAGCAATATGAGACGGATGGCTATCCTCTATCGCGAAGGCGCGATTTCAGCGCAACAGTACGATCAGTACAAATCTCAGTTCGAGGTCGCCCGCACCCAGTTCGAGAATGCGCAACAAGGAAAGAGCATCACCGAGGAGGGCAGCCGCGCCGAAGAGATACGGGCGGCGCAGGAGGCAGTACGCCAGGCGCAGGCCGCCGTTCAGGAAGCCCGAGCTGGACTCAAATCCGCGCAGGCAAGCGCGATGCAAACGGATGTCCGTAAACAGGAGATACAGGGCGCACAGGCGCAGATCGGGCAATCCCAGGCGAGCCTGCAGATGGCGAAGATCTCTCGCGACTATGCCGAGATAACGTCGCCGTTCAACGGCATTATCTCCAAACGCATGGCCGACCCCGGTTCGATGGCAAGTCCCGGCGTGCCGCTGATCACGGTGCAGGGCGGCGCGCTGAGACTGGAGGCCGTCGTGCCGGAGAGCGCGCTTGTCTCTGTCAGGAAGGCAGCCGCAATCCCGGTGCGCTTCGACGCTATTGGAAATCGCGCGCTGACGGGCCGCGTGGCCGAGGTTTCGCCGCATGGCGATGCGAGCAGTCATACGTTCATCGTGAAGATCGATCTGCCGGTTGGAAGCGGAGTCTCACCGGGGATGTTCGGGCGCGCGCGCATCACCACGGGCAAGGAACGGCGCCTCCTTGTACCCACTTCCGCCCTCTCAGAACGCGAGGGGCTGCACTACCTCTATGTAGTGAATGAGAAGCACCTGGCGCGGCTGCGCATGGTCACCGTCGGCGATCCCACTGGCGAGCGAATTCCCGTTCTCTCCGGCCTCAACGCTGGTGAGCGCATCGTGACCTCAAGTAAGGAACGGATCACGGACGGAGCGACCGTGGCTGAAGGATCGAGGTAGGAAGATGCAGTCCGATCAGCAAAAGCCATCGTTTCGAGTGGGTATCGCCGGCCGGATCGCGGCGGCCTTCATCAACTCCAAACTCACGCCGCTTATCATCATCGCGTCGCTGCTGCTTGGCGTGTTTGCGGTCCTGAGGACGCCGCGCGAAGAAGAACCGCAGATCATTGTCCCGATGATGGACGTGATGGTTGCGATGCCCGGCGCGACTGCCAAGGAGGTCGAGCAGCGCGTTGCGACGCCAATGGAGAAGCTGCTCTGGGAGATTCCGGGCGTCGAGTATATCTACTCGACTTCCAGTCCGGGCCAGGCCCTTGCGATCGTCCGGTTCTTTGTCGGGCAGGACCAGGAGGCCGCTCTCGTTCGGCTGCGCGAGAAGCTCCAATCGCACTACGATAACATCCCGCCGGGCGCGTCTCTGCCGATCATCAAGCCGCGCTCGATCGACGATGTGCCGATCCTCGCGCTGACGCTGCACAGCTCCCGGTATAACGATGCCGGCCTGCGCCAGTTCGCCACCCGCGTTGAGACTGCAGTCAAACAGGTTGACAATGTCTCCGAGACGACCCTGATCGGCGGACGCCGGCGTGAAGTGCGGGTCACGCTGGATAAGGCGCGGCTCTCCGGCTACGGGTTATCTCCAGACGGTGTTGCTCAGGCGATCCAGGGCGCGAACCAGCGGACGCAGTCGGGCGGATTCTCGCAGAACAATGCGGATACTGTCGTCAAAACCGGCGAGTTCCTGAGAACCGCGAGCGATGTCGGCAGGGTTGTCGTCGGCGCGGCGAACGGCCGCCCGGTATTTCTCAAGGATGTCGCATCCGTGCAGGACGGCGCGGAGGAACCGACGCAGATCGTTCAATTCGGTTATGGAAAGCACGCAGGGGCCGGCCATGCGCCTGCCCAACACCAAGATGTGCCTGCACAAGAAGCGCTGAAACTTACACTGCCGGTGCTGGAACCCGCAGTGACGATCTCCGTCGCCAAGCGGCCCGGCAAGAACGCGGTGGACATCGCCAATGCCGTGCTGGCGAAGGTGGATAGTCTCAAGGGAAGCCTCCTGCCTTCCGATGTGACGATGACCGTGACGCGAAACTATGGTGAGACGGCCGCCGAAAAGTCCGGCGAGCTGCTCTACCACATGCTGATCGCGGTCATCTCGGTGACGCTGCTGATCGCCTTCACGCTGGGGCGAAAGGAATCACTCGTCGTCGGTATCGCGATTCCGGTGACCCTGGCGCTCACCCTGCTGGTCTTCTATCTCTACGGCTACACACTCAACCGGATCACGCTGTTCGCGCTGATCTTCTCTATCGGCATCCTGGTCGACGACGCCATCGTCGTCGTCGAGAACATCGTTCGCCACTATCGAATGCCGGAGGGCGAGCGCCGGCCGCCACTGGAGGCCGCGATCCATGCCGTGGACGAGGTCGGCAACCCGACAATACTGGCGACCTTCGCGGTCATCGCCGCCATTCTGCCGATGGCCTTTGTCGGCGGGCTCATGGGACCCTACATGCGCCCGATTCCGATCGGGGCGTCCGCCGCAATGCTGTTCTCGCTCATTGTTGCATTCATAGTGACGCCCTGGGCGGCATTCCGATTGCTCAAAGGAGAGCACGGGAAATCTCACGGAGGCAAGCACGCGGAAGGGACAGTTCAAGACGACTGGATGACCCGCCTCTATCGCCGAATCATGACGCCCTTGCTGCGATCGTGGAAGGTGCGATCGGTCTTCTTCGTGGGAGTGATCGGACTGCTACTCGGCGCGATGGCGCTGGTCGGTTTGAAATTGGTGACGGTGAAGATGCTGCCGTTCGACAACAAGAACGAGTTCCAGATCATCGTCGATATGCCGACCGGGACTACGCTGGAGCAGACCGCCGCCGCAACGCGAGCGCTCGGCGATTACGTGGCGACGATCCCCGAAGTGGAGAACTACCAACTGGTTGTAGGAGCTGCCAGCCCCTACAACTTCAACGGCCTGGTGCGCCATTACTATCTACGGAACCAGCCCTACCAGGCGGACATTCAGGTAAACCTGGTCGGCAAGAACGAGCGGAAAGCGCAGAGTCACGAGATTGCTAAGCGCGTTCGGCCGGAAATCGAACGGATCGCGAAGCAGTGGGGCGTGCGTGTCAAGATCTCCGAAGTGCCGCCTGGACCGCCCGTCCTACAGACACTGGTCGCCGAAGTTTACGGTCCGACGGGAGAGCGTCGCACCGAGGTGGCGCGGCAGGTAAAGCGGATCTACGAAACAACCGCGGGCGTAACCGACATAGATTGGTATGTGGACGACGATCAGCCGACGGTCCGGTTCGCGATAGATAGTGAAAAAGCGGCGTTAAATGGCGTAGACGTTCTAACCGTCAACCGGACGCTCGGTATTGCGCTTACGGGGACGCAAGTAGGGCTGGCGCACGATGAGTCTGCTCGGGAGGACGTGCCGATCCTGCTTCGCCTCTCCAAAGCCGAACGGAGCGGACTGAACGAGCTGGCTTCGCTCTCCGTCGCGGCGCGTGACGGGCATCTGGTCCCGCTGCGCGAACTCGTGAGGCCGGTGCAGGCCGCCACCGAGAAATCGATCTACCACAAAAACCTGATGCCGGTCGTCTATGTAACGGGCGACGTGACCGGCAGGCAGGAGAGCCCCGTCTATAGCATCTTCGCCATGAACGATAAGCTGGCGAAGCTGCAGCTGCCGGAAGGCTATCGGCTCGAAGTCCTGAACCTCTCGATGCCGTTCTCAACCGATAAGCTCGCCATGAAGTGGGACGGCGAATGGCACATTACGCTCGAGGTGTTCCGCGATCTTGGCATTGCGTTCGCAGCGGTGCTGGTGCTCATTTACATTCTGGTGGTGGCCTGGTTCCAGTCGTTCAAGACGCCGCTCGTCATCATGGCGCCGATCCCGCTCACTCTGGTCGGCATCCTGCCCGCGCATGCCCTGATGGGCGCGTTCTTCACGGCGACCTCCATGATCGGGTTTATCGCGGGAGCCGGGATCATCGTGCGCAACTCCATTATCCTGGTAGACTTCATTGAACTGCGGCTTCGAGAAGGAATGTCGCTGGAGGAGGCCGTGGTCGATGCGGGAGCAACCCGCTTCCGCCCGATGCTGCTGACGGCGGCAGCGGTAATTGTAGGCTCCTTCGTCATCCTGTTCGATCCGATCTTCCAGGGCCTGGCGATCGCACTGATGGCAGGCGAGATCGCTTCCACGCTGCTCTCGCGGATTGCGGTTCCTGTCCTGTACTACCTGATGAAGCGCCAGGAATTGAGCCATGCCGCGGCCTCCGGTCACCCGCCGATCGAGCCGGCCTCCACCAGCGACGAGACACCGGCGTTGGCCGGAACAAGCGCATAACATGCATATATATTGGAAAGGAGAAAACCAATCATGACAACCGAACGCTGGCTGCGCCTGATTGCGGGCGCGCTTATCCTGTTATCCGTTTGTATGGGAACATGGGTGAACCACTGGTGGTTCGCTTTCACCGGATTTATCGGGCTGAACCTGTTTCAATCCGCATTCACCAACTGGTGCCCGATGATGTGGCTGCTTAACCGGTTGGGGACGACATCCGAGCTGCCTGTTGCGGGCAAGCCTCGCCTCGTGTAACGGGCGTTGTGATACCTCAAAGGCTCCGGAACTCATCGGGCTCCTGCTGCGCCCGCAATTCGTAAACGTAGCACGCTCCGGTGCTGGTCAGGAAAGATCATACGGGAAGGAAAGATGATGGGACACAGATTGAGAACGCTCCTGGCTGCGGGAGCAGCCGAAATGGCGCTCGCAATGCCGCTATACGGTCAAACCAAGGCCAATAGCCAGCCGAAGAAGACGGATCAAGCGCCGACCTGCTGCGGTCAGTGCATGATGGGCGGCAAAGGTATGGGACAGATGCGCGGCGGCAAAGGCATGAAAAAGATGGACGCCGGGACAGGCATGAATGGAATGCAGGGCAGGATGAGTGGCGGCAATCGCGAAGACATGGTCACCGCACACATGCTCGTGATGCAGCACGAGAAGGTGAAGCGGACCGTTAAACAGCTCCCAAGCGGAGTGGAGACGCTCACCGAATCCGACGATGCCTCGGTGGCTGCAAAGATCAAGGAACACGTTCCGGCAATGTATAGTCGGCTCAAGCAGAACCAACCAATCCGCGATTTCGACCCGCTCTTTCGCGAGCTGTTCCGCTATGGCAGCAAGATCCATTCCAAAGTAACGAGCACGCCGAATGGAGTGCGAGTGGTTGAGACCTCGGCGGACCCCTACGTTGTGAAACTGATCAAGGCGCACGCGCAGACGGTGGATGGCCTGGTGAAGCGCGGCATGGAGGCCATGCCGGAAGTGCATCAGCCGCCAAAACACTAACAGAGAAGGAGAGAACGTGAACACTACCGATGCACCCGCCTATGGCATTTCTGTTGTGCTTCGCCAGTCGTTCGAAGAGGCTATCGCACGCGTCCGGGAGGCCTTTAAGGAAGAGGGATTCGGCGTACTCACAGAGATGAACGTCCAGCAGACTCTGCTCGAGAAGATAGGCCAGACGATGGACCCGTACACCATTCTTGGAATGTGTAATCCCAATCTGGCCTCCCGTTCGATCGCCGCGGAACCGAACATCGGCCTGTTCCTTCCCTGCAATGTGCTGGTCGCAAAGCGCGGCGGAGCCGTCGAGGTCAGTGCACAGGACCCGCTCTTTATGGTTCCCATGACCGGCAACAATGCACTGGAGCCGATCGCAAAGGAGGCGCGTGAACGTATCGATCGCGCGCTCGCGCGTCTGAAAGCGTGATGGCTCAAAGAATGTGAATCGAATCTTTCAAGGGCCGCTGAATGCGATGGAATCTGACAGATTGAAGTCGGCCTCGTTTTAGATAGGAGGTTGAGAAATATTATGGAGTGGCTATATATCGTAGGGTTTCTGGTGGTCTGGATCCTGTTGCAGGTTGTCATTCTGCCGAAGCTTGGAGTCTCCACTTGAATGGCTCCCGGTAGTTGCGCGGTGGATCCGCGCGACAAACAAGAGAGCGATGAGAAAAAGGTCTACGTCAAGGACGCAGGGAAATAGCGTCTGCTGGTGAGACCACGAAGTGAAAGGAGCCGACGTGAAAGGCTTTGTACAAGATATCGAGAGTATCGCCGTCAAGAACGAAGAATTTCGCAGGGTTCTATACACAGCGAAGCACTGCCAGCTCGTCATCATGGCGCTGAAGCCCGGGGAAGAGATCGGGGCGGAAGTCCACACGCTAGACCAGTTCTTTCGCGTTGAGGAGGGCTCCGGCGAAGCGGTGCTGGATGGCGTGCGTACGGCGATCCGAGCGGGCTTCGCGGTAGTCGTCCCAGCGGGGGCAAATCACAACATCATCAACACCGGAAATGTTCCGATGAAGCTGTATACGCTCTATTCGCCGCCGAATCATCGGGATGGCGTCGTACACCACACTCGCGCCGACGCGGAGGCCGACAACGAGCAGTTCGACGGAAAGACAACCGAATAGAGGGGCGACTGGACGCCGGGCTTTTCTCCGCAGGAGCTCTCATGTCGAAAAATTTGCATTGAATACGGAGTCTTAACGAATCCCCCTTTGCGATCGGAGCTACTCTCGTGGAACAACCAGCCGGCAAACCGGCCCCGCCCCTGAACTTCACGAAACCCTGGCACGGCATCCCGCGCGAGCTGATCTCGTGGAATCCGTCAGTCAATGAATCCGCGCGCATCGGCTGCGGTACATGCGTGACAACTTGCGGGAGACAAGTCTATAGGTTCGACTTTGACCGGAAGCAGTCGGTCGTCGTAAACCCAACGCACTGCATGGTAGGATGCTCGACCTGCGGAAACCTCTGCCCGACCCACGCGATCACGTTTCCCGATCCGGCCGAGGTCCAGGCGGTCTTGTCGAGGCCCGAGGTGCATCAGCAGATCGAGGACGAACTGCTGGCGGGGGCCGAATAGCTGGCTCTCCGCGATCTTGTGCCGCACCCGGACCGGATGGTGCACCTAGTGATTGACAAAATTGTCCCCTACGGCGATCGCATTCGCGTTTTCACCTGCCGAGGCGTTACACTGCCGGAGGACTGCATGTG
>JBBQVV010000223.1:0-11265 GCA_038211235.1 Chthonomonadales bacterium | reverse complement strand
ACGCTCGGAGCTCCCTGGCGCGTACGAACGACTGACGGTCGCCGTGACGCTCAATGTGCTGAAGCGCGCGAAGGCGCTCCTCGTCGGTCGAAGGAAGGTAGTCCGGAGGCGCAAACCAGAGGCAGCGCATTCGATTAGCCTCGACGAGCATCGTGACCGCCTCCTCGATCTCGCGTCTGGTAGGGACGGTACGGTCATTTTCTGCCGGTGATGCCATGGCTCCCTCCGAGAACATAGTATACACCGCTCCCCACCGCCCTTCTCGCGCACCGACGCGCCGGAGCGGGTGGCGCTGGATGCGATGCTGAAGCGTTAAACCCTGAGCGGCCTTGGCGCCGACGCGCCGATTGCAGCGCCAGGTTGTTGACGCGGCAAGCGCGCCTGGAACAAGCCTAAGGATTTCTTATGCTTCGCAGCGTGAAAGTCGCACCGTCCACGACCGGGAGATAGAGCTCACAACCATACATCATAGACATGCTCACCAGTGGATCGGCATCCATTTCGTCTATGTCTATAGTCACCGTTTGTCCGTCCCTCAGTGCGACGCCTTCGTATATATTGAACGCGCATTCGCTTCCATCGGCAAGAACTGCGCGTCCGAATCGCTGCCAGCGCAACCCCAGAGCAGCGACTACTGCCGGTGGCAGTGTCAGCCAGCCGTTGTAGCCGGTGTCGATCACGGCGCTGACGATATGCTCGCGGCCAGCGTCACTGCTTCAGGCGAGGCTCAAAATCGCCTCGCGGCGCGCCGTGACGGTTCCGTTAATCACGAGCCCTGCGCGCCCCGCCCAGCGCCGAACCGGCGTAGGTAGCGAGAACCAACGCGCGTGACCCAGATTTGGGCGTCAGGATGTCGTGCTTCCAGGCGTTTTGCGGCGGTCCTTTCATCGGGATCCAGTTCCCAGGCGCCGGTGTCCAGGTCGATTGCGACGATCTCGTCATTGTGCGTGGGCTCGACCTGAGATCGAATATCGCGATCGTGGATTTCATCACTAAGTCGAGCGGCTTCCTCTTTGCCATAACGTGGTTGGCGAACTGCCATGGCCGTGTCTCCTGTTAGTTTGGAGCAGTGAACGACTCCGCCCGAGGTCATTATACACCTGAGGAGTGCAATCACATTAGATGCGCCGACCATCGCGGGGTGTTGAACCGACCCTGGCAGCAGGTTCACAGCTTGTATCAACGACAGTCGCCGGAGCGTGCCGATTTCTGCACGCCCCGGCGTTACCTGCTATGGTGTGACCGTCAACGTACCGTAGTCAGCGGTGCCTGCGTTGATCGTATCACCTGCAAACTGCGCGAGAATGGGGAACGTCCCGACCGTCGATGGGGTATAGAGCAGATTGGCATAGCCGCCCGAGTCGGTTGCGCCGGTTCCCACGACCGATCCGTTGACGCTGAACTGCACCGTCTGACCGGTGAGGTACGCGCCATCCGAGACGCGATGCAGCCGAGCGCGCAGCGTCACCGTCCGGCCCACCTTCACCGTCCGATCCGTGACGGCGAGCTTTGTGACGGCCTGCGAGACCGTCAGCGTTCCCGATCCGCTGCTGGCGCCATAGAACGAATCACCGGTAAAGCTCACTCCGATCGTCTTGCTTCCGATGGCGAGCGGAACGGTATAGGCGAGAACCGCGTGCCCTCCGGCGTTCGTCATGGCGGTTCCGACCGGCTGTCCGTCCACGGTAAAGGTCAGCGTCCTTCCGGCGACCCCTCCGCCTGCGACGCGGTTGAGGTCGGCGATGAGGTTGATGGTGTCGCCTGCCTGCGCGCTCCGATCGGTGACGGCGAGCGTGGTATTGGCGAAGTTGACGGTAAGCGTCCCATTGGCGCTGCTCGCGATGTAGGTTCCGTCTCCGGCGAACACGGCAGTGAGAACGTGATCGCCCAGGCTTTCGGGAAGCGTATAGCTGAAGGAGGCGTGACCGGTCGCGTTGGTGACGTCGCTCCCGACCACCGTGCCGTCGACCTTGAAGGTGACGGTCTCTCCCGCGATGCCGGCATTCGTGGCCGATCGCCGCAGCTGCGCAGTGAGGCTCCTCTTCTGCCCGGCAAGACCTGAGACGGTATTGACGGTGAGGTTGGTCGAAACGGCTTCTGTGAATGTCACCGTCCGGGTCGCCTCAGTATTGCCGGCTAGATCGACACTATGGAAAGAGACGGAATGCGCTCCAGATCCAGTTACGGTGATCGGACCGGAGTAGGTCTGTTCCCCGGCCCCATCCACGGAATAGAGGATCTGAAACACACCGGAGCGATTATCGATAGCGGAAAGCGTCACTGACACTGGGCCACTGTATACTCCGGCTCCGACGGAGTTACCCGAGATGGCGACGGTGGTAGTCGGCGGGTTCAGGTCACCCTCAGGGTAATAGACCTCGGCGATCCCAAGATAATTCTGGCCGTCGGCTCCGCCGAAAATATAGACCCCACCGTCCGGCCCAAGAACCGGCGCCATCGCCTGGCGCGGAGCTGTAAGAGTGGGGCCAGGCGTCCACGTTCCAGTAGCGACCGAGTACGTTTCCACGGCATTGACTGCCGGCGCAGCCGGGGTGGCGCCCCCGAGAACATAGATCAGACCGTCTGGGCCGACCACCGAACCGGGATCTACCAGAACTGACGGCAGTGCGGATACGCTCTGCCAAGTTTGATTGGCGACGTCGAAAGCCTCTACGGAACTGAGGTATGCGGTCCCATCACTACCGCCTATCGCATAGATTCGCCCGTCCGGCGCCGCGATGGCAGTAAGCGCGTAACGACTGGTCGACATGGAAGGAGCTGCCGACCAGGTGTCCGCGGCCGGGTCATAGACATCAACGGTTTCGTAGAGAATTGGGCTGCCGTCAGCGTTCGAATTCGCGCCTCCGATGACATAGATCCGCCCGTCTGCTCCTAGCGCGGCAGCAAGGCCACCCCGTGGCGTCGGCATGGACGCGCGCGCAACCCAGGTTCCGGTGCTTGGGTCAAATGCTTCAACGGCGGCGCTGCCAGCCCAACTGCGCTCATCGGGAAATCCGCCGAGCGCATAAATCTTGCCGTCCGGCGTATTGACAACTGCTAACTGTGCGCGTCCCGTAGGCATTGGCGGCACGAATGTCCAAGTGTTACTGTGGACATCATAGGCCTCTACGGTGTTAAGTCCTAGAGGGCTATTTGCGTTGACACCTCCGAAGACGTACAACCTGCCGTCGGGGCCACGCGCGCCGCGCGCCGAATCGCGAAGCGTTGGCATAGATGCGCGTAAGAGCCACCCTCTACCGGCTGAACTGGCCTTGACGATCTTATTTGCATCCGGCTCAATGAACCACAGATTGCCATCGAACCCTTCAGCGATGAAGTCGGGGTTAGCTCCGACGGTAGGAACCGGAAACTCGGTGATCACTCCCGCAGTGGTGATTCTCCCAATGAAATTCCCGAGATACTCCGCGAACCACAAGTTGCCGTCCGGACCCTTTGTGATCCCGAGGGGGTTGCCTCCCGAGGCAATGGAGAATTCCGTGATTACCCCCGAGGTCGTAATTCTCGCGATCTTGTTGGCAATTTCCTCCGTAAACCACAGATTTCCGTCCGGCCCAGCCGCAATATAGTAGGGATGGCTGCCGCTGGTCGGGACCGGATATTCTGTAATGGCGCCCGCAGGAGTGATTCTGCCAATCTGGTTCGCAACGTTCTCCGTGAACCACAGATTTCCGTCCGATCCCGTAACGATTCGAATCGCATCCGTATTTCCGGGCGTCGGGAATGTCGTTATCCCACCATCAGGGGTTATCCGGCCGATTTTGCCAAGCCCGGCTCCTCCCGCTCCCGTGAACCACATGTTGCCATCGGGGCCCGCAGTAATTCCATAGGGATACATACCTCCGCCTGGAATAGTAAACTCTGTGATCGTCCCATCGGTAGCGATTCTACCGATTCTGTTTGTTCGGTACTCTGCAAACCACAGATTCCCATCAGGTCCCGCGGCGATTCCGCCCTCGCTGCCGCCGCTGGGAACCGGAAAATACGTTGTAACGCCCGCCGGCGTGATTCTGCCAATGTTAGTTTGCGCGCCGAACGCGTAGCCTTCCGTGAACCAGAGATTGCCATCCGGACCCGAGGTGATGTCTCCAAGCGCATGCCCGTCCTCGAATGTAGGTGTCGTGGGCCCTGCGTATTCCGTAAAGGTCAACTGGGCCGAGCATGCCACGACGGTAGCCAGTAAGAGACTTACCGCGAGTACACTCCGACGGAAGAGTGCAAGCGCTAGATCCAACAAGGTCATAACCAGTCGCAGTAGTCGTTCTCCAGGGACGCCTGCGTCGACTTGCCTCGCCGAAATGGTCGACGCGTTCGCGCAGCGCGTACAACTACCGTTGCCGATCACGAACATCGCATTCCTCCTTCACACTCCCCACAATCTAACAGTGATTTGATGCCGGACGCACATGAACGCCTCTTCCGAGCTCCCTGAGCCCATGCCGTTGTACACATTCTGACAGCCTGAGACGCGTTCAGTGTGACTGCCCTGATGGCACCCGACGGACAGTCTATCGCAGGGGATGAACTACGGCAGAAAGTTCACGAAAGGTTCTTGTGGAGGATAATGGACGCCCGCAGCGGAAGCAATTCGTGAATTTTCCGTGAGGAAAGGCCCAGCACAGTGACTTGACGACTACGATCTTGGGAGCCGCCAAACGAGGGGAGCGTCTGAATGTCGTCAAGCCATTGCGACGATAACTTGAAAATCTACCTGTGCGGAGCGCTTAGCGTGGAATTGAACGGGAGCCGGCTGGAAGACGTCCTACTGCACCACTACCGCGGAGCGCTTCTCGCCTACCTCGCCCTTCAGCCTGGAGCCGTCCATAAGAGTGACGAGGTCGTCGCGCGCCTCTGGCCCGAGGACGAGACACCGTCGCTAAACAACCTCAGTGTGGTTGTGAACGCGACGCGAAGGGCTTTGCGATCCGCGGGCGACGGCCTGGTCACGCACTATGGCACGCTCCGTCTTGAGCAGACCGGCCTCGATGTGGACGTCGCCGGCTTCGACGCGGCTTGGGCGGCTCGCGAATCCGATCCGGGCATCCTTGGTCTGCGGTTGATCTCTGTTCCCGCCCGCTGCTCGAATCATGGATCGGCTGGTACGATCGACCGTGGGTCGAAGAGGCGAGAATGCGGCACAGGCGGAGAATCCGCGAGGCGCACCGGTGGCTCGTCCGGCACGGGGTTTCGGTGCGAGACTTCCATTTCGCCCTGCACCATCTGGAGATGCTGCGAGAACTTCGGGATCTGGCGGCAGAGCCGCATGGCCTCGTAATGGAGGGACTGGTCGAGTCCGGCCACTTCGTGACCGCCACGCAGTTGTACGAAGAGTATCGTGACTATCTGGACGCCCGTGCCGACCGGTTGACGCCCCCACAGCGGATGACCATCCTGTACGCGCAAATACCGCGGAAGCCGATCCTGGCTACAATCCGTCGCCACCTTTCGGTCATGACGGACGAGCCGGTAACCGGTGCAATGAGCCTGGAGAATCCGTACTACGTCGAACGGCCTGCCGACATGGATCTGCATGCTGCGATCATGCGCCGCGATAGCATCGTTCGCATCGAAGGATCCAGGCAAACCGGCAAGACCTCGCTTCTCGCCAGAGGTCTCGAATATGCCCGCGTGGACGGAGCGGCGGTCGTCTCCGTAGATTTCCAGATGCTCGACTCCGCCGACCTGGTCTCGTCGGAGAGCCTTCTAAGAGCGATGGCGCGCGCGATGTTTGAGCAGCTCGGGCTGGCCGTTGCTCCCGGGCAGTCCTGGGACTCGCTTCTCTCCCCGAAAGCAAATTTCCATTCGTACGTCCGGAACGAGGTGGTTCGGAAGTCGGATTGTGCGGTTGTCTGTGCGATCGATGAGGTGGATCGAATCTTCAATCGGGACTATCACAGCGATGTATTCGGCCTGTTCCGATCCTGGCACAATACGCGCGTACTCGACACGCTCACCCCGTGGAATCGCTTTACGCTCGTCATGACGTACGCCTCCGAGGCGCACTCGCTGATCCGAAACATCAACGAGTCTCCATTCAATGTCGGCACCCCGGTTAGCCTGCAGGATTTCACGCTGGAGGAGGTCGACGAACTGAACTGCCGCCATGGAAGGCCTGTACAGGATCAGGAGGAGCTCGCTCGGCTTCTCGCTCTCGTCGGCGGCCATCCTTACCTTTTGCAGCGCTGTCTTTGCGAGATGAAGGCCGGAAACATGGATATCGGCGGCATTGAGGCGGAAGCCGACAGGGAGGTCAGCATTTTCAGCCAACATCTCCGGAGGATGCACAGACTGGTCGCCGCTGATGCCGAGTTCCTGGAGGAGGTGCAGGCGCTGATCTCAGGGTTGAGCATCCGAAAGAAGGATCACTTCTCCAGGCTGCGATCCGCCGGAGTTTTAAAGGGCACCTCGACTGCAGAGGCACGATTCCGCTGTGGCCTCTACGAGCGACACTTCACAAGGATGTTCGCATGAGCGTCCGTGAGGCGGCGGCATTCTTTGCGACCGGAGGCGCCGTGCCGCTCCAATCTCCCTCCTATTGTGTGCGTGCCGCCGACGAAGAGCTCTATGCGAGCCTGCTGCGCGGCGAGTATTGTTATATCCTCGCATCGAGGCAGATCGGAAAGACCTCGCTTACTGCACGCACGGCCGCGCGTCTGCGTGACGATGGACTTGACGTAGCTTACCTGGACCTTACCGAAGTCGGCGTCGATTGTACCAGGGAGCAGTGGTACTACACGCTGCTCACCAGAACAGCCGCCGATCTCGGCCTGCGGAACGAATTAAGAAAATCGTGGACTTCCGACTCACGACTTTCGTTGCTACAGCGATGGACTGACGGGCTCAGACTGATCCTGAAAGCACGCCCTGCACACCGTCTTGCGGTATTCGTCGACGAGATCGACTATGTGAGAAATCTCGCATTCGACACCTCCGAGTTCTTCGCCGCGATGCGTTCCTGCTATAACCGCCGTACCACCGAGACAGAATTCTGTCGCCTCACATTCTGCCTGATCGGGGTCGCAACTCCGTCGGACCTGATCGAAGAAGTGGACGTTACGCCGTTTAACATCGGGCGCCGCATCGAGTTGGTAGATTTTAGCGAAGAGGAAGCCGCTCACCTGGCTCACGGTTTTCAGTGTGAACGATCTATCGGCCGCGCGCTATTGAATCGGGCGCTCTTCTGGACAGGGGGTCAGCCGTATCTGACTCAGCGGCTCTGCCAGGAAATTGCGCTGCGACCAGGTACTCGGTCGGCGGCCCACGTAGATAGTCTGTGCGTCGATCTGTTTCTAGCGCCAGAGGCTCAGGAACAGGATACGAATCTTACATTTGTTAGAGACAGAATGCTAATGAGCGGCGCCGACACGGCGGACCTGCTGTCTCTCTATACCAGGGTGTATCGAGAACAACCGGTTCTTACCTCGAGTACAGGCCAGCTAATCGACGTTCTGATGCTTTCCGGCCTGGTGCGCTCCATGCACGGCCGCCTACTCGTACGCAACCGCATCTACCAGAATGTCTTCGACTCGGCATGGATTCGCGAGCACATGCCCGGTGCGGACCTGCGCCGACAGCGGGCCGCCTATCGCCGCGGTGTCTTTCGGGCGTCTATCGTGGTATCGCTTGCGCTGGCGGCGATAGGCGCGCTCTGTGCCGTGGCAGGATTGCAGTATTTCCATTCACAGGAAATAGCACGACAATATGAGCTCGTGCGACAATATCACTATCTGCACGAAATCGACCTGGCACAGAGTGGTCTTGTAACCATCAATTTGCCGTCTGCCCTCAAAGCCTTAGAGAGCGTCCGACCTGCAAAGGGCGAGAGTGATCCACGTGGATTCGAATGGCGTTATTTGTGGCAACGGTTGCATGGGGAAAGCGTCCCTCTGCCGTGCTTCGACATAAGTGTGTTTGCCGTCGCCGTCTCTCCCGATGGACGTTTTGTCGCGGCAGCCGGGCAGCCGAAGCATCACAACACAAGTCACATTCATATGTGGGACATCGTGACTCGCCGTGAGATGGCCCCGTTTGCGTTTTCGGGAGAAGTGAACGGTTTGGTCTTTTCTCCGGATGGCAAGAAGCTGGCTGCTGCCGGCGGTGTCGCATCCGATTCTCCACAGCCCGGAAACGTTCACCTGTGGGATTTACGCGCACCTAGTAATCCGCCGACGGTCCTGCGGGCGTTTCAGCAGTCAGTCAGGTCGGTCACGTTCTCGCGTGATAGCAGGCAGTTGTGCATTGCAAGCGACCATGGTGATCTCTGCTGGTGGGACATCGCAACTAGCGCCCGGGTCAACGTTCCACGGCGCATGACGTCGGTGGGCGCGCTGGCGCTATCCCCCGACTCGAAAATCCTTATTTACGGTGGCGATAAGGTTTTTGTAACTTACCTGTCGTCACGAAAAGCCGTACACCGACTGACGCTTCCATATGATTACGTCGTCTATGCATTACAGTTCTCTCCCGACGGCCGCCTCCTCAGTATGGCCAACCGCGATGGGACGGTGCTGTTGTGGGACGTCAAGACATGGTCTATCACTCGCACATTCCGGTGCCCCGCAACGGCCTTCTCGGTAGCGTTCTCACCTGATTCTACGACAGTCGCCGCCGCCTGCTGGGACGCCACTATCAGGCTCTGGGATGTCAAGTCGGGCCGAGAACTGCGTCCGCTCCGGGGTCACTTCGATCGCGTCAATTCGGTCGCGTTCGCGCCGATCGGCAGGACGCTGATTTCCGGGGCTAATGATGGAACGGTTCGCCTATGGGACGTCGATCCGGCAACGGCGCCGGTCAATGCGGTCACGACCACAGGTCCGGTCTGTGGAGTCGCGATCTCGGGCAGCACGATTGTTGCGACATCGGACGGGACTCAGGAGGTGCGATTGTGGAACGCGAATTCGGGCCGCGCACTGGGAACGCTTTCGACTGCGAACGGCACAAACGGACGTCTGCACTTCGGGCCAGATGGTAGAATGCTGGTGTCAGCCCAGTGGGATCAATGGATTCGCCCAAAAGCGGACACTTTCGATCGTCGATCCCGTATTTCGGTATTCGGTGATACATCAAACAGTGCGACACGTACACTGCCCGCGACAATGGAGGATCTCGTCACGCACTCACGCCTGGGCGGTACGACGGAAGCCATATCGGATGTCAGGGGCGCGGCTCTCTCGCCTCATGGTGATATTCTGGCCATCATCGGACCAGACAGAGAGCACTCTGAATACAGCGACGGAACCGTAGAATTGTGGAGTACCGCTACGCGTCAACTGCTAGGTGCGATACGAGGCGCGCATCAGAACGACATCACGGCGTTAGCTTTTTCGCCTGATGGTAAGACCTTGGCAACCGGCGGCTGGGACAAGATGGTCCGGTTGTGGCAGGTGGACCACATTCACGGAATCCAGGATGGTCGTGGGCGGAGCACAGCAATTGCCTCGCAACTGTTGAACACGTTTAGCGCCGAGGTCTACGCGACCGCATTCACATCCGATGGCAAGACGCTGGCTGTCGGCACAAAGGATGGCAGGATCAGCCTGTGCAGCCTTGTGACGCGCGAGGTCGTCCTGGTGCTCTCCGGACACTTGAAGGCGGTCACCAGCCTCGCGTTCTCCTCCGACGACAACCTGCTCGTCTCGGGCTCGACGGACGGCACGGTCCGCTTCTGGCGCGCCGCGCCCTTCTCCCGCACCGACGCGCCGGAGCGTGTGGCGCTGGATGCGATGCTGAAGCGTTGATGCGGACCGGCCCTTCTACTCACTCGATTGCTACGCCTCCTCAGTCGCGGACTAGGGCTCGCGCGGCGAGATCCTCCCGCCGCACGGGGAGCAGGTCCTAACCCGCAGACGTAGTCGACTTAGAATCGCTCGATGACGCAGCCAGCAACGTAGATCTCTTCCTGATCGAACCGAAGTTTGAGGCGCTCTTTGTAATCCAGGATAAACTGGTCATCTTCTAAAGTGCCCAACGCCGATACTCGCACACGAATCAGTTCGTCCGAATAGACCCTGGAAGCGAGAACCCAATAGCCCTCAACCGCGCCGGGATCGAAGCTCGCTCCGCCGAATCGCTGTACAAGCTCTTCCCGCGTTTGCAGAACGAGCTCGGGCGGAACAGGCTCTCCGTTATTGTATTTTAGCGGCAACAGGATCGTGTACTCCTTCTGTCGCCTGGCGCGCTTCCTGGTTTGACGCAACTCGGAACTCCACATTAAGCTCGCGCAGGATCACGAGGTCCTCTTCACGCACTCCGTAGACGCCGCCCGGCAGGGCATCGATGCGCGTTCTCCTCGCCAGCGCGACGAGTCCCTGCGCCTCACCCGCTCGATCGTGAAATACTATGTACCTGGTACTCATGCTCATCTCTCCGAGGACACTGCTCCGGTCGGGTCACTGTTCCATTATACACGAGATCGGACCGTTGAACTGCCGACGACATCTACGGCTCGGCCTCACGTCACGAGCCCGAACAAGAGTATGCTCGGCCTCTGCGTACGCCTGCCGCCCACCTTTCCAATCTTCACGCTTGGTCTTATTGTGGTCGGAAGGCCCACCGGAGCGGTCGCCGCCGGATGCTCTGCTCTGGAACCGATATCCATGGCCGCCATCTGGAGTCAAGTCGTCAACGACTGCCACATATTGTCCAATCGCACACGCGTTCCGCCTCGCAACAGTTGTCAATCTCCCCGCCGGTATGTTAAGATGGTACGAGGCTGCGGTGCGCGTCTTCGCCCCGACGAATCGTCGATGCTCTTCATTCAACGTATTGAACTGTGCGAACTCCGGGGACCGTGACGGGACAGATCCATTGGGCCGGAGTGGGAGGCATGATTATGAAAACTATTGCCGCCAGGATCGACCGACGAGAGTTCTTGCTTGGCGCCGGCGTCGGCGCAGCCATGCTGCACGTCGATCCGGCTGGCGCCCTGGGCCAAACAGAAGCGGCCGGATCATTTGACAAGATCAATGTGGCGGGCATCGGGGTAGGCAGTCAGGGCGGAGGGGACGTCGATGCAGTGGCTGCCGAAGGCGCGAACATTATCGCGCTCTGCGATGTCGACAGCAAGTACGCGGCAAAGAAGTTCGAGCAGTATCCGAACGCCAAGAGATACAAAGACTACCGAGTGATGCTCGAGGAGATGGGTAAGGAGATCGATGGGGTTGTCATCGGCACCCCGGACCACAGCCATGCCATCATCACCATGGAGGCGATCAAGCACGGAAAGCACGTCTATTGCGAGAAGCCGCT
>JBBQVV010000222.1:0-11297 GCA_038211235.1 Chthonomonadales bacterium | reverse complement strand
GGTGGACCCCAGCATCTCCGCCGGGTTCGGCGGCAGCGGCCCTGCCGTCAGGATCTTCAAGTTAGGTATCGCGCAGGACTGCAGCGCCTTCTGCAACGGCGTGTGGCCGACCAGCACGTTCACGAGTCCCGGCCGGCGCTCCACCCCACACTTCTTGTGCAGCGTTGGGCGGCGGAGGTCCGCATCCACCAGGATGACCTGTCTTCCTTCGAGCGCCATGGCGACCGCCAGGTTAAATGCCGTGACCGATTTTCCCTCACCCGGCGTGGTGCTCGTGATCATGATCGAATGAATCGCGCCCTCGACAGCGGCGAACGTTACGTTGCTGCGAAGTACTCGGAAGGTCTCCAGCAGCGTGCCGCCGCGTGCGGGACCGAGCAGCCGCTCCTCCTCGTTCTCAATAAGAGGGATGAATCCGAGCGCAGGGACGCCGAAGATGCGCCGAGCCTCTTCCGGACTGTTGATGCGATCATCCAGGAACTCTTGCAGAAGCGCGAAACAGAATCCGAGGACCAGGCCGAGCAAGGTAGCCGCCAGCAGATTGTTCAGCTTCTGCGGCGCGACCTGGATAGCCGCGGCCGCGGGCGTAATCACCACGACCGGATCGTGCGTTGCCTTCTCTCGAAGCGCGAGATCGTCGACGCTCCGGGTGAGCAGAGCGATCGAGGATTCGTGACGGGCAATCTCGCGCTGGAACTCGCCCTGGTCACGCTCGAGCAAGCCGTACTTGTCCAGTCCGCTGACGGTCGCGTCCGCCCGCCGACGATTGTACTTCAGCTGCGTCTGAGCCTCCAACAGATCCGTGTAGGTCTGCGCGATTTTCGCCTCGGCCTCCGCGATCGCCGGATTCGGACTTCGCGATACGTTTGTGACCATCGGCGGCATGGCGGCCAGGCGCCGATTCATGTCCGCGATCTGGACGTCGATCTTTTGAATCTCGATGCTTGCAGGCTTGAATAGCAGCGCAACCCTGGTCCTGTCGGTCTGCAGGGCGGCGATCTGCTCCTTGATCCCCGCAATCAGGGGATTAGTGACGGAGGATGGCGTCACCTTGTCTTCGGGGAGCTTCTTCCGTGCCTTATACAGAACGTTTAGACGCGCGGCCAGGCCATGCGCAGCCGCCTCGTGTTGGCGAAACTCGGCTTCGGCGGCAACCTTGTCCGCGATCCGCTGTGTCCGCTCAGTCTCCACGTTCGTGACGTGCGACGTCTCGCGGAACTTCTGTAGCTTCTCTTCACAGATATGGAGCTCGTGAGTCTCCTTCGCAAGTCGCTCCCTAGCGAACTTGAGCGCCCTCGTGATCTCCTGATGGCGGTTTCCCGTAACGTACTTTAGGTAGACCTGGGGTAACGAGTTGGCGACCTTCTGGGCGGCATCCTTATCGTTGGACTCCGCGGTCACTTCGATGACGTCCGTATTACCGGACTGCTTCGCCTGGATCTGCACGGTTCCGGGCTTGACCCCCGCGTCCGTGTATGCGTCTCCCAGAACCTTCTCGCCCTGCAGCACTTCGAGCTGAGTATCGACCTCGTGGCCGGCGTCCGCGGTGAACAGGTTGCCGAGCGGATTGGTCGGGTCCAGCTGAGTGACGTACATCGCCTTCCCCTCGACCAGCATGCGGGTGACGGTGCGATAGAGAGGCTTTGTGAGGAATGTGACAACCACGCCGACCACGAACACCAGTGCAAACGTTTGGATAATGATGGCCCTGCGCCTGCGGAACATGTCCACGTAGTCGCGCACGCTCACGTCATTCGCCGGCGGTCGTGTCTCGTCATCCATTGTAGGTGTGCTCCGAACGTATCGCGGCACGGGAGCCGATAAAGAGTTGCGCGACTGCGCCTTCGGTGTGAAGTGCGTCAGAGGGTCACCGCTAAGTGGACCGCTTTGGGGTTAAGGCTGCTTGCTATGTTCCTGGGCCGGTTACGCGTCGGGCCCTCGTTGGGAGCCGCGAACCGCCGGCAGGGAAGTCAGCCAGCTGGAGTGCATCATCGCGACGCGCAGTACAGTGGCGGCTTTTTCGCGCCTGCACCTTCCATATTATGACGCACGTTAATGTGAAAAGTCTATCCGGCAGGTAGGTACAACTACCAGGTTCCGGTGCAACGACTTGAAATGCGTCCATGGCAACAGCTCTCAATCGATTAGATCGGAACCCCTCGCGACCTTAGCCCTGTTGCGGTACGCGGTTTGCCTTCTCGACGCGGCTAGTGCGATTGCACAATCGTGAACCTTAGCTTGTGGGCGCAGAACTGTTCTCCGTCACCGCGGGCAGATTGCCAATGAGGCTTGATAACCTGGCATCGAACTCAACAACAACCTCGCCGGAACCTGGCATTAAAGCAATCGACGTGCGAGTAGACGTGACCAAGCGTGTGTGGGCGTCGTTCCCGGTATATTGCGCTGCAATTTACGTGCCATGTTGCCGAGGCATGGCTTTATGTACATGTTGCAACTCGCATCTACAAGCGCGATAGGTCAGGAGTCCCGCGTTGCGGTTCCGTGGGTGACGGACCTACAGACTCGTGAGGCGAGCGCGACTCACTCAGGGACCGAGGGCAACTACGAGGCACCCGTACGGGCGACCTGTTCGCGAATATTGCAGGCTCGCGCAATCGCCGCACGCCGGAAATCCCGCTCTGTCACGGAACCGTCACACTGGCTCGATACACTGGAAGGCACGGGGCCGCGGCGTTCCCGCGCGCAAGCCCGCCCGAATCAGGAATCGGGCCAGGCTCCGGCGAATCATTCGCCATGGACCTGGCTCTGGATATAACCCTGTTGGGAAGCCTCTCCGCGCGCAATGCCCGCCTCCCGGAATCCGAACCCGTAACCCGTTTTCGCACGCAAAAAACGGGTTCGCTCTTTGCCTATCTCGCATTCAAGGCAGGAAGAGCGCTGCCGCGCGAGGAGCTGGTCGACCGATTCTGGCCGGAGAGCGAAGTCGACGCCGGCCGGTCGAGCCTGAGAACCGCCCTTGCCGCGCTCCGGAAGGATTTTGGCGACGCTTTGCGAGCCGACAAGGCATCTATCATGCTCTCCGCTACAACCGACCTCCAGCGATTCGAGGCCGCTCTCGTCGCAGCCCGCAACACAAAAGCGCCGGAGCCGCAGCGCGTCGAACGGCTTCGCGAGGCCGTGGAGGCGTACGGCGGCCCGCTGCTCCCAGGCCTATACGACGACTGGATTCTGCGCGAAAGGGATCGCCTGGAGGCCGAACACAGGGCCGCGCTCTCGGCGCTTTCGAGATGGCATGGCGCCCTGGGCGAGGTCAATGTCGCGCTCGACTACGCGCATAGGGCCGCTGCCGCCGATCCGCTCTCCGAAGAGATCCGCGCCGACCTCATCCGTCTGCTGAAGCAGATGGGTCGGCCCGCCGAGGCCCGCCGCCAGTTCGACGACCTGGAGCGCCTTCTGGACGAACAGCTCGCCGAGAAGCCGTCCGACGCCGTCCGAGCCCTCGTAACCGAGATCAATGCCCAAGCCGTCGATGCCGCGCCGGGCGAGCCGGCCCGAGCCGTGCGCCTCCCGGTATCTCGAGGCCGATTCCGTGGCCGGCAGGACATGCTCTCCGCGCTGGTTCAGCGGCTGGGCGGCGGGCGAGCCGCGGCCGACGGCGCCTGCTTGTTCACGCTGTTCGGGCCGGGCGGCGTCGGCAAGACGCGCCTTGCGATTGAGACGGCGCGCCGGCTTGCCGCGCACGTCATGTTCGGAGAGGTCTGGTTCGTGGCGCTGGCCACTGCGACGACCGCGGAGCAGATCTGGGAATCGCTGCTCGAAACGCTGGAGCTGACACGCTCCGCCACCGTGCCCGCGGCCGCGCAGATCGCCGCCCGCCTGGAGCGTGCCGGCCGAGCGCTGCTGGTTCTGGACAATCTGGAGCAGGCCGCGCTGGAGGGCGGTGAAGTCGCGGCGGCGCTGCTCGATCGTGCGCCCGGACTCACCATCCTCACGACCTCGCGACGCCGACTGGGCGCGGCAGGCGAGGAGCTCATCCCGGTCTCCGGCCTGCCGACCGACGAAAGCGTCGGCCTGTTCATCGATCGCGCGCGGGGTGTAACGCCGGGATTCAGTCCCACCGACGCGGAGAAAGAGGCCATTCGCAAGGTAGTCGAGCGTGTGGAAGGGTTTCCCCTGGCAATCGAGCTCGCCGCTGCGTGGGCCTCCGTCCTCACTCCGAGTGAGATGTTGGCCCAGTTAGAGCGCGGCGTGCTGGGCATGCCCGGGCGGACTGCCGGCGAGGAGAGGCACCTATCACTCACGGCCACGATACGATGGAGCGTCGATCTCCTGGGCCAGGATCTGCGGCAAGCCTTCTTTGCCCTCTCCATCTTCCGAGGCGGATGGGACGCCGCCGCCGCTCAGACCGTCAGCGGAGTGGACAGGGATGCGCTTGCGAGCCTGCGGGATCGATCGCTCATCACGGCGCAGTCCCAAGTTGAGCGAATCCGATTCGGAATGCACGAAGCACTACGAGAGTTCGGCGAATCCACGTTGACGGTCTCCGAGCGCAGGTCGCTTGCCGACCGGCATTCGGCATACTTTGCGGCGCTCGCGGAATCGGCGAGCCACGAGCAGCTTACGCTGGAGCACGCAAACCTTCAATTGGCGCTCGACTCCGCGACTGGCGAGCAGCAGCGGCGCATGGGGCTATCTCTCTCATCCTTCTGGGAGAGGCAGGGCCACTGGCGCGAGGGCCGCCAGGTACTCGAACGGATCACTGCCGACATGAGCGTGGAGTCCGCCGGGCGAGACGATGCGACTCTGGTTCATGCGCTAGGCAGGCTCTGCTACGACATGTGCGACTACGAGGCATCGCGCGGGCATCACGAAAGAGCGCTCGCGATTGGCGAGCGCCTCGGAGACGACCTCGGAATCGCGCGCAGCTACCACGCGCTTGCGTCGGTATCCTACCACCATAAGCCCGATATCGCCCAGTCGCGCAAGCTGGTGGAGTCTGCGCTGCACTATTTTACTCGGGCCGGTGACGCCGCCGGCCAGGCTTCCGCGCTCATCGGGATGGGAGTAGTTGCAACGGGTGTGGGAGACTATTTGGCCGCGCGCGCCTACCAGCAGCGATCTCTAGAGATTGCCCAATCCGCCGGCCTGATGACCGAACAGGGCATTGCCCACTGGCGGCTCGGCCTGTCCAGTTCGAAGGTAGGCGAGTTCGAAGAGGCGGATCGACACCTGAACCGCGCGGAGCAGATCTTCCGGGAGCTGAGGCAGCCGGTCAACCTGGCATACGTCAGCGTGGAGCAGGGAGCGCTCGCCCATAATCGTGATGGGCCCGGAGATCGCGAAATCGCGAGAGCCTGCTACGCACGGGCATTGCCCATCTTCCGCGAACTCGGCGAGTCGTGGGCCTGGTCCATCTGCCTCGGTAACCTGGCCCGGCTCGCACTGGCCGAAGGCGACTGTCGAAGTTCGGCAGGACACTGGGATGAGTCGCTGCGAATTCGCGTGAACCTTCACGATCGAATCAGTGTCGCAACCGCTCTCGACGGGATCGCATGTCTGGTTTTCACGGCCGTGGTATCGCTGGGTCTGCTGGAGCTCGGCCCGGACGCCGTGCGGCTCCGCGCTGCCGGGGCGTCTATCCGAGCCGAATTAGGCCTCGATACAGTCAGCCCAGAGGATGAGACCGCTGACGAGCCGGCCGTTCGAGCGCTGGTTGGCGCCGAGGCGTGTACCGCCACGGAAGCGGAAGGCGCTGAGCTCTCGCAGGAGGAGGCCGTGGCGCTGGCGATAAGCTGCCTGGAGAGTCTTCGCGCTCGTTAATTCGGCTACCCCGTTATCGCGTTTCTCCATGATTCCGTTTCCCGGCCTCCGCCTCTCTCATCGTGCGTACTACGGTTGCTCGTTCGTCCTGGTCTGGTCCGGCTGACGATCCAGCCGGCAAAGCAGGTGCGACCGTTCCGATACTGACCTGTCCCAACAACCCGAGGCGCTCGTCCTTGAGTGGAGGATCAGGAAACCATATGGGCTTGCCCATCGTTGTATGCGCGGGCGGAGGCATCGCGAGCGAACCCATCAGTGGTGCGGACAGCCCTGTACCAGGAACGGAATCACCCGTCATTGGTTTACCCAGTCGTTGAGTCGCGTTGTGGGCAGCGAGGGCAATGCACAGGAGGAAGCAGAGTCCGACCGAGGCTTTAGCCCGAGTCATTACAAGCTGCCGCGCGGCCGCGAGCCCAACCGGACAATCGTTCGTCAAGATTGTGCCGTCAGTCCGGCGGTAGTAGCGCACGCAGAGATGTCCCTCATTGGCGCGCAGCAGCCCCTCCGCCTCTGCCTGCCCAAGCGCGGAGAGGTTGTATACGCGCTTGCGGCAGCCGTCACAGAAGCGAACTCGATCTCCGTTCACCGGCTTCATGGCGTCCCAGGAAGCTGTGCACGGCGAGGCGATGCGTACGTTCTGCAGCAGGGGAATATCGGTTTTCATCGAGATGAACTCCTAGAGTCGTGGATCCGGTGTTATCTGCTTAGTTCCGGCACGCGGCTCAAAAGTTCAACGACGCATGAAAGTTACCGTCGAATGTCGAAGCCTCCTTCGCGCCCGCCCGATTCGACCCTACTGCGGTAGACCACGCGGCGGCGACGGGCCCGGCGGTGGAAATGGCCGATCCGCGCTCTTCCGGCCGAAATAGACCGGCTGATCGCCGGGCGCGTGACCCCGGCGATCCCATTCTCAACTCTGTCGAGCGCATCGTGCGGGAATCCGGCATAGGTGCTCAAATACGAGAATCCCAGCACGCCGAGAACGCCTAAGGCGACTGTCCACAAACAGCCCTGCCCTCCACGACTAGTCGAGTACTCGCCGATGCTGCTGGGTTTGATAGCCACGTTTCCTTCTCCATGGAAAGTCAGGTTTGACATCGAATCGTAATACAATGCGCCCCATCGCCACTCCACCACGCCAAGAGACTGGGTAAAACGGTTTCGATGCCGTGACAGGCCGGTGAATCGCCTCATCCGTCGCCGGCCGCCTACCGTCGAGTCACGACGTAGAAACATATGTACTGCTTATCGGACGCACAACCAGTGTAACACAAGACTAGAATTATGTCTACTCTTTGTTTCAGTCTTGCTGGACAACTTAGTCCTTTATGGAGTCCGTCATCGGCCGCCATGAACTCCAATTCGCATTGTGGGGAGAAGGAAGGCACTGGTTTGGCGGCGAAGAGTTGCGGGCTGAGAAGTCGCGGCCGATACAAACTTCGCGCCACAGACAGTTTTCGCGGCATGGGAACCGAGATCGATTGGCTTGCCTCAGAAGCTGGCGATCAACATCACGACGTAAATGCACAGTTCATTCGACCGATCGAACATCGATATTGGGCTTGCGGAGAGCGCCGACGAGCGAGCCGCCGCATTCGCGCTCAGAATGCTCGTCTTTGTGGAAGAGCAGCTCGTCCCTCCCGAAGAGGAGCTGGACGCATACGACCTTACAGCCGAGCATTTCGTTGTACGCATCCCTTGTGCAAGCGGCACGGGTCCTGCGGCGATTGTCGGTACGGCCCGCCTGGTCGACAGGGGGTGCGGCGTCGGAAAGATCGGGCGGGTGGCGATCCATGCCGATTTTCGCGGACTGGGACTGGGAGCCCAGCTCATGCGGGTGATGCATGCTTACGCCAACTCTAGGGGCTATCGGCGTCTGATACTCGAGGCTCAGTGTTATGCCATTCCATTCTATGAGAAATTCGGTTATGTTGCCGACGGCGAGGTCTTTCTGGACGCAAACATCGAACACCGCCATATGTCCCTGGGACTGGACGCGCAGGGAATCGCTGGAGAAAATCCGTGCGTCCAGGTTCCGCACCCCGCGTTGCCGGTGGAGGAGTATTGACGCAAATGGGCGCAGCACACGGGCCCGAGCAGACGGCTGCGCCTAACGCAGCCTTTATCGAGACCGCGAACCGGCTCCTGACGCTGGCTCTGACCCAGCGCCACTCCTCAAACTTTCTTCAGGAGGCCCTGAAGGAGGCCCTGAAGGCGACGAACGGACGTCGGGCGTTTCTTGCGCGTATCGAGCAGGAGACCGGCGAGTTGGTTGTCGGTGAGACTGCCGGCGGCGACTGGACGGACGAAAACCGCACGCTTCGCCTCAAGCCGCATAATCGGACGGAACGGGGAATCACAGGCTACGTCGCGATTACGGGGGAGCCATACCTCTGCGCCGACGTCCGAAATGATTCGCACTATATCGAGGCCTTCCCGGACGTGCTGAGCGAGATCGCAGTGCCTTTCTTCGACGCCGAAGGGCGCGTGCGCGGAGTGCTGAACGTCGACAGCGACCGGCTCGCGGCGTTTTCCCCAGGCGATCTTGTCATGCTCACAACGTTCGCCAACGGCATCGCCGCGTCGCTCGCATTCGAGGAGTTTCGCGAGCGAGAACAGCTGCTCGTCGATATCGGCCTCGAGTTGGCTTCGACGACGGACGTCAATGCGCTAGCCCGTCGGGTTGTAAACGTAACTGCCCAGACCCTGAAATGCGAAGCCTGTTCCGTGTTCCTGCTCGACGACGCAGCCGAATCCCTGCTCCTTCAAGCATCGAGCGGGTCCCTCCGGTCACAGGTCGGCACGGCGTCGTACGGTATCGGCGAGGGGCTGACAGGCGCCGTCGCGAAGACTGGTGAGACCATTCGCCTCGACGATCCGCGCCACGATCCGCGATGGCTCGGAAAATATCCCGAGTTTTCATCAGATGAGCTTAGCGCGTTTCTTGCGGTGCCCATATTCGGCCGCGAGCGGATACTCGGCGTCATCCGTGCCTCGCGTCCACGGAGCGCGCCGGCGTGGTTCCGCGCAAGGTTTACCGAGAGCGACGAGCGCGTGCTTCAAACCATCGCCAGCCAACTGGGCAATTCGGTTGAGAACTCCCGGAGCCTGGGCCGCCTGGTTCGGTCCGAGCGAATGGCTGCCTGGGGAGAGCTGTCTGCAAAATCGGCGCACATGATCGGAAACAGGACGTTTGCAATCAAAGGCGATCTAAACGAACTCAAGTTCCTGCTGGCAAAGGCCAAGGAGTCGGGCCAGGTAAAGAAGCCGGATGTGCTCGCCGAGGTCGACTCTCTTGTGGAGAGCGTGGAAGTCGGTGTTTATCGGCTTGAGGGCATTCTTCGCGAGTTTCGCGATTTTGTAATGGCGACTCAGATAAAACTTCGCGATACGGACATCAACCTGCTGGTGCACGAGACGCTGAAAGAGACCTTCCCCCGCCGCACGAAGATCGTACTGAAGGCCGACTACGCCCAGGCGCTCCCGCACATCGCATGCGACGCCGAGAAAATGAAGCGCGCCCTGTCGGAGCTGATCGAAAATGCGCTGAGCTTCATGGCGGACGGCGGTCAGCTGAGAGTGCGCACCGCGCTCGCGCCGCCGGAACGGCTCCCGAAGATCGCTCGAATCTCCCGCCGGCAGAGGTACATCGAGATCTCGCTGTCGGACACCGGCCCCGGTGTCGCCGACGAGAGTAAGGAGAAGATCTTCCAGCCCTTTTTTTCTACTCGCGTGAAGGGCATGGGACTCGGCTTGTCGATCGTGAAGGGTATCATTGACGCACACCAGGGCGTGATTCGCGAGATCGGCGCGGAGGGACAAGGGGCCAAGTTCGCCATCTTTATGCCGATCCCGTCGGAATAGAGCCGGCGGCGCAGCCATTTCGATGGCATAAGAAGAGTGCGATGGTATGTCCGGGCGCTGCCTATAGGAGACGCGGATGAGTCGAATTCTGTGCGTGGACGATGAAGATGAGGTGCGGAACGCCCTGAAACGCCGCCTCGAGCGCGACGGCCACTCCGTACGTACCGCGGACAGCTCCGCCGCCGGCGTACGTGTGATCCAAGAGACCGACCCTTCGTTCGACATCGTCATAACCGACATGAGCATGGAGGACGGCGAAAGCGGACTCACCATGCTGAAAGCTGCCACGGAGCGCGACGTGTTTACGGAAGTCATCGTTCTCACCGCATACGGCAACGTCAATAACGCCGTAGAGTGCATGCAGCGCGGCGCATATGACTACGTAGAGAAGAACATCCCGGATGTCGACGTATACGAATTGCTGATGATCAAGGTGGACCGCGCCTTGCAGCAGCGGCGCTCCACGATGCGCACGCTGGACCGCCTCGCGAACGTCAAAGGCGCTAGCCCAAGGAATTAGCCGGAGCAGCCGGGAGCGAAACATCCGCGGTTCCCCGGCGGTCGGTGGGTCAGCAGGTCCTCTGGCCCTACATGGTTCACTCAGTCAACTGCGTCCATTCAGTCCTCGTGGCCCTCGGAGCGACGACGACCGCCTCCGAAGCAAGTAACGGCCCGCTCAGCGGGTGTGCCGGGCGGGCCTATGTTTAATCAGGACGACGAGCTCTCCGCCGACGTGCATCGGGAGATTCTACCGATGCAGCGGGAACGGCTGCCCTGACAGTCTATTCTGTATCAGGCTGCCACGGGCACTTGCAGCGCAGCCGTGTCGGCCTTCTCCCCGACAAGTTCTACCGAGATAACTCGGTCAAGTCGAATGTCGTCCGTATCCGTGACGAAATAGCCTCCGTACAGAGGCACATACGTCGAGTCATAAACGATCGAAGTAATCGACTGTTCGTTGCCGCCCCGATCCAGGAATCGAACGGTACATACCTTACCTATATACGACTTCGCTTCCGCGAGCAGCATTGGTTCCTCCTTACGCTCTTCTGCGTAACAGCCGCAATTAACGGCTGCGGGCCGGAATAATTCTATCCGTTGAACTACCGGAATCCGCTCACGTTCCCCAGAACCGGCACGAATGCGCGCCCCGTTTCGTCGCATTAAATGATTGTTCCACCGTGGAAACACGGCCCCGTTCAGTGGATATACCAGGTTCCGGTAATTCACACGAGCACCTGCCGTCAGCTGCCCGTCGAGCAGTAGTGGCGGACGCCTGTTCGCCAACAGAGCAGGCTCGCGCCCAGGAACAGCACGCCGGCAACGGGACAGAGGGCCAGGAGCGGCGACGTCGACGTTCCGCCAAGCCTGCCGAACAGTAGCCCGGCCGGAAGATAGTTGACGCATGCCAGAGGAATCAAGAATGTAAACACGCCCCGAAACCACGGCCGGTAGATCGTGAGAGGATACTGCGCCGTCTCGGTGCCGCCATACGTCACCGCGTTCATAATTTCCAGCGTCTCCACGGTCCAGAACGACAGTGTCGCCTGCAGTACGAAAAGGCCGTAGAACAGGCAGGCCGCGCCCGTAAACATCGCAAATAGGATGGCCGCCTTCGGAAGACTCCAGTCGATGTGCAGGGAGTGCACGCT
>JBBQVV010000221.1:0-11317 GCA_038211235.1 Chthonomonadales bacterium | reverse complement strand
TTCTCGCGTTTACGTATACTCGGGTCTGCGGAACGAGACCGATATCGAGAACGTAGGTTAGAAACTCCAGCCTCTCATCGGATATACGGGCGATCACGAGCTCTTCGCCGACAACCGCATCCGACAACCGTTTTGCGTCGTCTTTCTGCCTGGCATCGACGGGATTCCCGTGCGGACAGGTCTTCGGGTAGTTCAGAGCCTTTGCGATGCGATCCGCGACCTCTTCGGACAGGTAGTGTTCGAGCTTGCAGGCGAGATCGTGAACGTCCTCCCAGGGCAGCTCAAGGAAGTCGACGAGCATCCGCTCTACAAGCCGATGCTTCCGAAGGAGGGCCACGGAGAGCGCCTCTCCCTTCGAGGTCAGGCGAACGCCCTGGTAGGGAGTGTGCTCGACGAGTCCGAACTCCGCAAGGCGCTTTAGCATGGTCGTTACGGAAGCTGGGGAGACGGTCATATACCGAGCGATATCGCCCGGGCTGACAACTTCCATCTCTTCCTGAAGCCGGTATATGCCTTCCGCGTACTCCTCGACGCTCTCGGTAAGCTCGTGCTTTTCGCGGTCGCGCGCGGCTCGGGGACGACATGTGGCGGGCACTCGCAGTGACAGCTCTCGAGTGTCTTTTACCGGCATCTGATTTGCCCTTTCATCGTTAGCGTATTCACCCCAGCCTTTAGGAGAGAATGCCGCGCTGCCCCGGCGCAACTCTTATATCAAGCAAGAATCGTACCAGATGGGTAGTAACTGCTGATTCGCATTGTACCACGACTACTAATTAGTGTCAACTGCCGAAGATTCCAAATTTAGCCCGAACTAAAAGCGATGTCGAAAGTCTGCTGGACGTAGAACGACGTAGAGATCTCAAATCGATGCAATGTGCGCTGCGGAAGGAGGCATCTAGTGGCGGAGGGGCAAGCGTTTGCTTCCGATCTGACTGGCCAGGAGTTCTGGCTCGTCGTCGACAAGGGCTACATTCCGGTGGGTATGGTGCTCGGAAACTGCGTCTACTCGATGGGCGCGTTTCGTGGATGGCTGGCCAACATAAAAGGCGCGTTTCGTGGTGAAGTGGCGGATGTTACACGGCTTATGTACGAGGCACGAGAGCTTGCGATCACACGGATGCAGCAGGAAGCAAATCTGCTTGGCGCCGATGGCATCGTCGGCACGGAACTTAAGATCGAATACATTCATGGCGGCGAGTGGATGGAAGTAACGGCAATCGGGACGGCAATCAAATATGTCGGCGCGCGCGCGGGGGACCGCGGAAGCGCTCAGGTAGTGCTCAACGTAGGTGAGGGCGCCCCCAGGCGTGCGGAGATCGAGTAGACGATGCAACTTGAGGCCCGCGGCGTCAGTTTGAGCTACGGTGATGGCGACCAGATCACGTACGCGGTGAGGGACGTGAGCGTTAGCTTCCCAGAACGGGGATTCTTCGGTATCATCGGCCCCTCCGGATCGGGAAAGAGCTCACTGCTCTATCTACTGGCGGGCCTGAAACGGCCATCAGCGGGCGAGGTCTGGTTCGATTCACGCGCTCTCTCTTCCAGGACGGAGAACGAGCGCGCATCGCTGCGGAGAATGCGGTTCGGTTTCGTATTTCAACAGCCATACCTGCTAAACTACCTGACGGCGCGTGAGAACATCCTGCTCGCCGCGCTCCCAGGGGATATAGACGCGGGACGCCATGTCGATTCGCTGCTGGGCGAGCTCCACATCGACCACCTCGCCGGACGATATCCCGCGCACCTCTCGGGCGGAGAGAGGCAGCGCTTGATCGTCGCGCGCTCAATGGTAAATCGGCCTTCCGTGATATTCGCCGACGAGCCGACCGCTGCGCTGGACCACACGAATGGAGGCGCCGTCGTGGAGATGCTGGCCCGATACCGGGATCGTGGCACGGTCATCGTGGTCACGCATGATCCCGCGGTGCTGGAGAGCGCCGATCGCATAGTTCATCTGCGCGATGGCAGGCTTGCGCAGGTGGAAGATCGATTTATCGTAGCTCGCGATGGATGAGATCGGCCTAAAGAAGGGAGACGATGTTCGCGGCGCGAATCTACGCCGGGCTCGCCCCTGGCGCGCAACGAACGAAACTGACGCGGATGTGACAACAAGGAGATTACCGACAATGTCGAATCGAACCACGGGCCTGAAGGGGGCCAAGTTCCGTCTGGAAGGGCCGGAACTGAGGCCCGGTGACAAAGCCCCTGATTTCACGCTCCAGCAAAAGACCGAAGCCGGCCTGGAGGATGTGCGTCTGAGCGATTTTACGGGCAAGACGCTTCTGCTGTCGATAGTTCCTTCGCTCGACACGCCGGTGTGCGCCATTCAGACGAAGACGTTTAACGAGCGCGCGACGCAGCTTCCCGCAAACGTGAAGGTTCTGACCGTTAGCACGGACCTGCCCTTCGCGCAGGGCCGGTTCTGCGGCGCGGAAGGGATCGATAAGATTCAGATTGCATCCGATCATCGTGAAGTCAGCTTTGGCAAAGCTTATGGCGTGTTGATTGCGGAGGGACCATTGCAGCGGATACTCTCTCGCGCCATTTTCGTAGTGGGTCCAAACGGTGTTCTGAAGCACGTTGAGTATGTGCCCGAGGTGCCGGATCATCCAAACTACGACGCGGCCATAAGCGCGACGGCTTGACGGCGACCACACGCCTGCGATCAATTGGCCGACAGTACGGCGGGGACTGAGTTTAGCCGTACGGGTCCCCCGCCGACCGGGTTCACGTATTGAGTCGCGTTAGAGGACCGTCGATGCGCCTGCTCCTCATAACGACCGTGTCGATCCTCGCGCTTCTAAACCTGGCGGCCATGCGCGGCGACGCGCAGCGCATGGCGCCACGCCAGTCTCCTGGATCGCGGAGCGCGCGGCTTACCGATCCCTATGTTCCTCATCTGCCTCCGCGCGCGGCAAGTTACCACCGAGCGGGCCGCTCTCTATTTCTTGCCGGCATTGTGTGGCGAGTTCTCGGTCTCGTCCTGTTACTGCGTACAGGCGTCTCCGGGCGGTTTCGCGATTGGGCGCAGGCGGCCGACCGGAGCCTGCGTCTACATCGTGACCGGCCTCCGCAACCAGGTTCGAGCTCTCGGGCGCCCGGGTTTCGGGCGGTTGCCGCTTACTTGCTGCTCTACTCATCGTTCATGGTACTGTGGTCGCTTCCCGTAGGTCTTGGCAGCCTCACCATCGAGCGCCATTTTGGATTTTCAAACGAGGGAGTCGCTCTCTTTCTCTACGATCGATGGATTGCACTCTGTTTAGGCTGGGTGATAATTCCGGTCGTATGGCTGGCCTATCGGTTCCATGTGCGCTGGCCGGCACGTTGGTGGCTGGCCTTATGGGCCGTCCTGGCGCCGGCTGCGATCGTAATAGGCGTGGTCTATCCCATGGTCGTCGCGCCGCTGTTCAATCGATATCACCCGCTGCCTCCAGGACCGCTCAGAACCGAAATCCTTGCGCTCGCCAATAGATCGGAAATTCGCGCGGATCGCGTGCTGGTCGAAGATACGAGCCGGCGGACGAGCCACGTTAACGCCTACGTTACGGGCCTGGGGTCGTCGGCTCGCATCGTCTTGAATGACACAGCGTTGCAGCAGCTTCCCGACGACCAGATTCTGGCCATGATGGCACACGAGATGGGCCACTATGCAGAGCGCCACGTGCTGATCCTCGCTCTGGCCAATGCACTCGGAACGGGAATTCTGCTGGCTATACTGTCTCTGGTTCTGCCACGTCTTGCGGCGCGTATCGGACCCGTGTGCCGTCTCCGAGGCCTGAGCGACCTCGCCGCCTTCCCGCTTGTCATGCTCACGATCGTGGTACTGGGTCTGCTGACGGACCCGGTGGGCGCCGCGATCTCGCGCTCCCTGGAACACCGGGCCGACGCATACGGGCTGCGGCTGACCGGATTGAAGGGCGCGACGGCGCGATTGATGGTGGGATTCGCTGAGCGTGACCTTATCGATCCCGACCCACCGTTCCTGATGCACGTCTGGTTCGATACGCATCCGACTCTGACCGAGCGGATTGCATTCGCGCTCCGGTATTCATCCCCAACGCATCGCGGCGCAGCCCCCTAGCCCGACCTATTTACGAACAAATAGTCGGAGCCTTCGCAGCGTCGGGCTTGCCCGTAACTCCTACGGGCCGTATGGCTTGTCCGTACGGATAGGCCTCCGTGCCCGTCACGAATAATCCAGGCTAGACCCCGCAGGGTCATCCAGTTCTCCGCTGTGAGCGCGGGCGAGCATACGCTCCCGTATGGGTCCCGCCCGCATTGTCTCGCCGCGCGCGTTGACGCAGGCACCTGCTTCCAAGAACTGAATAGCCGTGTTGACGCCGATCTGGAACAGGAATCACCGCTCCGGCCGTCGTAATGAACGGGATGAATTTCGCCGGTTGAATTAATCAGGAGTATGTATGGCAATCTCTGGCTATTATCGATTTCCCGCAATACACCAGGATTCCGTCGTCTTCGTCTCTGAGGACGACCTCTGGGCAGTGCCGTCCGAGGGTGGAATCGCGCGCAGGCTGACCGCCAACGTTGGCGCGATATCGAATCCGTACTACTCGCCCGATGGCTGCCTCATCGCATTCACCGGTCGAGACGAGGGCCATAACGAGGTCTATGTAATGCCGGCTGAGGGAGGTCCCGCGCAGCGCCTCACCTACCTGGGAGTGAATAGCGCCGCCATCGGCTGGACCCCCGACAGCCGCTACGTCCTGTTCAGCACGGATGCCGGTAGGCCGAGGGATCGTGATAACTTCGTACAGGCAATTCGTACGGAAGGCGGACTGCCGGAGCCGTGGCCCGTCGGGCCGGCGGTGTCCATCTCGGTTACTGCTGGGAACCGCACGGCGCTCGGCCGCAACAATAACGATCCGGCGAGATGGAAGCGGTATCGGGGCGGAACAGCGGGCGACCTGTGGGTCGACGCCGACGGGAATGGCGAGTTTCGACGTCTCATTCAACTTCACGGCAACGTCGCTCGGCCGATGTGGATCGGCGATCGGATCTATTTCCTGTCGGATCACGAAGGCGTTGGGAATCTCTACTCATGTACCCCCGCCGGCGAGGATCTCCGACGTCACACACATAGACGCGACTACTACGTACGCAACCCAAACAGCGACGGGCGACGAATCGTCTATCACGCAGGCGCGGACCTATTTGTCTACGCACCTGCCGCGGGCCTGGATCGGAAGATCGAGGTCTGCTTCAACAGCCCACGGGTCCAGCGCCAACGGAGGTTCGTGGACGCTGGAAAGTATCTCGATAGCGCTGCGCTGCATCCGAAAGGCCACTCTCTCGCCGTTACGACGCGTGGCAAGAGCTTCACATTCGGAAACTGGGAGGGCGCAGTCGTGCAGCAGGGCGCTGCCGGCACGCCGGTTCGATATCGGCTCACCCGGTGGCTGCGCGACGGCGCACGGGTTGTAACCGTCATCGACGAGGGTGGAGTCGAGGCGCTGGCGGTATTCCACACCCGCGAGGCCGGTGACCTGGCGGAGCCGACAATTCTGGCCGGCCTCGACATCGGGCGGCCGATTTCGATCGAGGTGTCTCCGATGAATGACCACGTGGCGCTCACGAACCACCGAAACGAGATCCTATTCATCGACCTTGCCGAGAAGACGATGCAGACGATCGATCGAAGTGAGTTTTCACGGATCGCCGGCTTCTCGTGGTCGCCGGACGGCGCCCTGGTCGCGTATGGATTTTCCGGCACGCAATATACGACCGCAATCAAGCTTTGGGACAGAGTTGCCGGTACTACCCACGTGGTCACCGAGCCGGTGCTGCACGACACCGATCCGTCATTCGACCCGCAGGGAGACTATCTCTATTTCCTCGGCCAGAGAGACCTCAACCCGGTCTATGATAACCTCCACTTCGACCTCGGATTCCCTCGTGGCAGCCGGCCGTTCCTGATCACACTGCGGAGCGACCTGCGATCCCCGTTTGTTCCCGTGCCGGGCACGCCGCAAGAGGAGCCGAAGAAGCCGGAATCGACAGAGCCAGGCACGGAGGAGGAGGCGAACGCGGATTCGACTTCGGCGCCGGAGTCTCCGGCGCGGCCGGTTCGGATCGAGCTGGAGGGGATCGCCGGACGAATCGTTGCGTTTCCCGTGCCGGAAGGAATATACGGACAGGTTGCGGGAATCAAGGGGAAGGCCCTGTTCACGTCATTTCCGATCGAGGGAGCGCTTCCGCCGGAGGTGCAAACGACGGAGCCGCCGCCCAGGGGCACGCTTGAGCAGTACGACTTCAAGGATCAGAAGAGAGAGACACTGCTTTCGGGAGTAAGCGGTTTTTCACTCTCGATGGAGCGCAAGACGCTGGTGGCTCGGGCAGGCCGAAAGCTTCGCGTAATGGTGGCCGGCGCCAAGCCGGACGAGAAGTCCGGCGAGTCGCCGTCCCGGCGCAGCGGATGGATCGATCTTGGCCGCGTGCGCGTCTCGGTGGATCCCGGCACAGAGTGGCGACAGATGGCGCACGAGGCATGGCGCCTTCAGAGGGACCACTTCTGGACCGAGGACATGTCGCAAGTCGACTGGCGGGGGGTTTGGAACCGCTATGAGCCTCTGATCGATCGCGTAGGGACGCGAGGCGAATTCTCGGATCTGTTGTGGGAGGTGCAGGGCGAGCTCGGAACGTCGCACGCCTACGAGATGGGGGGCGACTACCGACCCGAACCAAGCTATACGGTTGGGCACCTTGGCGCGGACTACACCTACGATGCAGGCGCCGATGCCTATAGTTTTTCCCACATAGTCAGGGGCGCTCCTGGCGAAAACAGGGCGAACTCGCCCTTGAGCGAACCGGGCGCAAACGTGCGCGTTGGCGATAAGCTCATGGCGATCAATGGCCGGCGCGTGTCTCGAGCCGTTACGCCGCACGAGCTGCTCGTCCATCAGGCGGGTCAAGAGATTCTCTTGACGGTCCAGACTGACGACGACAAACCACGCAGTATTACCGTCAAGGCGCTCCGCAGCGAGTTCCCGGCACGTTATCGCGAATGGGTCGAATCCAACCGGCGCCTGGTGCATGAGTCGACAGGCGGGCGCGTCGGCTACGTTCACATTCCAGACATGGGAGCGAACGGATACGCCGAGTTCCACCGGCTCTACCTCGCCGAGGTCGATCGCGATGGCCTGATTGTAGATGTTCGCTATAACCGGGGCGGCCACGTTTCACAGCTCCTACTGGAGAAGCTGGCAAGGAAGCGAGTAGGGTACGACATCCCGCGGTGGGGAAAGCCCGATCCGTATCCCAGCTACTCGGTAGCCGGTCCGCTCGTCGCGCTGACCAACCAATTTGCAGGGTCCGATGGCGATATCTTTAGTCACGTATTCAAACTTAAGGGAATGGGACCGCTCATTGGAAAGCGTACCTGGGGAGGAGTCGTGGGAATCTGGCCGCGCCACTCTCTGGCCGACGGCTCCATTACGACTCAACCCGAGTTCTCATTCTGGTTCCAGGACGTCGGCTGGGGGGTCGAGAACTTTGGCACGGAGCCCGATATCGACATTGACATCACGCCGCAGGACTACGCCGCGGGCCGGGATCCGCAAATGGAGAAGGCGCTCGCGGTTATCCTGGACATCCTGGAGAAGGATCCGCCCATTAAGCCCGATTTCAGCAAGCGACCCAACCTCGGCCTGTCGCAACTGTCCGACGATGCTGGCGCCGGAGCGTAAGTTACTAACGGCCACGTTGCCGCATCGGTAAGCAATGGACACGCAAGCAGATCGAAGAACTGCTGCAATTCATCGACTGGATCATGGGTCTGCCCGAGCCGCTGGAAGATAGATTCGAGAAGACCTACACGGAACTGGAGAGGAGCGTGACGATGGCTGAGGGAATGTCACCGCTGATGCGCCGAGCGCACGATCGGGGCGAGCAACGAGGAGCGGTGGTGGAACTACGCACTGTCCTATTGCACCTCGGGCACGGCGCTCTCGGTCTACTCGGCGACGTACGATGGCGCTTCCGATTCCCGGTGGAGGTGGGCGGGAGTTTCCCTCTCGCTGTCCGCTAGGTGACGCAGTCGTTGGATGTATTCCTGCGCACATTCAAAATGAGGATCCGCGCTTAGCGCCTGTCAATCCCAAAGATCCCCGTTCGCCTCGAATTCCTGGCCAGCCGATTGGATCAGGCTTCAGATGTGTGGGAATAACAACAGACCCCGCTGTTGAGGCAAAAATATGTGCTTGCATCGAAAAGTCGAAGCGGTCAACGATCAATTACGGACCCGGGTACGTTTGCCAGACGTGGGCGGAGGATTGCTCTGGTAGCGCATGGCCCCTCGAAAGTTCGCGACCGGGCGGGATTCCGATTTTCTGAACCGACAGTTGGCAACAAACACGTTGGCTCTGGAATTGCCCAGAGCACTGGCATCGCACGAGAGACTTTACTTCGCTAGAGCTGGTGCGGAAAGGCACCTAACTATTGACGGCAACTACATCGGAGAATGGAATCAAGCGGTCAATTAGGAAGAGGCTCCTTACTGGAGGCTGCGCCATCGTAACGGTAGCCGCTGTCGCATACTTGGTGTTGCTCCAATTGAGTAGAGTTACGATTGCCCACGATACTGTAATTGTCTTTGACAGCCTGAACGATGATCGGGCGCTGACGATGGCGCGTCCGTATTCTCACGAGGCCCGGTACATCCAAGACCTTGTCGGTCGTAATTACCCGCACGACGGATTCCTCTATGCAAATTGGGTGACATTTGAAGAGAACAATACAGCGATTGCACGGTACGGGAAGAGGATTCTTGTTTACGACCTTGCAACCAGGCAAGCAACGCAGTTCGGCACCCTTGGAATGGGTCGGTTACTCACAGCCGTATGGGCTCGTCCCCTTCCTCGGTCTCTGGGATACATATTTGTAGACGCTGAGAACATTCTGTGGCTCAGTAGGAATGGAGAAAAGCCAGTTGCCGTAATTCGGAATACCTTCGGATTTTGCGACATTCCGGACAGCACGCATATTCTTACACTGCAGCGGGACTGGACGTTGCAAAAGTACGACATAAATACAGGGCGACTTAATCGCCTATTCGCCTTCACTCCGTCTAACGATCAGGTGAGTTACAGTGCCCGCGGAGACCGACTAGCAATCCTCCTCAACGATCGAATCGTCGTAATCGACGAACATGGTCAGCATGTCAAGCGGATCGGACGACCTACAGCACAGATTGGTGGGATCGCTTGGGCTAATGACAACGTCATAGTTTTCACGAAGGTGCAGGACCTCTATACGGACTGCGATCTGCAACGCGATCAATAAGGCAGGCAAAGCCGGTCTCCAGCGGACAGGCTGCGTCACTGGTCCAAAGCATGCCCAATGCCTGCTCGATTGGTGCAACAAGCCGAGTTTCGTTTACTGCATTCGTGATTCCAGCCCGTACTGTGAAGATTCCTGCGCGTTCTCCTGTTCCAATCCGGGCACACAAAACCCAGATTGGGGAGTTTTCCTCTGTGTTCCGCGCGTCGTGGCAGACCGTGGTTGCAGGAAGGCGCCTCGGTGCTCAAGCGGGTACATCGAAAACATTCTACATGAGATGAATGGTGTATGCGGTGTACAGCATGAAGACCCAGTCCACCCACCGCCGGGCGGATACCCGGAATGGTGTGATGGAAGCGCAGACTGTGACTGTGGAAGCCTTGGCATATAATATGTCTGTATGCGCGGCCGTGATCCTACCATTTGAGTGCGATGTTCGAGCTTGATCGGGGGAACGGAAATGAATTGTGTAAAGCTAACACGCGGGTCAATGACAGGTAGGAGAATTGTTGTATGGACACTCTGTCTTGTGGCCTGTGCGCTCTTGGCTCTGGTAGTCTCGGTGTTATTTTATGACTCTTATCATGCGGACAGCCCTCGGGTGACAATCCTGGATAGATCCCAGTGGGGGATTGGAAGTTATACCTACAACGTGGTTAGCAATCCGATTAGGGGCAAGCGACCCGGAATAGCCCACTGTCGCGTCTTTCGGCTCGGTGTATTCGCCGTGCGCGACATGTAGAGTCTTCGATGCGGTCGGCCAGCAGACGGCGAGTGTGAGCGCTCTGGGCAACCGCACGACCAGCGTATTCGATGCGGTCGGGCAGATGACGGCTCTGGTCGATGCGAACGGCCACCGAACCACGAGTCTGTTCAATGGCCGGGGCGACCTACTCTCCTCGCGCGATCCCTTGACGGCGTTCACCTCCTGGCAGTACGATGCCGTGGGGAACGCGACACTGCGCACCGATGCCCGCAACAAGCCCACCACCTACACGCTGGACTCGCTCAACCGGGTTACCGGCCAGCTCTACATCGACGCAACGAGAGTGACCAACACGTTCGATGCGGCGGGTCAGCATCTGACGATGCAGGACGTTACCGGCATCACCAACTACGCCTACGACACCCAGGGCATGCACACCGTGATGCAGAACGGGACGGGTCTTGCGCTCACGTATGCCTTCGACGCGGTAGGCAACACCCTGCAGTTCCAGAATCCGCTTGGCGGCTTCATGCAGTGGACGTACGATGCTCAGAACCGGGTTGCCACCGTCTTCAACTCCGACTCCGAGCGCACGACCATCGCCTGGGACGCATTAGACCGGCTGCAGAAGGTGACGCTTGCCAACAACGTGACGACCAGCCGGACATACGATGCGGCGGGCCGAGAGACGGTAATCGAGAACCGCAACGCAGCCGGCACGGCGCTCTCGGTCTATTCGGCTACCTATGACAATGTGGGGAACCGCCTGACCATTCAGGAGCTCGACGGAACGAGGGTAACTTACAGCTACGATTCAACGTATCAGCTCACCAACGAGCGCAGGAGCGGCGCGAACGCCTACAACGTTACGCTCTCGTTTGATCCACTCGGCAACCGTCAAGTGATGAGCAGCGGCAACCAGTTCACAACCTACACGAACAACGCCGCCAACGAGCTGACGCTCATCGTCAATCCTACCGGCCAGCCAACCACGAACTCGTTTGATGCCAACGGCAACCTCACGCTCGCCAACACCGGCGGTGCATTGACGACCTATTCGTGGGAGAGCGAGAACCGGCTGACGCGGGTGGACAACTCCGACGGGACCAACGAGCAGTACACGTACAACGCGGAGGGCCTGAGACAGAAGAAAGTCAAGGGCGCGACGACCCAGAACTTCCTGTGGGACGACAACAATATCGTCCAGGAGTCGAACGCCGGGCTGGTGGTCCAGGTCCGCTACACCGACCTACCAGGGATATGGGGCGGGCTGTTCTCGGTACATCAGAGCGGCGGCTCCAGCTTCTATGTGCCTGA
>JBBQVV010000220.1:0-11330 GCA_038211235.1 Chthonomonadales bacterium | reverse complement strand
TCCTGCTGCGGGCTGGCGTCGTAGGCGTGCAGAATGTTGTTACCGTCCACCCAGAAGACGACGCCCTTATGAATAACCGCACCGGAGCCGAGTCCCGGCGGCACCACGTTGTTCGGAGCCGTCTGCCACTTACGGCCGAGTGCGCTCCCAATATTCTCGCGCGTGCCAGCCGATCGGCGGGTGTTCACGCCATGAGTCGGTATGGAACTGCTCCAGGCGACCAGGTTGTAGGCGAATTTGATGTCGCTTGGGAGAACGCCCTGCATCACTTCGCCGCTTACGGCGGCGGAGTTGCCGCCCAGTACGTTGTCGCCGCCGACGAAGCTGTCGATGCCGGTCGCGATGCCTGCCGAGCTGATGACCAGATGTCCCGCTCCGAAGTCGCCCGCCGAGATCAGCGGAAGATCGCCCTGCAACACGATGGGCGTGATGTAGTGCGGGTTGACCAGCTGATTGTGTACCTGGTCCCGGTGAGAGTGGTGCGTGAGAGCGGCCGAGCCCTGTCCGAGCAGTCGGATATCCGTCTCGGTCATGCCGAATGGGAAGTTGACCAGCGGATGGTGGGCTGTGTTGAGCCGCGGCGGGCCCGCCGGAAGCGGCAGGTCGAACCCGACCTCGGTGATAAACGGCGCCGCCGCGCTGATGTCCGCGCCGCCTTCGTCCTCCAGCCAGATCGTACCGCCGCTGTCGGCAAACCTGCGCAGCTTATCGCGCTCGTCCGGACTGAAGCGCATGCCGGTGGTGCGGGATGCAATCAGAACGACGTCGAACTGCTGTAAGTCTTCCACCGAGATTGCGTCGAGGTCGACCTCCCAGTAGGCGCCCATGTTCTTCGTGAGTGGAGCGCCGATGCGAAAGACCGCCGACTGCGGCGTATTCACCTGGAACGCCGGATCGACCGCGCCGCCGCGGCCCTTCCATCGGAGATATGTGTCGCCCATGATCGTCTCGGGCGCGAGGGGATTCACAAACTCCCAGCCGCTCGGCTTCAGGTCCGGGCGGCGATCCATCACGTAGAATACGTACGGCACCAGGTTCTCTTTGCCCGTAGCCGCCGATGCGGCGGCATTCGATACCAGGATGCACGCTCGCACCTGCCGGCGGCTGCTGGAGTAGCTGGCCGCATCTCCGCGCGACTCGGCGCGGAGCCCAAAGAGCAGGGCAGCGCCCAGCGCCATCGCGGTGACGGCGCGCCCCACGCATTTATGCAAGCGAATTCGCATCGTATTCATCACTTTCTAAAACCAGCCTCTATAACTTAGCCTGCTTCAATCCTGACCGAGAGGGCAACCACAAGGGATCGCCCCTACGATGGATCGGGCGCATCAAGCGACGCCCCTATGGTGCGATCGGCCGATCGCTGCTGCCGAAATAGAGCAGGCCGGGACAGACCGGCAGGCGAGGCGCCGCGGGAAGTGTCTGTATCACGCCCTGCAGCACGAGATTATTGCCGGCGTCGACGATGTCGGGGCGCCGGATGTAGCGCAGCGCGCTCGCCGAGCGCGTCGCCGAGCTGGCGTAGGTATTCACGCTCGTCGGCCGCAGGTAGGGCATGGCGAGCGACGGATCGTAGACGAAACGCAGACCGTGCGCGATGTTCTGCTTCTGCTCCTGGTAGGTTCGAAAATCAACAAGCGGCGTCCGATCTTCGGCGTAGTTGTAGTTCACGTCCCAGGCGGAGTTGCTTACCACCGAATCGTGGCCCCTTAGATGGTCGTCCGGAACGAACTGATTCGTGTTCCCGTACTGGCCGGGAATGTAGGCCCAGCGCTTCATCCAGGCCGCCTGATCGCCGCTGCTCGCCGTATAGTTCTGCGCGACGGCGCCGCAGATGGTGATCCGGACGTCGAGTGGCTGGTTATAGAACGGAAATGCGTTCTTGAGAGCCATAACCGCCAGCTCATTGGCGGTTCCTCCCTGCTGCTGTACGATGGTACGCTCCCGGCCCGTGTAGGAGGGTCGGATACCGGTAGCCTGGAAGTTCTGCAGGGTGTCGTTGGCGTCCGGGTTGAACGAGAAGCCCGGAATCACGAAGAACGACTTCTCCTGAGCGTAGAGGATCGCCTCGATCCGGATGTCGAGAGGCGTCACCATCGCCCCGCCGAACAGGTAGTCCTGGGACCCCGTGTTGCTCTCGATAGGGGCGGCGTCGCGGTCAATCTGGAACCGGAACAGATTGTCGAAGCCCGGAGTTGCAACAATCGGGATGGGGTTCGGAGTTCCGATCGGATTGCCGTTGGGAAGCCGCAGCGCAAACGCGCGCCGCTCGAAGTTGGGCGCGACCTCAGACAGTGGGTCCGAAAGCGCATAGGTCTCGGGCAGCAGCGCCGACTGATTGAATGGATAGAGCGCGCTGCTGTTCGTTCCGCCCCCAGCGATGCCCTTTGCCGGATTGATCAGAAGATTGATAAACGTCTGGCCCTGGCCGCTATCGTCCCCCTGCGCCGCGTGGCGCACCATCAGGTATTCGGGACTGGCGCTGCCTGCCGTGGTGTATGCATCCACCGGCACGCCAAAACTGACGGTCGTATCGAGCGCGGGACGCGTCAGGCCCAGCTCCATGTAGTAGTCCGATAGGTCCGGCGAGGTAGTTCTCCAGGCGTTGGACTGATTCTCGGCCGACATAAATGTCGTCGTGTTCACGCAGACGTAGTCCTTGGCAAGGATGGCGCAGGTGGAGGCGCGCTCGAGATGGATGGTACCTCCCTGGACGTACCCGTCGCCCTTCACCACGTTGCCCTCGACGTACGCGGTCCCGCCCGAGACGATGGTCAGATGCACGCGGCCAAGCTTGAGTTTCGACTCATTCGGCGTGTCCACGTTGTACAGCTGTTCGTCCACGACGCCCGGGTCCGTCACCGCTCCATAGACGCCCTTCACCCTCACATTGCCTTCCGCCATGATGACGACATTGACGCCATACGAATACTTGTCTCCGAACGGCTTCTTATTGAGGCCGTTCGGGTCCGGCTCATCGCCGTCATGGGCCATTACCGGCAGGTTGTCGCCGCCCGTGATGGTCACGTACGCCGTGCCGTCTGGGAATTTGAACTGCTTCCGCGCGGCGTCCGCGAGCGGGACCATCAGCACGTTGCCGCCGCCGGAGCCGGACGTAACGCCCTGGGTCCCTCCGTTGATCGGATCGCCGTTCGGCTTCAGAAAGACCTGGCCATCACTGCGAGTGAGTCGGATCTTGTTGCCGAGCAGCTCGATCAACACGCCCGGAGCGCGGTAGACCGGTCCACTCCAGTGGCCCTGGGTGCTGCCGGCGGAGTTCAGCCACTCGCCGCGCAGGGAAAACCCGCCGCTCACGCCTGGCGCGGCCGTCTCCTTCTGCTGGTCGAGAAAATTGTCGACATAGATGCCGCGTCCATAGCCGCGCTCGCCGCTATTGAAGGCAGCGTTATACCAGGTACCGGAGTCGCGCGTCAGGGCGCGGTATCGCAGGACTCCACTTCCATTGACGTACGTGTCGAAAATCGGTGGATCCAGCCGGGGCACACCCCGTGCATAGCCGTTGACGTCGCTGGACGCTAGACCGTCGCGCACCAGCCCTGCCACGGTACTAAAGTTCGGATCCGTGCTCGACCGAATGGCGGCAGACGGATCGGGAGTCTGGCCCCCGAGGCTGCCTGCAACATAAGGGAGGTTGACGAACGATTGCAGATCATTGTCGTTGAGGATCCCATCCGTGGCGGAGTTGCCGTTATCTACATTTCGTGTCGGCAGAAGCGCGATATTGCCACTGACCTGCAGGCCCTCGAAAGACGTGTTTCGACCGAAAACAGACGTGCCCCTCGGGCTGAAGTAGAAGAGCGCTTCACCTCCGATACGCAAGTTACCGTTGAACCGCATCGCCCCACCAATGATGTACTCGTTGCCGTTGACACCGGTCGGGCCCGGCGGATACTGGGCAGTGCTGGTTACGGTCGGATCGTTGAAGATGACGGCGGTATCGAGGCCATGAGCAGGCGCGGACGGAGTGCTTGCGCCGATATCCGGCGAGCCGATGAACGATTCTTGTGCGCGCCGGTCGTTGTGCGTGACGTACATAAGGTAGTCCGTCAGGCCGATCTGCTTGTAACCGATCATCTCGCGGCGAAGCTGCGGAGCATTGCCTCTCTGCACGAACACCGTGGGATCCAGCCCCTGCCCCAGCTCGCCCGATCGCCCGATCGATTCGATTCGAATCAACTGGCTGCGGGGATCGTCCGGATGCGGATCGTAGACGATACGCACCAGAGAGCGGCCGCCGGGGGAGTAGAGTCGCGTGAATCCCTGCGAAAGCCACTGGTAGTCGGGGTCCGTGAGGCCGAGAGGATCGCTCGGCGTCAGGATCGGGCCGGTGGGAGCGGGCCGCCAGTCGGCGCCGTCCGGACTATTGACCAGCTGATCGTCGCAATACCGGATCCCCAATTCGGCGAACGCCTGCGCGCTCGACGTATCGCGGCTGCGGGCCGCGGAGGCCAGGTTCCGCGCGATCTGAGTGATGAAGACGCCGCCGAGGAACAGCAGGATGAACATCACCGCGATGGCGATGATCAGCGTCTGGCCGCGGCGCGCGCGGCGAAGCCTGGACTTACGATGGCTTATAGTTAATTGCCGATATTTTACGGACATAATCTCTCGCTTCGCGTGCACCGGGCCGATTAGTGCTGCAGGTTGCGTATCTTGAGCTTCTGCGTCAAGATGGTGCTCGACGGCCGTGACGAGGAGGGATCGTACAGCCTGGCCTCGACCGTCACGGTGATCAGCTCGCGCGTCAGGTAGTCCACCTTGACCACATCGTTCGCCCGATTCGTCTGAAACTTATAGAAGACCTCGACCGGATCGGAAGGAACGCCCTCGCCCGAACCTGGCAGAAACTTAGGATTCGCCGGCGTGTTTGGGAGAGCGGGATCAAACGCCGGGTTAGCCTTGTACTCCGGCAAGCCATACGGCTTGAAATCGACAGCCGCATCAAAAAGGCCGCCTCGCCATGCATGATCTAAAGAGTTGACGGTCAGAAGATTATTGTCGTCGGGATCCGGATATGGATTGCTGGTTTCCGCGCCGGGCCGAAACTCCATGAAGCCGCGCGAGAGCTCGACGTGCTGCGGAGCCGGAAGCGGATCGTTCTCGCTCTGATAGTTGATCTTGTACTGGTTTGGCCCGATCGGATCTCCGCTCTTGCTCGGCACGCGCGTATACTGGATGCGTGTGCCGTAGTGCGGACCCGGCAGCTGGTCCGGCCCAAATACGACCTCGGTGCCGGGAACGATCGCCACGTTTGCATACCAGGTCGGACTCATTCCGATCGAGAGCGGCTGAAGCGCGATGTTCGCCATGTTCGGATTCGCCACTGGATCTAAGGTTTCAAGGCTCAGCGCACGGCGAGGTGGATCGTCCAGCGGCAGTGCCATCCAGGCCTTCGATCCACGATCCGTAGCCCTGTTTACGTCACCGGGCTTGAAGACTGCGGTAAGCGGGCTTCCGTTCGCGTCGTGAATCAGGACCGTCGACGGAAACGCAAAGTTGATGGTCCCGCGCTCATTGTCGATCTCGAAGGCGAAATCCGTCGCCGTGTTGGTAAAGATTCCCTTCGTCGGGTCGATCATCGGGCCGACGTCCGGCAGCGTCGTCGGATCCGGCGGCGTCGCGCCCTGCGCCAGGTTCTGTACATGGACGATCTGACCACTATCCGTCGTCTCGAAGTAGTCGAGGAGCGACTGAGTCAGCGGATTCACGCCGTTCGCCGCCCTGTAGACCATGACCCGAAAGGGATTGGCCCAGTGCGTAAACTGGGTCGTAAAGAGGCTCGACACAGGCGACGGCGATTCATTTCCGTTACTGTCCAGGGAGGTCGCCACGGCTGCGTCGTTCTGAACGGTGGCGGGGGCGAACCGCACCAGCGGGCGTACGTGCGGCCATCCCAGAGTCGGCGCCACCGCGGCGGTTCCTTTGCTGTCGAAATACTGGACCGCGTTCGTGTTCGGATCACGATCGAGCGCCACCATGTCGATTTTGCGACCGTTCCCCAGCAGGTTCGTGGCCATCGCGCGCCAGTTCTCCCAGACCTGCACGAAACCGTCGTTGTTCAGATCCTTCCAGCCCGGGGACGCCCATTTGGTCGTTCCGTCGCCCGCAAGCTGAGCGTCGTAGAAGAAGTTGGGATCATGAACGACGACATGCAGCCCCATGGCGGCGCGCGTCGTTTGATTCATAAAATCGGAAATGACGTCGTGAACCGCTCCGGTCTTATCCTTGATATGGAAAAGCTGCAGGTTCGGTACATAATCGGGAGTATTGCCTGATGTATCAGACGAGTCCGGAAAGATAATCTTGCCGGAGTGATCTAGCGCGATGTAGATCGGCGCCTCGGCGTTCCACACGGTGTACCGGTTGTCGGTCACGTCGTTCACGGTGCGCGGGTCTTCGAACTGGTTGGCGTACGGCTTTAGCGGCATCCCGCTCCACTTGCCGGATGGTGTGTTGGGCTTATCGTAGGGATTGAACGCAGTGTTGATCGCGTGCGTGTCGGCACTGGAGGCGTTGTCCGATAGTGCGACAAAAATCCGACCGAGAAGACGCCCCGGAAGCACCGGCAGGGCAACGCCGGCCTGGCCGGAGACGGCATAGGGATCGTAGATGGACTGGCCGGTGGTGGGATCGATCGGAATAATGATCCGCTTGCCCGTTACCGGGTCAAATTGCTTGTCGGCCACCTGCTCCAGTTGCCGGGCGGCGGGAACGTATTCGACCATGCTGAACACCGACGATACGACAATCGGCGCTCCGAGATCGTTCTGGAGCCACAGGTTCAGACTGGTGTTCGTGGCGGCGCTGCCGGGCGAGCTCAGACCCGCGTTATCGAAGACGTAGGCGGCGTTTCCAAGCAGACCGGATATCTGCTGCATCGCGGATCGGGCCGCTGCCTGGCTCTGAATCTGAGTCGTCGCGCGACTGGTCAGCTCATAGCTGCTGATCAGCGGCCGAAAGAGCACCGTAAGCAGGATCGCAGTCACGGCAATCACCACGAGAAGCTCGATCAGCGTAAACCCTCGGGCCGCGTTTCGATCCCTCATGTCGTCGTTTCCTATTCGTTCGATTGTGGTCACAAGATAGTCCATAACTGCTGGGCCTCGTTCGCCTAGCGATCGGACGGCGCGGCGAGAAAATTGATATTCTCAACCTTGCGCCATCGCGAAGCGTCCCGCCATACGACACGCACTCGCATCGAGCCGCCGCGCACGTTGTCTACTGCGCGTCCGGTCTGCTGCGAATCGAAGACCCACGCCTGCTTGCTCGGCACGGCCTCGGCATGCTGCGACGAGATATCGATGTAGGTCATCAACCGGCCGCCTACCGTCTCGAACGCGCCGGGATTCTCGTTGACCTGATAGGCCTCGTTGGAGAAGCGCAGCCGGTCGTTTGGCGCGGGCTGGTTCGTCCGAACGAAGAATTCGCCCAGTACGACCGTCTTTCCCGCCTCACACAGCGGGAAGTAGATCCGGTTCGCCGCGCCGTCCAAAGCCGCATCGCTGCCGCCAATATAGTATCCATCGTACTGCACGTTGACCGGCAGATCCGCCGGAGAGTAGTGGGCGTTGGCCTTCTGAAGGTCGACTCCCCAATCCTTCTCCGTTCGATAGAAGATTCTCACGGTGGCGCCTTGCAGGTTCTTCTTCTCCACGTCCGCCTGAGAGAGGTGAAGTATTCCCGCCCGGTCGTCCAGGACCGCGCCAACGGGAGTCGAGCTCGGGGTCGGCCCGCCGACCACGCTCGTAATCACGTCTCCGGTATTCACATTGTAAACGAGCACGTCCGGACTGGTGTTGACTGGATCTCGGAACAGCCCGTTGTAGATCGTCTGGGTATCGAATATCCTATCCGGATCGCCGACATGGCCATTCACCTGAACGAACTGCAGACTCAATCGAATGTCGTATGGCGCCGACACGGGAATGGCGCGGTCTTCACGAATGATGTGGTTGTCGAAGATGGTATAGTCCACCCGAGCGGTTAGCGGCTGCACGCCCGACGTGCCCGAAGTGGTCTGGCTGTATCCGGCGGGATTGAATATGAGCGCGCCGACGTTTGCCTGCGTGGAGAACTGCGGGCTGTACCACCGGTACTCATAAGGGTCCGTGTCGAACGGAGTCGTCACGTATCGGAAACGCCGGCTGACGTCGTCCGTATTCGGTCTCAGACCAAGCTTCGGATCGAAATTCCCGGGCTTCGTAACGCCGTTCGTGTAGGAGCCGTTCGAAAAGATGTCCTGCCATATCGGCTCGGGCGCTGAGGCGCCCGGCAGAATGCTGGACGTGAGAACATCCGGGACGGTGATGGTAGTCGCGGCTGGATTCGTCGGGCTGGGGATCACACGGACGATGACAATCGTACCGGCCACGTTAATCAGGTAATCGTATGCGAAGACGAACTGCCGCAAGCCCGTGCCGACCCTGGGTACAAACGCGATCTTAAGGTTCTGATAGTCGATCGCATACTGGCCATCGTTCGCCAGGAGCGCGGTTGCCACCGGCGAAGCGGTCGAGTTCTGCTCGGTCCGCTGCAGTGGCAGGCTCCGGATCGTAAGGCTGTCCGTGGGATTTCCCGATGCGTCGGTTCCAAACAGATTGTAAACGGGACCGCGCTGCAGCATGGTGAGCGCGCCCATGCCGGACGCGGTATTCGAGGCCGGGACCGAGATCCGGAATGTCTCGCCGAGAACGCGCAGAAAATGGTTTATGTTCGATACGTAAAACGGGTCGTTGTACGGCTTGACGTTACCCCCGACACTAGCAAACGATTCATCGTCAAGCGTGTCGGGACGTATATCGGAAAGGATGTTCGCGGGATTCGTCGGATCGACAGCAACGATACTCTCCGGTCCCGAATGGTTCTGCTTCTGCGCGTCGATCTGCTCCTGCGCCAGCCCCTGGGCCTGGGTGAGTTCGTTCGTGCGAAGTATGGTCAGGAATCCCACCGGAAACAGCCGGATGAGCGCGAAGATCCCGATCGTTAGAACCACGAGCGCGACCATCACTTCGATCAGCGAAAAGCCGATCGTAGTGCGACGCGGAGAAGTTCGGGTTGTTATACAATGCCTCATATCGGCCTCATATCGTTGACGCTCTTCTGCTCAATGGCTAGAACCGAGGGCAACCACGAGGGGTTGCCCCTACAGCGATCTCTTCGCGAATAGTTGCCCCTACAGCGACCTCTTCGCGAATAGTTGCCCCTACAGCGATCTCTTCGTGAATAGTTGCCCCTACAGCGACCTCTTCGCGAATAGTGCAGGCTAGTGATAGTTCAATGGCAGCTGCTCGTATGCGTTTCGCGGCGCGATTTTGCGCGCGGTGCCGCTTAATAGAAGTATCAGGATCTGCGGATTTCCAAGCGCGGCATGATGAGTGACGTAGGTGATCAGCGTCCGCTCAGTCGGCGGATACCGGTACTTCAACTGCGTGATGAATGGATTGCCTGCCCCGTCAACATCGTCGGCGGCGCCGAGATAGTGTGTCCAGTCCGGGCTGTAGTGCAGCTCATAGCAGTAGTTGACCGGATCGGTTGTGATATTGCCGGTGCAGTCTACGGCCCGCCCGTTGACGTCGAGCGTCGGACCGATGTCCATAGAGTCCATGACGTAGAAGAGCTTCGGGACGCCGATATAGGTCGGGACATTGACGGAGGCGGCATCCGGCAGATCGGTGTCGCCATAGATCTTCGGGCCCAGCGCAGGGGCAGCGTCCGACTGTGTCCAGGTAACCTGTATTCGATTGCCGGGAGTGCCTCCGGCCCGAAGTGAGACCGGCGAATTCAGCGGCCAGTAGGCGACGGTCACCGCGGACCGGTTCTTGATCGTATTGTCCTCGCACAGAAACGACCGGTAGTCCTTGATCTGCTCGGGGTATAGGTAGCCACGGTTCCTGGCCTGGTACTTCGAGCCCGGATTCGCGTCGGCCTTGTTCACGGGATTCGAGGAGTAGTACTCCAGCACCTGGTCCATCGGTATGATATTGGTTCCGGCCGGCGGCGCGTCCATCGGTTGGGCGGGCCTTTCGGGCGGGAGGGGCGGCGCCAACAGGCTGGGAGACTCTGCGTACCCCAGCAGCGATGCCGGGAAGTGTCCCTCATCCTCGTAAAACGTCTTCACGTTCACATAGATGTTGTGCATATTGCTCATCGTGCTGGACTGCCGACTGTTTTCACGTATGGTTCCGAAGATAGGGAACAGGATCGCCGCAAGAATCGCGATTATGGCTATCACAACGAGCAGCTCGATCAGCGTAAATGCGGACACGCGATTCGAGCCATGAGATGGCCGAGTTTGCATAACGATCTCCCTCAGGGTATGAGTGTAAGCGGACCACGGTTCACGAACTGGTCTGTCGGCAGGGGTTTGACCGTGCCGGATAGCATCAGCACGGGGATGACGTTCGAGTGCGCCGTCGCCACATGGTAAGTACACCAGGTCACGACCGTCTTATCGGCCGGCGGATTCGAGTATTTCAGCTGATTGGGGGCGTCGCTGGGGCCGATTGTGCTTGTCCAGCTCTTGCTGTAGTGCAGCTCCATCACCGGCGTTCCACCGACCCTTACCACGTTGCCCTTTGCGTCGACCTGCGGCCCCACGTCGTAGCTGTCCGCCTTGTAGAAGTAAGCCGGAGTCGGCGGATTGGAGGCGATGAACGGATTGGGTACCTGTCCGACGAGCGTAACGCCGGGCGCCGTGGGATAGATCGCGCCTGTCACATCCAGCGGGCCGACCGGAACGTCGTCAAGACATGTAAAGAGACCGGAGTCCTTCATATAGTGTCCGCCGGTGAGCTTGAATAGCGGACGCTCCTGCGCGGTGTTCATCGGCACGGGCGTACCCCCGCCAATAAAGTACATACCGCCAGGAATCTCGACATAGTCATACAGCGTTTCCGGATACTTGTTGTTGTCGAGCTTATACTGCTGGAGCGCGACATAGATGTCGTGCATCTGCGTCATGCAGCTCGACTTGCGCATGTTCTCTCGAACGAATCCAAACACTGGAAAAAGGAGGGCGGCAAGGATAGCGATTACGGCGATGACCACGAGCAGCTCGATCAAGCTAAAGCCTCTACTGGCGGAACCTCTTTTGACCTCTTGCGTATTCATGTGTCACTCCCACCGCGGTCATGGCGCGTTACCGCCGCTTGCCGCCGGCACGTAATTATGACGACGGCTATCTCGTTCCTGTTCCGTTCGGCCGTAAATGATCCAGTCCGTGCCGAATTCGTCGGGGTCGTTCTCGAATCATGCGTCATAGCGGCGGCGCATATGCTGGAACCTGCACGGGCATTGCCCACCGCCATCTTTCG
>JBBQVV010000219.1:0-11485 GCA_038211235.1 Chthonomonadales bacterium | reverse complement strand
CGTTCTCTTGTTTACCAAGCATGAGCGCCTCCCAAGGAGCGGACTGACTACCTAATCGATAGATTCGACGACGAGCCGATTAACTCCTTTGGCAGTTGTTCCCGCGACGCACAAAATTCGACGTTTTTCATCAGGCTTCTAAGAATCGTTCGCTAAGGATTGTGTTGACAATTCCACGGAGCGCTTCTCGCCTCGCCTACGTCCGCCGTAGGCGGTAAGGTTTCTGTTCAGGATTTATGCCCGTGCCGATGATGAAGACCGGGCGAATGCAAGTGGGAATGGGTAAGTGGCTCATGAACGTGGGCGTGGGCATGAGGCTCAGTTGAAGCCGTTCCCTCCGCATGTGAGTGCTGATGGTAAACGTCATGGACATGGCTATGGATGTGTTCTAGACGCACATGCGTGTGTTCAAGTGGTTGTCCCACTGCGGAATCAGGCCATGCGGTTATACGGATCTGCGTCATGCTTACTGCGATCGCGCAGAGACCAACACCCACGGCCGCGATTAGGATCTCCGTGCGCGGCCCAATCATCACCAGTAGCAGCCCTCCGATTGCCGTGCCTACCGGCTCCGCACCATAACCGCCCAAACGATAAATGCTATGAACGCGACCTCGCATTTCATCCGGGGTCACAGAGAGACGATACGAGGTCGAGGCCATAGAGAAGATCGGATCGAGCATAAAGGCAAGCATCCATCCAGCAATCATCATCGCCGGCGAAACTGCAAGCCCTACGAGAGGTGTAACGAGGGCCTGGATTGCTATGGAGCCGATGATGACGAAGCCAAACCGTACCCGCGACTTCAGGTGCGGGGCGACCCAGGAACCAATCAGTCCACCAACGGCGGACACGCCAAAGATCAGACCTATAACGCGGGCCGGAGCGTGGAAATGCTCCCTGGCCAGTACGATCATTGCGAGCGGTACCGGCGCATAGAGCAAGCTTAGTGCCCAGGAGGTGAGCGTCAGTACGCGGAGCCTCCTGTCTTCCCAGAGAAAGCGCAGCCCTTGCGCCACCTGCTTAGAGAGCGATAGCTTCAATCCCTCTCCATGCTCCGTCTGGAACGCGACGCGAATAAAGCTTAACGAGAGGACGGAAACGAGGTAAGTCAGAGCATCCACCAGGTACGCAAGAACTGCGCCCTCAGCGGTTGTCCTGGCGGCGCTGATGATCACACCGGCGATCCCAGGCCCCAGAAGCGAACCTGCCGAGCCTGCCGCGGAATCCAGCGAGGTCGCTTGCGCCAAATCCTGCCTTGAAATCACATTGGGAAGACAGGCCATCTCTGCTACATTGAAGAATACAAAGGCGCTTCCCTGCACGAGGGCCACGATGTAGAGCTGCAATAGGCTGAAGTACCCTAACGCCCAGGCCATCGGCACGGATCCAAGCGCGATAGCGCGCGCCACATCGCATAGAACCATAGTGGTCTTGCGGTTCCATCGGTCCGTAAGCGCACCTGCCGGAAGACCCAGGACAAGATAAGGCAGCATCCGGGCAGAGGTGATAAACCCTGCTTGTGCGGCAGAGTGCGTGACCTCCAGGACGAGCAGGGGAAGAGCCAGGCTGGATATCCTCGTGCCCATTACGGAGACTGCTTGTCCGCTCCAAAGGAGTTTGAAATCTCGATTTCGCCACAGTCCCGGTTCAGCTTCGTTGACGCCGGGGTTCATTGGTATGCCTCCGTCTCTTGCCTCGGCCGACTCCGTCTTCATCTGTTGCCTGCCTGGCTGTTATTCAGCGGCATCGGTTGGAATACTCCAGAGGACGACGTTCCTAACGGCAACGATCATGAGTTACAGATTCTGAGAGACGGCCATCCTGGAGTCTCATTGCCCTGGGTTTACTTCTAACAATTGTCCGGAACTTACCCCGAATGTCTGCGTCTGCCTATTATGCCACTCGAAACCTATTCTCAAGACATCGTCGACACGGTGCGCGAACCCCTACTGATGCTGGATACCACCTTACGCGTACACTCGGCCAACCGGGCTTTCTATCAGACCTTCAAGGTATCGGCAGCAGAGACCGAGCACCATCTCATCTACGAATTAGGAAACGGGCAGTGGGATATTCCCGATCTGCGAAGACTGCTCGAGGACGTGGTTCCAAAGAGCTCCGTCTTCAACGACTTTGAGTTGGTGCATACGTTTCCGGTCATCGGCCGTCGCGTAATGCTGCTGAACGCACGCAAGCTTAAGGCGGGAAATCACGGGGAACTGCTGGTCCTGGCCATGGAAGATGTGACGGAGCGAAGGCGCGCCGAGGAAGAGGTGGCTAAAGCGGCCGCCGACCTGGAGGCAATCGAAACCTTCTCTCAGAACATCGTCGATACCGTGCGCGAGCCACTTTTGATGTTGGATACCACCTTACGCGTGCACTCCGCCAACCGCGCCTTCTATCAAACCTTCAAGGTGACGGCCGAAGAGACCGAGCGCCATCTCATCTACGAACTGGGTAACGGTCAGTGGGATATTCCCGCGCTTCGGACACTGCTCGAAGATATCGTTCCCAAGAACTCGGTCTTCAGCGACTTCGAGCTAGAGCACATGTTTCCGGTCATCGGCCGCCGCGTGATGCTCCTGAACGCACGCAAGCTCAAGGCTGGCAACCACGGCGAGCTGCTGGTCCTGGCCATGGAAGATGTGACGGAGCGAAGGCGCGCCGAGGAAGAGGTGGTCAAGGCAATGGAGACCGCGGAAGTCGCGAACCGCACAAAGAGCCTCTTTCTTGCCAACATGAGCCACGAGCTGCGCACACCACTCAACGCCATACTTGGGTACTCGGAGATGCTGCAGGAAGAGGCCATCGATCAGGATGTGCAGAATTTCCTGCCGGATCTGCAGCGGATTCACGTTGCCGGCAAACAACTGCTGTCGCTCATCAATGACATCCTGGACATCTCGAAGATTGAAGCCGGCAAGATGGAGTTGTATCTTGAAACCTTCAGCGTACCGGCTCTCATCGAGGAAGTCGTGGAGACCATACGGCCTCTGGTCGCGGCCAACACCAACACGCTGCGGGTGCATTGCCCCGCCGATCTTGGCACGATGCACGCCGACATGACCAAAATGCGACAGAGTCTCTTCAATCTGCTGTCGAACGCCGCAAAGTTCACAAAAGAAGGCTCAATCTCGCTGCAGGCGTCTCGTGAAACCATGGAGGATCACGAGTGGATCTGGTTCCGGGTATCGGACACGGGCATAGGAATGACTGCCGAGCAACTCGTAAAGCTGTTCCAGACCTTCAGCCAGGCGGACACCTCCACCACACGCAAGTTCGGAGGATCCGGCCTGGGGCTCGCACTGACACGGCGCTTCTGCCAGATGATGGGCGGTGACGTGACCGTCAACAGCGTCCCTGGCGAAAGCAGTACGTTCACGATCAAAGTGCCGGCGATTGTCGGAGTGATTGACCAGCTCGACGATGAACCCGCCGTTCCACTCGAATCCCATCTTGCAGTCACGGGTGCGGACGAGGAGCCCGGAGCCCTCCCGCCAATCGGCAGCAGCGTGTTGGTTATCGACGACGATGCGGTGCAACGCGACCTCATGTGCCGGTTTCTCATTAGTGAGGGCTTCAAAGTCCAGGCGGCGAGCGAGGGTACGGAGGGCCTGCGACTGGCGCGTCGCCTTCTGCCGGTCGCAATTACCCTGGACGTAATGATGCCTGACCTCGATGGCTGGACCGTGCTGTCGATGCTCAAGGCCGACCCGTCGGTATGCAACATTCCCGTCATCATGCTGACCATGGTGGATGATAAGAAGCGAGGATATGCGTTGGGCGCAGCCGACTACATTACGAAACCGACCGATCGAAAGCTCCTGGCGAAGGTCTTGAAGAAGTACAGTTGCCCGCACCCGCCGTGCCCGGTTCTGCTAGTCGAAGACGACGCCACGACGCGCCAGATGATGCGCTCGATGTTGGAGAAAGCCGGCTGGGCGGTCAGTGAAGCCGCAAACGGGCGAGTTGCATTGACGCAAGTCGCCCAAAACCGCCCTGCATTGATCTTGCTCGATCTAATGATGCCTGAAATGGACGGATTCGAGTTCGCCGCGGAACTGCACCGTCGTCCCGGCTGGCGCTCGATCCCTATCGTCGTGCTGACAGCCAAAGACCTAACCAAGGAAGAGTTGATCCGTCTCAACGGCAACGTACATACGATACTCGACAAGGGCGGCTGCTCGCGCGACGAGTTGATGTGCCAGGTTCGCGATCTGTTGACGGACTGGGCAGCGCCGATCAAACGTAATGGCAGGCAGGGCGAAGCCGGGTTGGATGAAATCGCGAAGGTGACGCACCATGTCTAAGATCCTGCTGGTTGAAGACAACGAGACGAACCGCGACATGCTCTCTCGCCGCCTTGTAAGACGCGGCTACGAGGTGATCCTCGCCGTGGACGGCGAAAGCGGTCTGGAAATGGCGGCTAGCCAGTCGCCGGACCTGATCCTGATGGATATGAGTCTGCCACTTCTCGATGGGTGGGAAGCGACTCGCCGCCTCAAAGCCGGAACGGTCACGCGGCTCATACCGGTCATCGCGCTCACGGCGCACGCTATGTCGAGCGATCGAGACAAGGCCATCGAGGCGGGATGCGACGACTACGACACCAAGCCTGTTGAGTTGCCACGCCTGTTGAAGAAAATCGAGGCGGTGCTTTCCGATGCGGCCGCAGGACAATCTAAGTGACCGAACGACAACTCTCGGAAGTCGATGCGCCGGGGATTATGCTGTCGGCGACAACTCTCCACGACATGCGCACGCCTCTCAATCACATTATCGGCTACAGCGAGATGCTGACCGAACGGGCGCGGGAGCAAGGAAATACGGATTTCGTTCCAGACCTGCAGAGGATCGGGGCGGCCGGACACCAGCTACTAACGATGTTGAGCAGCGGTACGGCCCCAGATCCGGATGCAATGACCCGGAATGGCGGTTCGATTTCGGCCGGTCCGCCGGACAGGTGGAACACAGACTCAAGCACAGCCGCATCGATCGACCCATCGGAGCCACTCCAATCGCCGGCATTGATTCTGGTGGTCGACGACAACGAGATGAATCGCGATGTGCTGTCACGCCGCCTGGAGCGGCAGGGCTATGCCGTTGCCATGGCCGAAAATGGACGCCAGGCGATGGACGCTGTGCGGAGGCGTGCGTTCGACCTGGTGTTGCTCGACGTCATGATGCCGGATATGGACGGCTATGAGGTGTTACAGGAGCTGAAGGCCGATGAGACTCTGCGCCACATCCCGGTCATCATGATCTCAGCGGTGGACGAACTGGATAGCCTTGTGCGGTGCATCAAAATGGGCGCCGAGGACTATCTGCCGAAGCCGTTCGACCCGACTCTCCTGAAGGCGCGTATTGGCGCCTGCCTGGCGAAAAAGAGAGCGCACGACAGCGAAGTGCGACTCTTCAAACAGTTGCAGCAGAACTACACGCGGCTGCAGGAGCTTGAACAGTTGCGGGACGACCTGACTCATATGATCGTCCACGATCTTCGAACACCCCTGACATCGCTCATATCCGGCATTCAGACGCTGGCGGTCGTCGGCGACCTGGATGAGATTCAGCGCGAGATGGTCGCCATCGCGACCGAAGGGGGAGAGTCGCTACTGGGCATGATCAACGACCTGCTGGACGTGGAGAAAATGGAATCCGGCGCGATGCAGCTTGAGTACGCCGTGCTGGATGCCGCCGACCTTGTCGCCGGCGCCGCCGATCAAGTGGCCTCGCTCTTCGCAAGCGAGAACCTGTCCCTCGTAACGCGGATCGCCGCGGATGTGCCCTCGTTCCAGGGAGATGAAACCAAGCTTCGCCGCATCCTGGTCAATCTGCTGGGTAATGCCATCAAGTTCACCCCCGCGGGCGGCGCAGTCAAGGTCGACGTCCGCCTCGACGTGATCGGCGGATCACTGCTGTTTTCCGTCAGCGACACAGGCGAAGGCATTCCCGCCGAAGCGTTCGAGCGTATCTTCGAGAAGTTCGGGCAGGTGGAGTCGCGACATGGCGGTCGAAGGTTGAGTACCGGCCTGGGCCTGGCCTATTGCAAACTTGCCGTCGCTGCGCACGGCGGCGACATAAGGGTTGAGAGCGTCCCGCATGAAGGCAGCACCTTCTCCTTCACGATCCCACTGGCGCCCCACACGGATGTGTCCTCGCTCGTTGCGGACGCTATGGTCGCCCGGTGATGATCGTCTGGCGATTCTGGGGTACAATCCACCATCGAGATTCATCGCATCGGGGGAGTCGTGGAGGAATATATCCGTGAAACGATCGGCATTTACCCTCATTGAACTGCTCGTCGTCATCGCGATCATCGCGATATTGGCGGCAATTCTGTTTCCCGTGTTTGCGCAGGCACGGGAGAAGGCTCGCCAGACAAGCTGCCTCTCAAACACGAAACAGCTCGGTCTGGCCCATCAGATGTACTGGCAGGATTACGACGAGGTCACCGTCACCTCGTGGTCTTACGGCTTTCCCGGCGAGTTCAACTGGTACGTGCAGCCCTACATCAAAAACCTGCAGATTCTCTTCTGCCCTTCGTACACCGCGAGTATGGCGGGCCTCGCCTCGGCATGCGGTAATCCCGATTTCCTGCCCGGCCACATCAATAATCCAACGGGGGAAACCAACGCGTGGGGCTATGGCTACAACACGGGATTCCTTTGGAATAACGACACCGGCGTCACGCGCCGGCAGGCAACGCCGCACGCCGACGGCGATCCGTACCAGATTACGGTGAATGGGCACAGCGTAACGGCCTACTACCGGGGAACAGCCCTCGGCGGTATCGCCCTCGCGGCGATGGGCGCGCCCGGCTCGCTGATCCTCCTCGGCGACACTGCGGACACCGTTGTCGCGGGGCTTGGCCTCACTGATCTTCAAGACAAGGGTCTTGACAGCCCTGGGGACACCTGTGCAAGTACGCGAAAGCAGAACTGGCCGCGCCACTCCGGCGGCAATAACGTGGTCTACTGCGACGGCCATGCCAAAGCCTACCACTTCAACAAGTCTCTGGTCACCATCAACGATACAGTCGCAGGCTTCAACGGCCAAACCAGCCAGGTAGTTCCGGACATCTGCACCTACATCAGCGCGTTCGATGGCAGCAACGATCCGAACGGCTGCAAGGAGCTGGCCGCAATCCACAATCCCTGACGCGCGCATCGGCCGCAAGCGGAGACGATAACCAGATGTCACCAATTCGAATCAGTATATCGCGACTTTCAATTGCGATTGTCTTCGTCACGCTATTCGCCTCCATTGGGCTGGGCTGCGCCCAGAACTCCAGCGGAACATCGGCGACCGGGGCAAGCGGAACCGCGGCATCGGGCGCCGCCGGTGGCAACTCGTCAGGTACGGCAGTGGCTGCCGGAGCCGGAACCGCCTCCGGCAGCTCTTCGAAATCCGTCAACGCGGGCAAGACGAAGTAGCCCGAACCTCCATTCAACCTGCGTGAGGTAATAGTCGAGGGAGGCGCGCCGTTGGCGCGGCTCCCTCGTTCCGTATGGCCCCTACTCCATATCGACAGCACACATCGAAGTGACCCGGCGTCGCACACAACGGCAGTTGCCCGTCCCTCTTGGCTACTTCGTCCCTCTGTCCCATCAACGATTACTACATCCGCAAGATCGTCGGCATCCGGCACTACGGGAACATTCGACAGGACTTCCGCGTCGTTGCTTCCGAAGCCACTAGAATCGATTTTGAGCTGCCGAGGCCGGAGTCGCCGCACCGCAGCAGAGTAGCGACAGAAGCCTCGGCAGCATTTACGGAGCAGACAAATGAAGTGCATCACCAACAGGTTGTCCATCGGACACATTGCCGGATTCGGCGGCGCGGCCGCTATCCTGCTTTCAGCGGGAATGGCCCGCGCACAGGTTATTCGCGAAGGAGATATCGCCGTCACGATCAATGGTCAGCCCGTCCAGTTCGCGGACATTGGGCCGCAGCAGATCGAGGGACGGACGATGGTTCCCATTCGTGGAGTGCTGGAGAAACTCGGAGCAGACATCTCCTTCAACAACGCAACCGAGACGGTGAGGGCGAGCACTGCGACGACGGACATACGGTTAAGGATCGGCGCGCGCAGGGCGCTTGTCAACGGCAACCCTGTCGCGCTCGACACGCCCGCACAGATGATACAGGACCACACGTTTGTTCCTCTGCGGTTCCTCAGCGAGGCGCTCGGCGCGGAAGTACGCTGGGATGAGGTCAACCGAACGGTCGTGATCACGACGGGGGCGGGTGCTCATCACCTTCGCCGAATGCGACCCGGCGAGCGCACATGGCCGGGCCGTGATCGTCAACCAGGCGAAATACGTAGAGACAGGTAACCGGTTCACGGTCGGTCCTTGACAGTTCAAGAAGGATTAGACGGATCAACTACTCCGCCATACCCGGCGCAAAGTCCGTGTAATCCTTCTAGTTTCGGCCACGAGACCCGGCCGTTGGCGTGCGCGCGAAATGGCGCCGCACGGATTTTACCGGTCGCCCGTACGCGATATGTCGCCGCTTCCCCTGTGCTCATCACGCCAATCTGCGCCGCCCACGCTCCTTTCGCCCCAGCCCGTAACACGTATCCCCTGACGCCTATCCACGGCCACTTTGCCGTACAAACGATCCGCACGCAAGGCACAAGAGCACGGCATCCCCAGCCCCGCCCGTAGTACGGGGCTGGGGATGCCGTTCGGTCTGCACTCCCTACGGATCCGTCCATTCATATAAAATCGTGAAACCATTGTGGACGCGGATCGCGTATAATCTTCTGACGGCGCTTCTCTGCTTGAAGAAGTACTTCGTACTACAAAGTACAATGGCTGCGTGAAGATACTTGCTATCGAGCACTTCAACCCGGCCTGCGTTGCACGGGAGACGCTCACGGTTGCCAGGACCGCACTCGACAAGCTGCCGGACGTCCTGCATTGACGGTGATGGATCTCAAGCCGCACGGCCAAGAAAGTGATTAATACGATGTTGCCCTGGCTGAAACAGCTCGACAGAGTGCTTCGAGGAGATGTGATGCGGTCGATGGCGCTGCGCGGCGGCGCTATCGAGCAGCCTGTGAGCGGACTTGTCGTGATCGGGATCGTGCTGGGTGGTGCATATGGGCTGTGCATGGGCAGTTTTGCGGCGTTCCAGAGGACCAGCATGCCGCTCCTTCAGATCGTGGCGACGACAATTAAGGTGCCCGTCCTGTTCTTCCTCACTCTCGCGATCACCTTTCCCTCACTCTACGTATTCAACGCTCTCGTAGGATCACGGCTTTCCATCCTGTCCGTGGTGCGTCTGTTGGTTATAGCGCTGACGATCATGCTGACGGTTCTGGCATCGCTGGGACCAATTGTCGCATTCTTCTCGGCGAGCACGACCAGCTACGCCTTTATGGTCCTGTTGAATGTCGTTTTCTATTCGGTTGCCGGATTCTTCGGCCTGAGGTGCGTACTCGTCGCGCTCCGCCGTCTAAGTGAAGCCATTGCGGCGGCGGAGCCTATCGCCCGGGCGGAACTGCTTGAAGTTAGCGGAGTTCCAGCTACGCCTGACCTCGGATCTGCTGCCGGTCACCATAGTGTGTCGCCTCCCGGCAGATCTATCCGCGACGTTCTGACGGTCTTTCGAATCTGGATTCTGGTTTTCGGCCTCGTCGGCGCGCAAATGGCCTGGGTACTGCGGCCCTTCCTTGGCGCCCCAAGCAACGCCTTCACCTGGTTGCGACCGCGCAGCTCGAGCTTCTTTGAAGCGCTGATCTACACGGCTCAACACCTGTTCAGGTAACCATGACTAACCTTTGGTCTGCAACGGTTTCGATTCTCCGTGGGGAATCTGTGACGCGCGACGGCCCGCAAAGACTGCCGGTCACTCTCCTGTTATGCCTGATACTCGTTTGCGGGTCGAAAGTCGGCACCATGGAAGGAGCTGGCACACGATTTCCCTGCGAGAACGTTACGGTTACCGATACCGCGTGGGAGACTGGCGCTGGTTCTTCGAGCACCACCACGGTGCCATCGAAGTGTCCTTTGATTGTCGTGGAGTGGGGGAGTTTCTTGATCATTAGGGTGAGGTTAGAGGGTGTTTCCAACGGCAGAGAAGAACTCAATATCGTTTTGGGTGACGGAAGGAAAGTCGGCCATGATCTGCTCGGCGATTCGCCCGGTGATCACCGGAACCGGGTCCGCAACGCTGAGTCCGCCCTATTTCGCAGCGTCGTCACGCTTCCACCGGCCCAACATATTGCGGATACGAAACGGAGTGGCGGTGCCGTTTTCCAGTAGCTTCATAAATTGGCGACCACGTCGGACGTAAATTTGGCCGCATTTACAGCGAAACATGTCTCCGCCGTTGGCGTCGTTGCCAGTCCACTCATACCTAGTCCGATCGCAGACTCCCTTCTCACATGTCGGAAACGTTGGAACCGTTCGGTCCAATGCCCACGTCAGTGCAGCCAAGCAACTGTTGACTATTAAGGGCGACACAAGCGCAATTACTATGGCGACTACGATCGCCCAAAACAAGCCCATGTGGACATTCACAAGGCTAGCAACCCAAAGCGCTGCGCCGACAATAGTGCAATACCAGAAACAGTTTATACAGTTAACGCTTCTGCCCATCAAATTGCATTCTGTCCGCGCACCAATTGCAGGGATCCTGCTCCGTCCTCCCGCCCCGCTACCGGCGTTACTCCGCCCGCAAACCGAGCAGCTAAACGAGATGCCTGCGCCCATACCTGCCGAGACTCCCGCCCTTCAAGGCCGCCTACCGGTTCCAGTTTAGAGGGTGCCTCTTTGCTTCCCAACCAAGGAACGCGTTAAGTGATGCGTAACGTGCCGCCCGGATTACGGCGGGGGTCGGTCCTGTAAGAAACGTGTTGACAGAATCCGGCCCTGGACGATACCCGAGAATGGACTCGATTCCGAATGCCTTAGCTCTTTGCATCTTTAAAAGCAACGCTCCCTTTTCTAAAGCGTCGGCGTCGGCCGGAAGGCGACCCCAATTGCCACTCGCAAGCGTCTTTTGTCCGATCTCGTACAGTATTTTCTGCCTAGGTCCGAGTCTGGACCACGCCTCGTAATTCTCAGCGCCCTTGCCCCACCAGGACGCAGCCTTGCTCGCCAGATTATATTTCCCACCTGCACCGGCCACGCATTTAAAGACGCCCGCGCCAATAATCTGAAGTCCCGAATCTCGAGCGACATCCCAGAAGAATCCCGATTCCTGATATCCAGGCCGATTCTCAAAGCCCCTGGGTGTGTAGAAACCGAAGGAAGCTGAATGGGCGGCGGCACCGGCTGACGTCGTTAGCCCGTAGCCCCAAGCCTCTCCCGTAAAGAACTGGCGCGCCTGCGCATTCCGCTGAAAGCGCGCCTTGATTCCGCAGGAAAAAGCGGGTTCATTCCGACAGGATGCGCGCCTCGATTCCGCTCTTGTCTGCGCAGCGAATCCGGCATGAATATGCGCGTGGATTCCGCTGTCAAGAGTGCGT
>JBBQVV010000218.1:0-11576 GCA_038211235.1 Chthonomonadales bacterium | reverse complement strand
CCATGACCTCTCTCGCGTCGGCAGGCCGGTATGGCGAGAGCAGATCGTGCATCACTCCCTTTACCAGCGCCTTCTTGTCCGGAGACAGCTCTCCTATGGCAATACCCGGGAAGTGACCCTCCGCGCCCTGCAGGGTGATCGTGCTCTCCACCGGCGCCTTGTCGAATAACGCCACGGTTCGCTCTTTTCCGTCCAGCGACTGGAAGACCGCGTTGGCGCGCCTACCTTGCTCCCAGTAGATATTGCCCGGGTGCCCGGCGTCCTCGGTGTCCTTTATTGCATGCCCGTAGAATATCGGACCACCAAAGGCGGCGTTCGCGTTCGAGTGACCGTCCGCTCGCAGCGTACAGTGCCGCCCGGTGATCACCCATTCGAACTTGCTCTGCTCGGGATCGCCGAACATCGCCACATAGTAGTTGTCGAATCCGCCCGCGTCGTCTTTCATCTGTGCGAGCAGTTTAGGGTACCATTCGTCGGTCGTAAGGCCCCGGAGAATTCCATGGAGCAGCTCCTGTTGGTCGGGCGAGAAGAGCTGGCTGATGTTCTGCTTCACGATCGCCCAGTTCGCCTGTACCTTGCTTCGGAGCGGATCGTCCCAGCCCATGCAGATCAGCTCTTTCTGCTTTGCGGTCAGGGAGTGGTAGAAAGTCTTTACCAGCGTTTCAGGCTTGGAAGCCGTTGCGGCCGCCTGCCCGTGAGCCGTGCCGACTCCGGCGAACGCAGTCGCTACAGCGATGCCGCCAACGGTCGTTCCCACCGTTCGAAGGAAGTCGCGGCGGCTTACTCGGGACTCCTCCCTCCCAGCCAGTGTGTCGCAGTCGGGGCACTCGCCCGCCCGGTCGATTAGATGGTCATGCATCGGTAACCTCCTCTGGTTAAGGATTAATGTGAGTCAATTACGCGTCCGGCGCCAAGAGTCCTCCCGCAGCGTCTTCGTCCCAGGGTCATTCAGTTCTAGCAACGTGGTCGCAAGAGAGGCATTTGTGTCCTAGGGACACTGGGCCGCAGGCCATATAGCGAAGGACTTTAGTCCGTCGTGGCCCTAAACACCGAGAATTGAATGACCCTGTCTTCGTCCAGGTACGGTTGGGTCTCCCGCGGAAACTCGCGATTGGCGACTTTCTTGACAGGATAACAGACATAAGGATATACTTTTCCCGTGTTCGCGCGTTTTCAAAGCGCAGGCGCATCGGACCAAGGAGAAAACGCATTATGGCTTCAGCCCCGGGCGGTATCGAGCCGCTCGTGCAAACACGCGATCTGCCGGATGCTCGCGAGGATGAGATCACGAGTGATGCCGGGCCCTATGTGGTCGTCCTGTACAACGACGACGTCCACAACGCCGATGAAGTCGTCGCGCAGGTCCAAAAGGCTACAGGCTATCCATTCGAGCGATGCATCGCGATCATGGTTGAGGCTCACACGCGCGGTCGCTCGATCGCCTATACCGGAAGTGAAGAGGCTTGCGAGCGAGCAGCGGCAATCCTCCGTCGGATACGTCTCCAGGTGGAGACCGACCGGTTCTAGAATTCCAGGCAAGAGCCAGGACGCGTGCCCGTAAGGTTCCCTCGAAAGGAGCGAAAACATCGTGACAAAAGAGATAGAGGCCGTTACGCGGAGAGAGTTTCTGGGCAAAGCAGCCTCAGGAGCGGCGGGTATGGGACTTGCGGCTGTAGGTGCGGGCGCGGCGTCCAACCAGCCCGTTAAAGCGGTGGGCGCGAACGACAGAATAGTGCTCGGGCTCATCGGCTGCGGAGGCATGGGCGCCGAGGACATGCGGCAGCTGATGGAGATTCCTGGAATCGACGTCGCGGCGCTATGCGATGTAGATACCGCCCGAATGCCCAGGGACATCACGCGTGTAGAGACCAAATACGGCAAGAAGCCGGCAATCTATGGCGACTACCGAAAGATGCTCGAGCGCAAGGATATCGACGCTGTCATCATCGGCAGCCCGGACCACTGGCACTGTCTTAACCTGATCCACGCGGTGGAGGCCGGCAAGGATGCTTACTGCGAGAAGCCGATCTCACACGACATTGCCGAAGCGAAGGCGATGGACGCGGCCGTAAAGCATCACAAGAAGATCGTTCAAGTTGGAACCTGGCAGCGTAGCACGAGCGAATTCCAGAGCGCGATCGAATACGTCCGGGCGGGCAAGATCGGCAGGATTGTGCTGTGTCGCGCCTGGAGCACCGACGGCAAACTGGCCGGGCACAAGAAGTCATCGACGGTGCCTTCCACACTGAACTACGACATGTGGAACGGGCCCGCCGCATGGATTCCCTATGCCGACAACCACGTGCACTATAACTGGCGCTGGTTTACGAACTATGGCACCGGGAAGACCGGCGACTGGGGCGTCCACATGATGGACATGGCTCTGCTGGCAATGAGCAAGGACACGGATCTGCCGATGCCGACGCAAATCACTTGCTACGGCGGCAAGTTCGCCTTCCCAGACGATGACCGGGAGTTCCCGGACACCGTACAGGCAATCATGCGCTTCAAGGACCCGGATTGGATCCTACACTGGCAGACCGGCCGCGATTTTCCTGACCGGCCCGAACAGGGTGTGGAGTTCGTCGGCGCGGAGGGCAAGACGGTGCGGGCATGGCGTGGGGGCTGGGAGATCCTGGACAAGGACGGCACGATGCTGCCCAAGGAGCGAACCCCGCACACCAACAACCACTGGGAGAACTGGGTCGACTGCCTGAAATCTCGTCAGCAACCTCGGTCACACCTGGCGTCCATGGCACAAACTACCATCGTCTGCCACCTCTGTAATGCCGCGTACGAGGTGGGTGAGACGCTGGAGTGGAGCAAGGAGCGGATGGATCTCGTCGGGAAAGCTGGACGCGCGGCGAACTCCTATGCCCGTGAGTATCGTAAACCGTGGAAGCTTCCGGTCTATCGGGTTTGACGGTCAGGGCGCCGCTGATCGCGCTTGCGGCTGAGGAAATAGAAACCGGATCGCCGAGGGCTGAATCGTGAATTCGGCTGGAGTTGCGCCGATCACCTCTCCGTCAACCAGAAGGGGCAGCGGGCTACTACTTTCGACGCGGACGCAGCTTGCGCGCAGGATCGTCACCTTTGGATGAGCGACGTGGGTGCCGTTAAAGACGCGGGGGAAGGCCAGGATGAACTCCACGACTCCTGCTGCCCCGAGAATGCAGACATCGAATAGTCCGTCATCCAGCATGGCGTCGGGCGCAATGCGCATGCCGGCGCCATAGGTCTGAGCGTTCGCGACGCTGCACAGCATCAGCCGTCTTGCGCTCGCTTCCCCGTCGAGAGTCAGCACCACATCCGCGGGCCGGAACCTGGCGAGCGTCTGCAGCAGCGCCAATACGTACGATGGCGCGCCGCGAAGCCATCTCGGCCCATGATTGGCGCGCGCCGCTACGACCGCATCGAACCCGCACCCCGCGACGTTCAGAAAGTATCGGCCATTAACGAGTCCTACGTCGATGGGCCTGTCCAGACCATCGAAGAGAGTTTCCACGGCGAGACGCAGGCTGCCGAAAAGACCGGCGGTCCGCGAGAAGTCGTTGCCGGTGCCAAGCGGCAGAAGCGCTAACGTGGCACCCGTGCCGATGACGCCGTTCAGAACCTCATTGAGCGTCCCATCGCCTCCCGCGGCGGCGATAATGGTCGCACCAGTTTCGGCACTGCGCGCGGCGATTTGTGTCGCCGCTCCGGCAGAGCTGCTCTCCACAATCTCCCACTTCAGGGCGCATGCAGGCCGCTGCGTAGCGGCGTCGCGGAGCAGTCGCTCAAGCTCAGCCCGCCGCCTGCCCGCCTGTCCTCTCCCTCCCGTTGGATTGAGGACGATGACCGCACGACGCGTCATCCCTCCGCGCTCAGCGCGTCCTCACCTTCGATCCAAAAGGAGCCGTCCGGACAGACCTCGCGCTTCCAAATCGGCACCGTCTCCTTGAGAGTATCGATACACCACCGGCAGGCTTCGAACGCCTCCGCGCGATGCGGCGATCCGACCGCAATCACCACGCTGGCCTCTCCGAGCTCGATGCGTCCAATTCGGTGCTGAATGGCTACCTGGCAGCCCCATCTGGCCTCCGCCTCCTCGGCAATGCGTAGCATTTGCTTGATCGCCATGGAGGCATACGCTCTGTACTCGAGGTACTCGACCAGCCTTCCTCGTGAGTTCTCCCGAACCTGACCTGCAAACGTGCAGACCGCGCCATTAGCAACTCCGGAAACCTTTGTCTCGAGTGATGGGACATCGATCGACGACTCATCCACTACGGCAGTGGCCATCTCCTATCCCCCACTCATAGGCGGCAGAGCCGCCACGATACAGCCGTCCTTGATGAGGCAATCCAGCGTCGAATACTCTTCATCAACAGCGAACCGGCAGTGGTCGATTAGTGATGCGAGACGGTCGTCGCGTTTCGCAAGCAGCACGGCGACATCTCGGACGGTCGCGCCTGCCGACACCGTGAGCTGCACAGGCTCCCCACAGACGAAATCGGCATAATGGCCGAAAAGGTGAACGGTCACGCTAAGCGGGTCACCCTCACCGGTAGACATTCGCCGGAGCATAGAGAGATTGACGGGATGCATCGTCTCGGAATCGGGAGTTTCAATAATTACGGGAATAGAGCGTAGCCGTGGATCGGTAACTAGGCGCGCAAACGCCTCTCGGCCGATCTCTCCCTGGCCGATGTGCTCATGGCGATCGACTCGGCAGCCGAGTGGTTTCTTGGCGTCATTAGCGTGGATCACCTTGAGTCGGTCGAGGCCCACGGCGGATTCGAACTCCGCTAGAGTCGCCTCATACGTCTCCGGAGTTCGAATATCGTAGCCCGCGACGAAAATATGACACGTGTCAAGACAGATGCCGAGGCGCGGATGCGCGCCGACGCCTGAAAGCACGCGGCCGAGCTGTTCGAATCTCCAGCCAAGACCCGTACCCTGACCTGCGGTCGTCTCCAAGGCGATCCCAACTCTATAACCGAGCCCGTCCGTGACTTCGAGAACCTGTGCAAGGCTTGCAATGAGCCGATCGAACGCCTCATCCTCACCCTGATCGAGGTGTGCGCCCATGTGCGTAACCACCCAGGAGAGATTGAGCTGTTCGGCTCGGTCGAGCTCCGCTCGGAATGCTCCCTTCGATCGAGCGAGTACCTCCTCGGAAGGCGCCGCAAGGTTAATAAGGTACGAGTCATGTGCGACCGCGAATTCAATGCCGGTATCCTCGCGCGCCTTATGGAACGCCGCAATGTCTGCTTCGGCCAAGGGTGGCGCTTTCCACTGGCGCGGGCTGCTCGTGAACAGCTGGACTGCGCTACAGCCGATCGCCGCTCCGGCCGTCAGTGACTTGTGCAGACCGCCAGCTGTCGGCATGTGCGCCCCTAGCGCCCGCTCCGCACCCGCGATCACCGGGGAGCATGTTTCCAGTAAGACTGTTGTTACGATGGTGTCTTGTATCACGTTAGCCGATCCTGAAGGCGACATGGAGGTTAGAATCACGGTATCGGTTGCCGGAGGCGAAACCTGCCCGCTAGCGAAGGGCCGGTAATCGATCCCCTCGAAACGCCCGCTTGACCAAAGGACGGACCTGGATCAGCTCGTTAACGGCAACGCCGTCGGACATTGTATCATGGTCCCATTGACCGTGTCAAACGTATTGTCGGCTCGTTCGCCGCACTCGCAGCGCCTTCACGTCTCGATATGACCGGGTATACTGGACACTGGAAGTCGACCGCTGCCACGCGCTGACTGTCGGCGACAAAAGTGCTGCGCGTCCAATGTAGTGGATTGGCGAACCGGAATTTCGCCATGAGGAGCTTCAAGTTGTCTTCGAACCAGGGATCATCACCACGAGCGTCCATGTCTGGGTCTCGTCTGCGACTACCGTACGGGGCGGCGGCGCTCTGCGGAATCGTAGCGTTGGGATTGACGACGGCACGCGCCGCGGTACCGGTCGGCGCCGGAAGCGGCTCGACGCCGCGCGGTTATGGCGCTAACGTTAAGCCGGTCACTTCACCCATGCGTCTAACGTATCAATATCGTGTTGGCGACGTACGCCGATATAAGGTGTTGGGCCTGTTTACCGGCCACTTCCCGCCGTTCGCGAAGGCGGGAAGCCCGCCAATCCACCTGATGACTCTGCTCGACTATGCAGCGACGGTGAAAAAGGTGTCGGAAAAGGGCGCGGATGTCGAATTCAACGTGGAGAACGCGACTCTTGGCGTCCTCGAAAAGGAGCCCGGAGCCGACGGAAAGGTGGATCCGTCGAGTGTCGCGGAGTATCCCATCGGACTTGCCCAGGTCCAGAAGATCTTCAATGCGACGGCGACATTTAGGCCAAACGGCGCAATCGTTAGTATAAAGGGCGGCGATGCATCTAACCTCAAGATCGATCTGGGTATCGACCTGCGTAAGCTGTTTCTCGTGACTGCTCCCGTTATTTTCGCCGATAAGCCTGTAAAATCTGGTGAGGAGTGGACGTTCGATGACGGGCTCCTTGGCAGTAAGCCGGGTAAGACGGTATATACGGGCCACCTGCTGTCGTTGAGCGCTGCGGGAGCCTCTGTAACCGCCATCGTGTCTCAACAGGCGGCATCTTTCGTCGACAGTAAGCTCGACAAAGAGGGCAACTCGACCGACAAGGTCGCGGATGTGGTCGGGTCGCTCGTGGGCAAGGTCAGCTTAAGCGCCACTTCTCACCTTGTAGGGTCCGCGGATCCGGCTCCGAACGGACCGGGCGTTGGGGGACGCATGGAGAGCTCGCACATGGCGCTTACCGCTAATCTTAAGCGAACGCTTCCGGATCCGGAGCAGCCCGGAAAGCAGGAGATCACCGATATCGATATTACTGCCCGGCTGACCGTGACGCCCTTTACTCCGCCCCTAAAACACGCGCCGGCGATCAAACATGGCGCCGTGGCGCCGAAGGACCGAGTTGGAGCGACGGCAAAGTCGTCCGAAAGCTCAAAGTAGTTGACCGGATCTCTCTACAGCATGGAGGGGCCGCACCCCGACAGTCGCAATCGGAAGCGCGGGAGAGTCCTGCTCCTCAGCTCGATTGTACTACTCGGTGTGAACCTCCAGCAGTCCGCGCATGGTGACACGCCAGACGCCGCGGCACATCTATTACAGATGAAGTTTAGGGCCGGCGACACCTTCAAATACCAGACGAACATGCAGCTCGGATTTACGCTGCCGACACCGGCGAACTCCAAGCCGGCATCGCCACCCGCCGTCGGTTCGGCCGGGCCTTCTTTTACAGTTACCGCAGTGCAGGAGGTCAGAGTTCGCCAGGTTGACTCCGGCGGCGGCGGCGAGCTTGACGTCACCACGACTGGGCAGAATACGATTCCGGGGCAGCCGCAAATCCTGACGAACGACACCCGGCCGGTGCTGATGACCTACGATGCTCAGGGCACGCTTATCAGCATCAAGCGACCAACGGAAGTCGCCTCCGGCAACCCTATGTTCAGCGCAATGCTTGGGCAGGGCCTGCTCAGCATGCAGGGCGTAATTCTTCCTAAAAAGCCCGTCCACGTCGGTCAGACATGGACAGATCAGATGAAGATTCCGGGCGTTACTGGTGCCGCGTCAAGTACGATCAAGACCACGCTCGTTCGCGTGGAGAACATAGGCAAGTATCGGACAGCGCGACTTCACGTCGTCATTTCCACCCCTGTCAGCGCATATCTGGATGCCGCGCTTCAGCCGACCCAGAAGGCGTCCGCCGCGGTCAGCGCGATGACCGGCACGGCGCTCGTTACCGATGAGGTCGATTTCGCGATCGCCGAAGGTCGCGTCGTGCGCTCCGTCAGCAGAGGCGTGACAACCATGAACGTAGCTATTGGGAAGCCCATGCTTCCCCACACGGCCGAACCGGTCCGGGCGCGGCGCAAGATAAACGGCGCAGCCTCGACCGCTCCTCCTACCCCCCAGACGGGCCAGGCCCTGAAGGTAACCGTACACACGGAAATCGAAACCAATCTAGTTGAGACTCCGAAAAAATGAACCGGGCGCGCTTGACTCGATTCTATGTGCCGCTGTATAATGATCAGTACGACAACCGTCAGATGAACCTGGAACTTGGGTCCGGGCGACCATATTGAAGCAACAGGCATCGATAAGGTGGAGTACGCGGTAAGCGCAGGCACAGAGAGCCGGGCAAACTGAGAGCCGGCACCAGCGAGACCGCCGAAATGGCCTTTGAGCCGCATCCCTGAAACTCCGGCCGCAATCGTGGTCGCGATAAGTAAGGGGTGCCGGGGGGCTCCCGTTACAGGGTTAGGGTGTCAGGGTCCCGAACGGGCGCCCCCTCGCACCCGCGGAGGCCGCTATTCGCGAGAACGCGGTGAAACCAGGTGGAACCACGAAGGCAGACGCCTCTCGTCCTGTGCGCAGTTTGCGCACGGTGGCAGGAGGCGTTGTTTGTCGTCGCAGGGTTGAAACTTTTGAACGAAACAGTCCGGAGGGGAACGATTATGCCGAAGGCGCTGGGGCTCAAGTGTCGAGAGTGCGGAGAGAACTATCCCGTCAGTCCGACTCACGTTTGTGACCTCTGCTTTGGTCCGCTCGAAGTCCAGTTGAACTGGGAAGAGATCACGCCGAGGATTTCGCGTGAGAAGATCGCGGCCGGCCCCCCGTCGATGTGGCGCTATCACGACCTGCTGCCCGTGGAGGGCCCGCCGACGGTCGGCAAGAACGTCGGCTGGACTCCGCTCGTGAAGGCGGAGAGATTGGGGCGAGAGCTCGGCCTGACCAATCTCTACATCAAGAATGACGCGGTGAACCACCCCACCCTTTCGTTCAAGGACCGTGTGGTCGCATGCGCGCTGACCAAAGCGCGAGAGTTCGGCTATGATACCGTCGCCTGCGCATCGACGGGGAATCTCGCCAATTCGGTCGCTGCTCACGCCGCTGAGGGGGGATTCACGGCATATGTCTTCATCCCTTCCGACCTCGAGCAGGGTAAGGTGCTGGGCACTCTCATCTTCGGCGCCAATGTGCTATCCGTCAGTGGAAACTATGACGAAGTCAACCGACTTTGCGCCGAGGCCGGCGGCAAGTACGGCTGGGCGTTTGTCAATATTAACCTCCGACCCTTCTATGGAGATGGCTCGAAAACGTTTGGCTACGAGATCGCGGAGCAGCTTGGCTGGAGGGCGCCTGACCACGTGGTCGTGCCGTGCGCCGGGGGATCACTTATCAGCAAGATCTACAAAGGTCTCAATGAGTTCGATCGGCTGGGCCTGATCGATGGCGGCGTACCGACGAAGATGTACGCCGCACAGGCGACGGGTTGTTCTCCGATCACGACCGCCATTAAGACCAACTCCGAGGTGTTTCGGCCACAGAAGCCGAATACGATCGCAAAGTCGATCGCGATTGGCAACCCCGCGGACGGGTATCTGGCGATCGACACGGTACGCCGATCGGGCGGTTGGGCCGATGACGTTTCGGATGACGAGGTTCTCGACGGCATTCGGCTCCTCGGCCGCACCGAAGGGATTTTCACCGAGACCGCCGGCGGGGTGACTGTCTCCGTGGCAAGGAAACTCGCTCAGCAGGGCCGGTTCGGGAAGGACGACGTGGTTGTCATTGCGATTACCGGCAACGGCTTGAAGACTCAAGAGGTTGTCGTGGGCCAGCTCGGCAGCACCGTGGCGATCCAGCCAAACCTCGCTTCGCTCGACGCCGCGCTCCACACGGAGAAGCTGCTTGCAGGCGCTCTGGCATAGTCTGTCTACCGCGCAAAAGCGAACAGACGTCCATCATGAAATAAATGGGCGCCGTGCGAATCGGGTATGATAATTTGTCGTTGCGCCAGTCCGACGACGCTACTCGACAAGGAGAGTGAGCAAGATGCCCGTTCAAGTTTTGATACCGACTCCCTTGCGGAAGTTCACGAATAATCAGGAGACGATATCGGCTTCGGCGGGCACCGTCGCGACCTTGATCACCGAGTTGGAGAGTCTATTCCCTGGCATCAGCAGAAGCCTCACAGACGATAAGGGCGAGCTTCGACGATTCGTGAACATCTACGTGAACGAAGAAGACATCCGGTTTCTCGATCGTGAGAACACGCCCCTGAACGACGGTGACGCGGTTTCGATCGTGCCCGCAATCGCAGGCGGCTAGACAACGATCCGGCCCGTATCGAACGACGCCAGTCTTTATGAGGAGCCCCATGCCCGTTGTCAATTTGGAGCTGAATGCCAGGCAGAATGAAGTCGAACAGCCAATCTTATGGCGGCTGGGCAGGCTATTCAATGTGGTCACGAACGTTAGGCGCGCTCGAGTCACCGGTGAATACGGGTACGTGCTCGTGGAGATGGAAGGCTCAACCAACGAGGTATCGCAAGCGCAGGCGTACCTTGCCGGTATGGGCGTGACAAAAGGCAGCACAGATACGTCGATCGGAAACTCGCGGCCGGAAGACACGGTGTCGCAGCCCAACACGATCTACGTCCGAATCTCAACGGTCAGTCCCGAACAGGGTCGCATCCCCGCACTCTATCGCATCAGCAGAGACCAGGGTGTCGTCGTGAATCTCAAGCGCGCCGAGTTCGACGACGAGGACGGCGGATGGCTGGAGATCAACATCTCCGGCATCCTGTACGACGTTCAACGTTCGATCGCCTATCTCCACACGACCGGCCTACACGTCAACCCTCGGCAGCGATCGGTTACGGACTTCAGCAATCTGTAACGCGCGGTAACTTCCGCAAAGACAACGTGATGAACCGTGACTCCTGGCTTGACCGTTGGCTCGACCTTGTGATCGCGAGATCCAGTGATCGAGCCGTGCTGGAGTTAGGCTGCGGCGGGGGTCGTGACTCCGAGATCCTCGCGGCCGCGGGTTTCCATGTGGTCGGCATCGATATTTCGCCTGGGGCAATCGCCAGGGCGCGAATCCGTGCCCCATCCTGCGAGTTTCACTGTCGGGACATTCTCGATCCGTTCCCCACCACGGTGAGAAGTGTCAACGTCGTTGTCGCCAGCCTCTCTCTGCACTACTTCTCCTGGCAGGATACGCTTGACATCGCGGAGCGAATACACGCTATTCTGATTCCCCGGGGCGTCCTGCTGTGCAGGCTTAACTCCACGAACGATCTGCATTACGGGGCAAGCGGACATCCAGCGATCGCAGAGAACTACTATCTCGTTGATGGCAGACCCAAGCGCTTCTTCGATCGCGCGGCGGCGGATGCGCTCTTTTCGCACGGATGGAACGTGCTCAACCTGGAAGAGATGGTCGTTAATCGCTATGTGCGCCCGAAAGTACTGTGGGAAGTCGTTCTTGAGAGGGATTGAGCGGCAAATTCCATGGTGGAGAATATTTCTGTATGAAACTTCTGATCATCGGAGGGACTGGGTTTCTCTCGTCCGCGATGGTGGAGGAGAGTCTGGCCGCGGGCCACGAAGTGACCGCCATTACGCGCGGTCGGCGCGCCAACGCGCATCCCGACGCACGCTGGATTGTTGCGGACCGCGGCAACCCGCATGCCTTTCGAGCTGCCACGCAGGCGCTTGAGTTCGACGCCGTTCTGGACGCCATCTGCTATACGCCGGAGCAGGCAATC
>JBBQVV010000217.1:0-11632 GCA_038211235.1 Chthonomonadales bacterium | reverse complement strand
GAGTCAGGGTTCCGGTAGCCGCGTCGTAGCTGCCCAGGACGTTCCTGGCTCGCTTTGGCGGAACGCCGATCTTGCTTCGGAACTTCGCGTCCGCCCTAAAATACACGACCCCATCGTCCGTTCTGAGGCGATCGGGAGGCGGCTTGCCGAAATAGGAGTCGTGCACGACCGCGCCTCGCTCTGTATCGCTTCCCCACTGGTAGGGAACAATGACGGTCGATTGCGGCGTCGCGTTGAACAGTCCGAGGATCCAGATTGAGAGCAGACCGCCGTCCCTTGTCCAGGCCGTTTTCCCCGTATTTTTGATAGTATTTACGGTCGAGTAGGCGACCGCCTTGATCCCCGTGGGCAGCTCGACTCCCATTCCACGAATCATCCGTTCTGGGTCCCGCAGTGCTACCTCGCGTGTTACGGCAAGGTTGAACACGAAACCGGAGTAGTTCGTAAGCCGCATGTCCGCGCGGCAAAGTATGCGGTCCGTCGACCTTCGGACGACGGAGAACGGAAGCGTGTCGATCGGCGGAGGCGTCTGCCAGTGCGTCAGGTCGAACGCAGCTCCCCGATTGAAGAAAATCCCGAACTGGCCCCCCTCAGGACCCAGCCAGAATCGATCTTCTCCTCCGAATACGTTAATATGCAGCTGGATCCGACCGGAGCCGATCAACTCCCGGTTGACCCATCCATAACTTGGCCCCGTCGGGCCGGCCCCGGTGCTTGTCATCACGCGACACTGGTATCGGGGCACAACCGCCACCTTCGCCGTCCCACGCTGCAGAACGATGACAGGCAGATGTCGCCTTAAAAAGGCGACATCATCGGAGAAGCGCTTCTGTGCTTTCGATCCTGTCGTGAACAGAATCATCCCGGCGATGAACAGGCGAGCCAGGTTGTACTTCATCGAGGTCCCCCTCTGAGCGGGCGCGAGACGGGAACTCGAAGTCGGTGTCCGACTGCTCCCTCGTGCGCTCCGGCACATCGATAATACGGCATGGAGCGGCCTCCTTCCTGCCCGAACAATATGTAGACGAATTTATACCTGTTTTCGCTCCAATCCTTGCAAATCGCCGACTAGCACGAGTACAATGTTGATAACTTTTGACCGGATAGGTGGGATCAAATGGACATGAGACGATTGGACTTCGCGGCTGCGGTGAACACTCTTCGACCCGGGCTGACGCTTGCCGCACGCCGAATGCGCCGGTGCAGCCACGATGATGCGGAGGATCTCGTATCCGAGGCGATCGTAATCGCTTTGGACCGTCTGGCCGAACTACGGCCCGCCACAGAGCTAGACGGAATGCGATCGTGGCTGCTTGGCATACTCTACTTCGTGGCGCGGCGTGATGTAAGAAATTCCAGGCGCCGCGTACCCACGGGGCCGGCCGCGGACGCCGACTGCCTGCCGGCAGGCGACGAATCTGTTGAGGGCGCCGATCTTACGAGAGTATTGCAGACGCTTCCGACCAGGCAGCGAAAGCTGGTTATCGACTGGCTGGATGGATATACGAGGACGGAAACGGCGCGACGAAATCGGCTTCACAGGAACATGGCGAGGATCGGTCTGGTCGAGGCACTGTCCGCGCTGCGCCGAGAGTACGCGGATGAGGAGTCACTTCAATACGCGTATAATCTCTTTGCCGCCTGCTCCCGCGTAACTATCTACCGCAAGCCTCGAGGCGCATGGCGGCCCTGGGCGGCGCAGCACCCTCCGGAGCGGCAGATCGGCAATGCGGACCGGGGAGAAGGATCGGGCTACTTCGAACGGACCTAGCGGCTGGAACAACGATCGGCAAGTTTGATATCTGCGCGCGCGTGCAAGATGGATTGTTTCCAGGCGCACGAACGTATGGTTTAGTGGAACAATGGTCGTGGCGCGGGCCGTGAGCAGTGCCGCTCACGGTTTTCGTCGTATCGTTGCGTGACGGCCAAACCAGACACCGATTCGAGGAGGAATCAATGACTATGTCACCGCCGCTTCCGGGCCTGCAGCGTGCCAAGCGCCCGCAGCTACCGGAGGCCCCGGTACGGAGCGACCTTCCGCACGAAAGCAGTAATCCGTATCACACCGCCCTTCATCAGCTCGATCTCGCGGCCCGCTACCTTGAGCTCGACCCCGGCATGCATGAGATTCTGAAGTATCCTCAGCGCGAGCTAACCGTACATTTTCCGGTAAAGATGGATAATGGCGGCACGCACGTATTCACCGGATATCGCGTTCAGCACAACGTCGCGCGCGGGCCCGGAAAGGGAGGCGTGCGCTATAGCCCGTTGACTGATCTAGACGAGGTACGCGCGCTCGCGATGTGGATGACGTGGAAGTGCGCGATCGTCGACATTCCGTTTGGCGGATCAAAGGGCGGAGTCGTATGCGATCCGAAGATGCTGACCCTGGGTGAACTGGAGCGCCTGACACGACGATACGGTTCCGAGATAAGCGTAATCATCGGACCGAACAACGACATTCCCGCTCCGGACATGGGCACGAATCCACAGATCATGGCGTGGTTGATGGACACCTACTCGATGACTCAGGGCCATACCGTGCCCGCCATCGTGACGGGTAAGCCAGTAGCGATCGGCGGCTCCGAGGGCCGGAATGATGCGACTGGCCGCGGGATCGTCTTTGTCACGCGACAGGCCGTCCAGGAGGTCGGCAAGGAGCTTGCCGGGCTTCGCGTCGCCGTTCAAGGATTCGGAAATGTCGGCGGAGTCGCTGCGCGCATTTTTCATGAGATGGGAGCACGTGTCTTAGCGGTTAGCGACGCGCTCGGCGGACTCTACAATCCCAACGGTCTGGATATCCCAGGGCTCCGGGAATGCGCCAATCGCGACGGAACTCTTACTACCCACGACGGTGGCGACCGGATCGGGACGAAGGAGCTGCTTGAGCTCGACGTCGACGTACTGGTTCCCGCGGCGACGGAGAACCAGATTACGGCGGAAAACGCCACGCGGATCAAGGCGCCCATTATCGTCGAAGGAGCTAACGGGCCGACAACTCCCGCGGCGGACCAGATCCTTCAGGAGCGCGGGATCTATCTCGTTCCGGATGTCCTTGCCAACGCGGGAGGGGTAGTCGTCTCCTACTTTGAATGGGTGCAGGATCTACAGTTCTTCTTCTGGCGAGAGGCGGAGGTAAACGCAAAAATGGAGGGCATCATGGTGCGCGCTTACGATGCCGTGAAAGACATGGCAAAGCGCCACAATGTAGACATGCGCCTGGCCGCGCACCTGATCGGCGTAAAGCGTGTGGCGGATGCCAGCCAGATACGGGGAATCTATCCATAGAGCCGGCGCGGTGCGAGGAATAACAGTTGCTTAACGATGACCAGCGTCGAATAGCCACGATCGGCGCCCTGCTGGCGACGGTAATGATCCTCGTTCCGCCCTACTTTGACATTGGCGGCCTGTTCGGCGGCGTCCGGTTTGCGTTCATTCTGCATCCGCCGACCCGGAACGTGAGCCTCGACATCCATCCTGCGATCGCCTCGGTGTCGCTGCTACTGCAGTTGAGCGCGGTCGTCAGCTTCACGGTTTCCGCAATACTGGCGTACTATCACCCGGCGAACAGAGTCCGGATGGCGAGAATGCGTCGGGGGGCCGTCGCGACGTTCCTATTCGCGCTGGGATACATGGCGTTCTCCCTATTCGAATTGGGCCGTGGATGGCTGGATGCGCCGTTTCTGGTCTGCCTGATCCCTGTCCAGTACCCAGGCGGCTACTTCCTGTTCTGCCTACGTCTCGCGACGCTGGCATGGGCGACTCTGCTGTGGGTGCTCATTCCAGGTCGCCGGACCAAGCCGACGCCACTCAACAGGATAGCCGCGCCAATCGCAGCGGCTATCCTCATCCTTCTGTTGATCGTCACCGTTCGCACCGCGCTGCGGTAAGTGTCTGCCGGCAGTCAAATGCTCTGCGCTCGCAATTCGAGGCCATTTGGAGTGCGCCCGTACGGGCGCACTCCAAGGAGATTCGCCATTGACGCCGGTATGTACTTCGAGCGGATGCCCGCCGAAGGGCAGCTCTCCCACCTAACGGGTTGCGAGGCCTGCCTTCTTCAGCGCGGCGGAAATGACCTCCGGGGGCGCAAGGCCTACGTTATATGCGACCAGGCGGCCGTTCCTGTCGATGACGACGGTGGTCGGGATCGCTTCGATGTGGTAGGCCTTGTTCGTCACGTCGTTTGGGTCCAGATAGACTGGGAAGGTGTATCTGTTCTCCTTGACAAATGGCATGACCGTTGCCTTGGGCTCATCACTGACCGTCAGCACGGCGAGCCCCTTCTTGCCGTACTTTGTGAAGAACTTCTCCGTCTCCGGAAGGCCCTTGCGGCACGGCGGACACCAGGTCGCCCAGAAATCGATCAGGACGACGCGACCCTTGAAGTCCGCCAGCTTGCGCTTCGCTCCATTTATGTCGATGACACGGATGTCCGGCGCGGGCTTTCCGAGCGCTACCGGCGGTTTCGACTCCGCATCCCCGCCTAACTCTTGAACAGGCTGGCCCTTGGCCATGGCGGTCACGAAGGTGGCGGGAGCGATCGGCTTCCCGACCAGAATGTGGACGTAGCTCTCCGTAGTTAGCGACGAGGTCGGCAGGTTCTTCATGCTGTTCAGCGCATTCTGCATGGCGGCCCGGCCCGTTACGCTGTCGGCCTTATTCAACTGACTTGCTACAGCCGGCGACTGCAGGATGCCCTTCAACATGGATTGCGATGCCGGCGACTGCATCATCTGCATCAGCGGTTCGCTGCCGTATCGGATGCGGTGCACCAGTCCGTCAATCGTGCCAATGGCAACCTCGGTCTTTCCATACATCGGCCCTTGAGCGTAAAAGGTCACGGTCCTGCATTGCTGTCCGTCGAGCTTAACAGGCGATCCCAGGCTTATGGGCATCTTGCTCGTATCCACAAGCGCGGAGTATCGATCCTGGCCGCCAAAGAACTTATAGAGAAGGCTTCCACAGAACATGGGATGGCCCATCTGCATCGAGGCCGCATCGGCGATGGACGCCGGCGCGGGAGAGCTCTGCGCGGGCATGCCGACGCCCGTCGAGGATTCAACCAGCTTTTTTCCGTCACTTACGCTCGTCTGCACCATCGTCGCCGCGCTATGCGAGGTGACGACCTTGAAGCGGTTGGGCTTCGCATACTGGACCGTGCGCATAGTCGACGTGGCCATCGGCAGCCCGCCGTAGGCCGCGCTCCAGTTGCAGTCGGCCTGAAAAGTCGGCATCGCGGCATAACGTGCCATCGTACGCTTCAACAGGTCCGCCGGCGAGGGCGCCGCGGACTGGGCGCCGGCAAGACTCTGTGCGGCTAGCAGCGACGCCAGCACGCACGAACATCGCCACATTGAGAAGACCATAGGGTGTGCCTCCGGGCTAATAAACAGAAGTTGTGACCGCGCTCACCGACATGATTGGTTGTGCGCCTTACTTGATCTACGTCGGGCGCGGTGCGGATAGTCTCAGAATTGGCGATAGTAACCGCACGGACTGATCCTAACCTAACTTCTACCGTCGCATTGGCCGTGCTCGTCGTGTACAATGATAAAAGATATGACCACTGATCGGCGCACAAAGCTAAGAGTGACTATGGGGCCCAACAGAATTGCCATGGGGGCAGTGGCGCTAGTGCTGCTTGCCGCCTCTACGCTGACTGCTGCGGGCGACGCGCCGCCGTCGCATTCGTCGACCACCGCCATGCCAGCGCGCGCTCTAACTACCTCCATCTCGTACAACCGCGATATCCGGCCCGTTCTGACGGAGAACTGTTTCACCTGTCACGGTCAGGACGCCAACAAGCGCGCCGCCGGGCTCAGGCTGGACCGCCGGGAGGATGCGTTGGCGAAGGGCGTGATCGTGCCCGGCAAGACTACGCAGAGCCGGCTGATCACCAGGATCTTCGCCCTGAACGGCGTATCCGTCATGCCGCCCGTCGCTTCGCACAAGCAGCTGAGCGCAGCGCAGAAGACGCTCTTGCGCAGATGGATCGCCGAGGGCGCTAAATATGAAGCCCACTGGTCCTTTGCTCCACTGCCGAAACGAATTGAGCTGCCGGCCGTCACCAACCCCGCCTGGTGCCGCACTCCGATCGATCGATTTGTACTGGCCCGCCTCCAGAGCGAGCGACTCGTCCCCTCCAGGGAGGCAAGTCGGGCAGACTGGCTGCGGCGTGTCACGTTCGACCTTACCGGCCTTCCGCCAACGGTCTCCGAAACGGACTCGTTCCTTGCGGACCGCGGCGCGGCCACCTACGAAACGGTCGTCGACCGCCTTCTGGTCTCGCCGCAATACGGCGAACGCATGGCGGCGCCGTGGCTCGACATTGCGCGGTATGCCGATAGCTACGGCTACCAGAGCGATCAGCTCTGTCCGACATGGCCATATCGCGACTGGGTCGTAAAGGCGTTTAATGACAACCTGCCCTACGATAGGTTTCTCACGTGGCAGCTCGCAGGCGACCTGCTGCCGAACGCGACACGCGAGCAGCGTCTTGCGACCGCGTTCAACCGCCTGCATAGAATGACGAACGAAGGCGGGAGTGTCGCGGAAGAGTGGCGGACGGAGGGCGTCGCGGACCGGGTACGCACCCTTGGGACGGCGTTCCTGGGCCTGACGTTGGAGTGCGCCAGATGCCACGATCACAAGTACGATCCGATCACGCAGAAAGACTACTACGCGTTCGCCGGCTTCCTGAATAGTATCGACGAATATGGCCTGTACGATCGAGCCGACATCGTGCCCTCGCCGTCGCTGCTGCTCCCGACTCCAGAGCAGGAGCGGCAGCTCGAAGCCGCCCGATCGGCTGAGGCGGCGGCCGAGCGCGCACTGACGGCCGCGCGCGCGAGCCGCAGCGTCGAGTTTCGCAACTGGGTCGCCTCCATCCAGCAGCACGCGAAGGTCCCTGGCGGCCAGAACTCCGGCGTTCCGACGGTTGCAGACGCCCCGACACACAGCGTAGCGACAGGAAACCCGGGCGCGTCCCAAGAGGCTTCCCCTACGATAAGCTCCATGATTTCGGACATGACGGGCCGATTCTCATTCACAGGATTCGACGGCGCGGTCGTGAAGAACCAGGTTCCGGGCACGACGCAGCATGGAGAGCGGCAGGACGACGTTCCGATCGTCGACGCGCCGTTTGGCAAGGCGATCTCGCTCGACGGCGAGAACAACGTCCACTTTCCGGAGCTCGGCAAGTTCAGTAGAAACACGCCGTTCACAATTGCTTTTCGGATGCGGGATGCGCGGCTAACGGAGGAGGCCGCGGTCGTATACCAGGCATGCGATGGGACCGACGTCGGGCCGCACGGTTACGATTTAACGATTCAGGAGGGCCGCCTGACGGCCCGCCTCTTCCGCCATTGGCCCGGAAACGCGATCGGCGTTCGGGCGACTCGGGCGATCCCGAAGGATACGTGGGCGCACGTCGCCGTGACGTACGATGGCTCCAGCCGCGCCTCTGGGCTGCGCATCTTCATCGATGGCAAGACCGCCGAAGTCGACGTCCTCCGCGATCATATGGTGAAGGGCATCGGCCAACACACACTGGTCTTCGGACAGAGGTTTCGTGATCGGGGGTTCAAGGGGGGCGAGATCGGCGATGTCGTAATCGTCGCTAGGGACGTCACGCCGATCGAGGTCGCGCAGCTCGCCGACGGGCATAGCCTCACCGACTGTCTCGCCAAACCGCAAGCGGATGACCCGGAGCTGCGAGCGTACTACCTGTCCGCGGTCGACCCGGCTGTACGGGACGCCCATCGCAGGCTGACCGAGGCACGTGCCGCGGTCTGGGCCGCCGAAGATGCACAGCTCGAAGTGGCCGTGATGGAGGAGATGGCCGCGCCGAGGCCGACCTACGTACTGGCGCGCGGACGGTACGACGCGCCGACAGGACCGGACAGTCTTGTCGGCAGGACCACCCCTGTGTCACTGCCGGCGTTCCCTGCCCAGGCTCCAAGGAACCGCCTTGGAATGGCAAACTGGCTCACGCAGCCCGACCACCCGCTGACGGCGCGCGTGGCGGTCAATCGCATCTGGAGCCTGTTCTTCGGCAGGGGCCTGGTGGAGACTACGGAGGACTTCGGCATCCAGGGCCGGCCGCCCACGCATCCCGATCTGCTGGACTGGATGGCGCGCGATTTCATCGATTCAGGATGGAATGTAAAGGCGCTCGCGAGGAAAATCGTTCTATCGAGCGTCTACCGTCAGGCTTCGGCGATCCGCCGCGATCTTCGCGACAGAGACCCACAGAACAGCCTGCTGGCTCGCGGCCCAAGCCGGCGATTGACCGCCGAGGCGATTCGGGACACGGCGCTTTCCGCCGCCGGACTGCTGGACGGGAAGATCGGCGGTCCGCCTGTCAGCCCATACCAACCTGGCGACCTCTGGCGCGAAAGCAACAGCATGAGCCCGGCCTACCGCCAGAGCGTGGGTGGCGATCTCTACCGGCGCAGCCTCTATACGGTATGGAAGCGCACAGCGCCGATGCCGAACATGACGGCGTTCGACGTGGGCAGCCGGGAAGTCTGTACCGCGCGGCGGCAGCCGACGAACACCCCCCTGCAGGCGCTCGTCCTACTAAACGATCCACAGTTTGTCGAGGCGGCGCGAACGATCGCTGCACGCGCAATCAAGGAGGCTGGACCACTGCCTGCCAATCAGGCGCGACGGATGTTCCGCCTTCTTGCGACCCGCGAGCCGACGGTCCGCGAGATGCGGCTCCTGGTCGAGCTGCATGGCAGCCAGCTGACCGGATTCCAGAGCGATCCGGAGGCGGCGCGAAGGCTGAACCGGATTGGCGCGAGCGCGCCAGACCAATCGATTTTGCCGGCCGAGTTAGCCGCGGCAACCGTAGTGGCACAGGGGGTCTTGAACCTTGACGCCACGATATGGGAGCGATGAGGCAATCCTATGTTTGATCCACTTTCCATCACTCGCCGGCATCTTCTGTCGAAGGCAGCGTTCGGGCTCGGCGCGCTTGGCCTCTCCGATCTGCTCGGCACGAGCGCCGCCGCCATGGGCGCCAAGGGTCAGCCGGGCGGCGGACCGCGCTCGGAAGGGCTGCCAGGATTCCCGCAGTTTCCTCCCAAGGCAAAGCGGATCATCTACCTGTTCCAGAGCGGCGGCCCCGCGCAGCAGGATCTGTTCGACAATAAGCCGCTTCTCAACGAGAAATACGGCGAGCCACTGCCGGACTCGGTGCGGGGAAGCCAGCGCCTGACGGGCATGAGCGCCAACCAGGCGGTGCTTCCGCTTGCGGGGTCCGCGTTCCAGTTCGCCCGCCACGGAAAGAGCGGTATCGAGCTGAGCGAGCTGCTGCCGCATACGGCGAAGATCGCGGACGAGCTGTGCGTCATCCGCTCGATGTGGACCGAGGCGATCAATCACGATCCCGCTATCACCTTCTTCCAGACCGGCTCGCAGATTGCTGGGCGGCCGTCGATGGGATCATGGGTGAGTTACGGTCTTGGCTCGACAAACGAGAACCTGCCGGCATTCGTGGTGCTCGTCACCGCCGGCGCAGGCGACCAGCCGCTCTATTCGAGGCTCTGGGGCAATGGTTTCCTCGACTCGAGGTTTCAGGGAGTACAGTTCCGTTCGGGCAGGGATCCAGTGCTCTACCTGAGCAACCCTGAAGGCGTTTCGACGCACGGCCGGCGCTCGATGCTCGACACGCTTCGCGCAATGAACCAGGAGCAGTTCGCGAGGGAGATGGATCCTGAGATCGAGGCCCGTGTTGCGCAGTACGAGATGGCGTACCGCATGCAGACGAGCGTGCCGGAGGTAACGGATCTGACGAGCGAGCCCGAGAGCGTCTACACACTGTACGGCCAGGACGCGCGTAAACCGGGCACGTTCGCCGCAAACTGCCTGCTGGCGCGCCGCCTGGCCGAACGTGGCGTTCGGTTCATTCAGCTCTATCACCAGGGATGGGATCACCACAGCGGCCTGCCGAACGCCATTCGAAACCAGTGCGCGCAGACCGACCAGGCAAGCGCCGCGCTCGTGACGGACCTGAAACAGCGTGGACTGCTGGAAGATACGCTCGTGATATGGGGGGGAGAGTTCGGCCGCACCAGCTATTCGCAGGGCAAGCTGACGAAGACGGACTACGGCCGCGACCATCATCCACGCTGTTTCAGCATATGGATGGCGGGCGCAGGCGTAAAGGCCGGTTCAACGTATGGCCAGACCGATGCCTATGGGTATAACATTGCAGACGCGGCGGGAAATGCGATCGCACCGACCAAGGACGAGTTCACTCCGGGCGTGGTGCACGTGCACGACTTGCAGGCGACCATCATGCGGCTGCTCGGTATTGATCACCAGAAGCTCACCTACCGCTTCCAGGGTCGCGATTTCAGGCTGACAGACGTCCATGGGCACGTGGTGCAGGATCTGATGACTTGATGCCTGCGCCATGTGCCCGTGGTTCAGCCATAGGGATCAGGCGTCGACGGACTGTACCTTCGACGCGGAGGTAGAGCTGTCGTCGTCTTTGTCAGACTTATCGGACTTGTCTGACTTGTCAAACTTGTCGGACTTCCTATCGTTGTTCTTATCGCGCGGGAGACCGTCAGGGCCGTTCTTATAGCGTCGCTCCATACGGCTGCTGAACTCCTTCGCCCACTTCTCCATTTTCTCCTGGAACGCCTTCATGTCCGGCGAGCCATCCGGACCGTTCTTTCCGTCAAAATGGAAATCAAAGCGCGGCATGTCCTCGAAGTGCATGTCCTCAAAGTGCAGGTTGCTTAGCGCATCGTGGGCGCTCTTCAGCGCCTCCTCGACCTGCTTACGGACTTCCGGGGTGAGCTTGCTCATATCTCCGCCGTCAAAGTTGAAGGTTTGCGGCTTGCCATCGCCGTTCCGAAACTCGAACCGGCGAATGACCCTGCCGTTCTCTCCCAGTCTGTTTCGCAGCGTCTCAATCCGCCGGTCGAGCTTGGCTCGCTCCTTCAGAAGCGATCCGAGTTCCGTACGAATTCTACTCTTGTCGGAACCATCCTGGCCCTTATTTGTAGAATCGTCCTGCGTCGCCGTTACGCTGCCCTTCTGGACGTCAGTGCCATCCTGAGCCCTCGCAACCTGCTTCAGCGCGACCAGGCACAGCCCCAGACAGCCCACGGCCGCCAGTCCTAATACCACACTTCTCGTTCGCATTATTGCTCCCTTCTCCGCCGTGAGCGTCCGACCCTCTACTACTGATCGCCGCGTCCGCTCGAGTAATGGACCGTCCGTCCCCGCAGGTTCGCTGCGTGACCCGACATGCAGCGTCGCTCGACTCCGCATGTCGGAAGGGCGCAGACCTCTGCCGTGCACATCCCATGACTGATAGACGGTCCGTTTGGCCGGCGGTTTACAGAAGATTCCCTCGAAGAGCTTCAGAATCCGGATTTTGTGCCGAATATGTTGTGCTCCCAGGTGTTGGTGTGCGGGAGATTCTGATCTTCGGCATCAAACACATGGTTGCCTAGCGCCGTGTTGTACGTCACGACGTTGCCGGACGATCCATCTTCTATGAATATGCCGTCCGCAGTGTTGACGAGCGACACGTTGCTGAATACCGTGCAGCTCGTGGTGAACAGGTTGAGATTGATCCCATCGCCTGCACCGCTCGTTCCGTTTGAGA
>JBBQVV010000216.1:0-11641 GCA_038211235.1 Chthonomonadales bacterium | reverse complement strand
GAGACCGATAACAGCAACGTGGTTACGGTCCGGATCGGTCAGACCCGAAAGTTTCCGCTGACGACGCTTTTGCGCGCGCTTTCTGCGTTCAAGCCCGCACTGATGCCGCTCGAGATGACGGTCAATGAAGTGCTGGAGCGCTCCTGGATCTACAAACATGTTGAGATTGTCGAGGACAAGGCGCTTCGTTCCGAGGTTCATAAGGACTTCTTCCTGACCCTGCGTCTCGCCGCGCCGGTTGTAGACAAGTCCACTGGCGAAATCATCGCCGAAGAGAACGTTTTTGCGACGGAAGAGCTGTTGCGGGAACTCGAGTCGAAGGTCGGCGGCAACACCGTGGTTCAGCTCTATAGTCGAACGGATACGACCCAGGATATCCTGGACATGTTCTCCAGGCAGAGGATACTGGAGAATCCTACGTCGGAACAGCTGTTGCACAGGCGTCCGGTCAACGACGTTGTCGATGACAAAGGCAAGGTCCTTGTCAAGGCGTACCACCAGGTCCATGACAAGACGACTGCCAACGCCATCGCCAAGCTCAAGCTGCCGACTCTGGAAGTGCTCGACGTCAACAAGTACGTCGAAGCGACGGTAGAGCTCGACGCAGCCACCGATACTGATTCCGCGCTTCTCGATATCTACCGCAAGATACGGCCCGGCGACCCCGCGACACCGGAATCGGCTCGCAACCTCCTGCAGAGCATCTTCTTCGACGCCCGACGATACGATATGGCCAAGGTCGGGCGCTACAAGATGAACAAGAAGCTGGGATCGAAGCTGCCGCTGGCGGCTCGAACGCTCACCAAGGAAGACCTGATTAGCATCCTGCGCTACATCATCAACTTGAACGCGGGCAACGGTGTTGACCATGAGGGAAATCCCGTGAACCCGGTCTCCACCGATGATATCGATCACCTGGAAAACAAGCGCGTTCGAAGCGTGGGCGAGCTTCTGTCTTCGCAGCTGCGAATGGGCTTCCTGCGCATGGAAAAGGTTGCCAAGGAGCGCATGACCAGTCTGGACAATGACAACATCATTCCCCAGGTGATCCTGTCGGTCAAGCCGATCTCCGCAAGCATCAAGAGCTTTTTCGGATCGTCACAGCTTTCGCAGTTCATGGACCAGACAAACCCGCTGGCCGAGCTTACCGCCAAGCGGCGAGTATCCGCACTCGGACCCGGCGGACTCTCTCGCCAGAGCGCCAAGCTCGAGGTCAGAGATGTCCACGAGAGCCATTACGGCCGCATCTGTCCAATCGAGACCCCTGAGGGTCCCAATATTGGCTTGATCGGCTCTCTCGCGGTCTACGCGAGAGTCGATCCGTACGGGTTTATCGAGACGCCCTATCGCCGGGTCAAGAACGGGCTGGTATCCAGCGACATCGAGTGGATGACGGCTGATATCGATCATCGCTACTACATTGCGCCCGCAAACATCAAGCTCGATGAACATAACAAGTTTGTCGACTCTGAAGTACAGGTGCGCCACGAGGGCGGATACCCGCGCGTGAAGCCGACTCGCGTTCAATATATGGATATCGCGCCGGTTCAGTTGATCTCGATCGCGACGGCCATGATTCCGTTTATCGAGAACGACGAGGCTACTCGCGCGCTAATGGGCGCGAACATGCAGCGGCAGGCCGTTCCGACTCTGCGCCCGGATGCGCCACTCGTCAAGACTGGAATGGAGCGCCGCACTGCACGCGATTCCGGAGCGGTAATCATCGCTCGCCGCAGCGGCGTGGTAACACGCGTGACGGCGGAGCAGGTTGACGTGACCACCGCGGAAGGACGTGTCGACAGCTATCGGCTCATCAACCTTCTGAGGTCGAACAACTCGACTTGCATCACCCAGCGCCCGATCGTCAACAAGGGCCAGCGCGTACGACAGGGCCAGGTGCTCACGGATGGTCCCTGTACGGACCTCGGCGAGCTGGCGCTCGGCCAGAATGTGCTGGTCGCTTTCATGCCCTGGGGCGGATACAACTACGAGGACGCGATCCTGCTATCCGAGCGTCTGGTTAAGGACGATGTGTTCACATCGATCCATATCGAGGAGTTCGACATCGAGGCCCGAGATACGAAGCTCGGACCGGAAGAGATCACTCGAGACATTCCGAACATCGGCGAGGATATGCTGAAGGATCTCGACGAGGACGGGATCATCCGCATCGGCGCCGAGGTCCGGCCGGAAGACATTCTGGTGGGCAAGGTCGCGCCAAAGGGCCAGGGGGAGCTGACCGCGGAGGAGCGGCTGATTATCGCGATCTTCGGAAAGCGAGCGGAAGAGACTAGGGACGTTAGCCTCCGCGTTCCGCACGGAAACGGCGGCCGGGTCGTCGATGTCAAGGTGTTCAGCCGGTTCAAGTATCAGGGTTCCAAGGACCGACGTGTCTATAACTTCTGCAAGCGTCCGGATGCCGGCACGCGCGACATGGAGGACGGAGAGCTGCTGCGCCTACAGGCCGACGAGCTGAACGCGGGCGTCAATATGCTAGTACGCGTCTATATCGCCCAGAAGCGCAAGATCATGGAAGGCGATAAGATGGCGGGACGCCATGGAAACAAGGGCGTTATCTCCAAGATCCTTGCTCAGGAGGACATGCCGTTCATGCCGGATGGCACTCCGGTTGACATCGTGCTCAATCCGCTCGGCGTGCCGTCACGTATGAACATCGGCCAGATTCTTGAGACGCATCTTGGATATGTCGGAAGGCATCTCAACTGTACGTTCGTGAATCCCGCCTTCGAGGGTTCGACCGAACACGAGATTGTCACCGAGATGGAGCGGCTCGCCGCGCACTTCCGTCGCCGGACGCTCGAGAACTATGTTAATAGCGAGCTCAAGCTGGGCGTCCAGTTCACCAAGGAGGCCACTCCCGAGTCGATGCTTGAAATGCTCTCGGGTCTCTTGTCCCAGCTGCCCGCGGAGCGGCTCGATGAGATCAGCAGGATCGTTGCCTCGGCGCCGGTAATCTCGCCGGTCCAGCGCGAGATCGCGGCAGGCAATGGCGACGGAACTGCGCTTCTCGAAAACTCGACGGAGATATCGTCCGAACCTCTCAAGATCCCTGAGGGCAGCGTGGCCGCGATCTTGGCCCGGATTCATTCCAACGCGTGGTCACGCGCCGGATTCGATCCGCACACCGGCAAGACGAATCTGCGAAACGGACTGACCGGCGAGGCATTCGATATGCCCGTTACCGTCGGCGTCATCTACATGCTGAAACTTGCACACTTGGTGGACGACAAGATCCATGCTCGATCCACGGGACCATACTCTCTGGTAACGCAGCAGCCCCTCGGCGGTAAGGCTCAGTTCGGCGGCCAACGGTTCGGCGAGATGGAGGTGTGGGCGCTGGAAGCATACGGCGCAGCGTATACGCTCCAGGAGATCCTGACGATCAAGTCGGACGACGTATTGGGTCGCGTGAAGACGTACGAGTCCATTGTGAAGGGCGATAATATTCTGGAGCCCGGCGTGCCCGAGTCGTTCAAGATTCTGGTCAACGAGCTTCAGAGCCTCGGACTAAAGGTTACGGTGCTTGACGAGGCCGATCGCGAAATCGACCTGAGAGACCGCGACGACGACATCGATCCTAACGAAGATCCGGTCAAGGCGGCCGCTCGCCGCCGGCAGCGGGCGCTCCGCCTGCCTCCGGAAGAGGATATTCTGATCTAATCCAGGCTGCCGACCTGTCGTTTGTTTGCTGACTGTTTGTATGTCCGGGCTATCCCGGCAGCCTCCGGAGGAGTGATACATAATGGCGGATGCCAGCACGTTTTCGAAGATTCGGATCGGGATCGCCTCCCCCGACGAAATTCGGACATGGTCGTACGGCGAAGTAAAGAAGCCGGAGACGATCAACTATCGAACCTTCAAGCCGGAACGAGACGGCCTGTTTTGTGAGCGTATCTTTGGTCCAGTCAAGGACTGGGAGTGCCATTGCGGGCGCTACAAGAAGGTCAAGTTCAAGGGAATCATATGTGAGCGCTGCGGTGTCGAGGTAACGCGCTCCAAGGTGCGTCGCGAGCGAATGGGTCACATCGAACTGGCCGCGCCTGTGTGCCACATCTGGTACCTGAAGGGTGTACCCAGTCCGCTGGCGCTGATTCTCGATATCACCCCGCGGCCCCTGGAAAAGGTCCTCTACTTCGCGTCGTATATCGTCACCTTCGTCGATCGCGCGCGAATCAATCAGGAGCTCCCGGAGATCCGCGACTCGGTCAAGCTCGAAATTGAAGAGATCACCGAGGACCGCTCCGGCATCAGCGATCGCCTCCAGCGCGAGTTCAATAAAGATGTAAAGGAGCACCAACCGAGCGACGACGAAGAGGCCGATCTGGAGCGCGAGATCTGGGATGAAGATATCACAGCCCAGAAGCAGGCGTATATGATCGAGCGCATCAAGCAGGAGGAGAAGGACGCTCAGGAGCGGATGGACGAGCTGGTCGTGTCGCTGACACTCTTGGAAAAGGTTGAAAAGCGTCAGCTCATCAGCGAGGATCAGTTCCGCGCCATCGAACGGCTGCTGGAGGTCCTGACTCGCCGACTAGACTCCGATTGGTATGAGGCGTTCCGAGCGGGCCTGGGCGGACAGGCGGTCAAAGACCTGCTCCAGGAGATCGATCTCGACAAACTGTCTCGCGAGCTGCGCAACGAGGTTGCCAACACACAGGGACCGCGCCGAATACGCTCGATCAAGCGGCTTGAGATTACGGAAGCGTTCATCGCGTCGAAAGCGCGGCCCGAGTGGATGATCCTCGATGCCGTGCCGGTCATCTCGCCCGAGCTGCGCCCAATGGTCCAGCTCGATGGCGGCCGCTTCGCCACATCCGACCTGAACGATCTCTACCGGCGCATCATCAACAGAAACAATCGCCTGAAGAAGATCACCGAGATCCGGGCTCCAGAGAGCATTGTCAATCACGAGAAGCGGCTGCTGCAGGAGGCGGTGGATGCGTTGATCGACAACGGCCGGCGCACGCGCCCGGTCGTGGGTTCGAACAACCGCGCTCTCAAGTCGCTTTCGGACATGCTCAAGGGAAAAGAAGGGCGATTCCGCAAGAACCTGCTGGGAAAGCGCGTCGACTATTCCGGCCGCTCCGTTATCGTGGTCGGACCCCACTTGAAGCTGCACCAGTGCGGTCTGCCGAAAGAGATGGCGCTGGAGCTCTTCAAACCGTTCGTCATGAAGACTCTCGTGGAGCGAGGATATACCGGCAATATCAAGACCGCCAAGCGAATGATCGACAAGATGCGCCCTGAAGTCTGGGATGCGCTTGAGGACGTCATTCGCGAGCATCCTGTTCTCCTCAATCGTGCGCCAACGCTTCATAGGCTCGGCATTCAGGCGTTTGAGCCGATCCTCGTGGACGGAAAGGCCATACAGGTCCATCCGCTGGTCTGCCATGCGTTCAATGCAGACTTCGACGGCGACCAGATGGCCGTCCACGTGCCGCTATCCGCCTACGCGCAGGCCGAGGCCAGGATCCTGATGCTTGCGTCGCACAACCTGTTCAGCCCGGCGAACGGCGGTCCGATCGTTGCGCCCGTCCAGGATATCGTTCTCGGTAACTACTACCTATCTATGATTCGCGAGCTTGGGCCCGACCAGGAGCCACGCGACCAGATCTTTGCAAATCCCGAGGAGGCCATGCTGGCCTACGACATGGGCCAGCTCGACATTCACGAGCCGCTCACGGTTCGCGTTTCGCACCGAGCCGACATGGATGAAGCCACGGAACGGTGCGTCAGGATCATAGGCTTGACCAAGCGCGACGGGAAGTGGCACCGGTTCGACGCGGACAGAACCCTCGTACAGCTTGGGCCGAACGAGACCGTCCAGGCAGCGGCAATAAAGTACTGTACCACCGTCGGCCGCCTGATCCAGAACCAGATACTGCCGGACCGTCTCAAGTACACCGACAAATATCTGCTCAATACGAAGAAGAAGAAGCAGATTTCGGAGGTCATCTCCGACGTCTACGAGACGCATGGCAAAGAAGCGACGATCAACTTCCTGGATGAGCTCAAATCCATCGGATTCCGCTATGCGATGAAGGCGGGGATCACGATCTCCATGACGGACATGGATGTTCCCGAGGAGCGCAACCGCATCATCTCGGATACAGAGGCGGAGGTCGTCAAGAATAATAAGCAGTACGAGCGCGGGCTGCTCTCTCCCGCCGAGCGGAAATCGCGTGTCCTTCACCTCTGGCTCGGCGCTTCCGAAAAAGTCGCGAACGCGATCATGGAGAACCTGGACCAGTACAACCCGATCTATATCGTTACCGACTCCGGCGCACGCGGGTCCAAGAAGCAGGTCACGCAGCTCTCGGGTATGCGCGGACTTATGACGGACCCGTTCGGCAACCTGATTGAGGACCTTCCGATCAAGTCGAACTTCCATGAGGGCCTCACGGTCCTCGAGTTCTTCGTCTCCACCCACGGCGCTAGAAAAGGAATGGCCGATACCGCGCTGCGAACCGCCGACGCCGGCTACCTTACCCGACGCCTCGTAGACGTCGCTCAGGACGTGATCGTTAGAGCGGAAGACTGTATCGAGCCTGGCAAACCGATTCCCGGAATTGTGATCGGGGAGAGCCTGGAGGCCGGTGACGTTCAGGAGAAGATCAGCGAGCGCGTCAAGGGACGCTATCCCGCCGAGGATATCGTTAACCCCATAACCGGTGAGCTAATCGTGACAGGCAACACGGACATAGAGGATCCCAAGGCGCGCCTGCTGGACGATTTCCGGGTCACGCTGGACGACATCGTAGGCATGAAGGAGAGTCCCGCAAACTCCGGCGTCTGGGTCGAAACCGGTAAGACGCTGGCTAAGCGAGGCGACGTTCTGACGGTTCAGGATACCCACACGCTTCTGGCGAAGGGCGTCCGCAGGGCCGGCGCGCTGCGAAAGAACAAGGCAGCGGAGACGATATACGACATCTCGACCTCGATGAAGATCAAGGTCCGGTCGGTCCTCACGTGCGAGCTGCGGCAGGGCGTCTGCGCGAAGTGCTATGGACGCGACCTGGCAACGGGTCGTATGGTGGATATCGGTGTCGCCACCGGCATTATCGCCGCCCAGTCGATCGGTGAGCCGGGCACGCAGCTTACCATGCGGACCTTCCATACTGGCGGCGTCGCAGGCAAATACCTGACCGGTGTTGCCAACGTAAAGTCAAAACGGCAAGCGACGCTGCGTGAGCTCCATCAGGACATCCAGACCGGTCTTGTCAAGTTCGAGGAGGCCGAGGGCTCCGAGCGGGAGCGGGTGAGATCCATTCAGGCGGTCCTCAAGGTTCTGGAAGACCAGGTGAGCGGCCTGTTGCGCGTTGTCGAGCTCTTCGAGGCTCGAAAGCCCAAGGGACAGGCGATCGTCACCGAGCATGCCGGAATGATCACTGCGATTGAGAGCAAAGGGCTGCGCAACGTGGTCATTCGCACTCCGCAGCTGCTCAATGAGGCACTCGCGCACCAGGGGCTTGGAACCGACGCCCTCAGCGCGGACGATATCCTTGATGAGAGCGGAGAGTCGATAGTCAAGAGCGGCGAGGCCCTGACCGACAAGGCGCTCAAGAAAATCGTGCAGATGGGCATTAAGAGTGTCATGCTCCGCAAGTCATACATGGTTCCTTATCGCGGCGACCTGGAAGTAGAGCCTGGTCAGGAGGTGCAGCCCGGCGATCGATTGACCGAGGGCCCGCTGGATCCACAGAAGGTGCTTGAGCTTCAGGGCCCACGCGGCGTTCAGTCCTATCTAGTGCAGGAGGTTCAGAGCGTCTACAAGAGCCACGGCGGCGTCGATATCAACGACAAGCATATCGAAGTCATCGTTCGGCAGATGCTTCGGAAGCGCAAGATTCGACATCCCGGAAACAGCCGCTTTCTGCCGGGCCAGATCGTGGACAAGTTCGTCTTCGAAGACGAGAACACTCGTGTCCGAAACAGCGGTGGGGAAGAGGCCAAAGCCGACTGGGTGCTGCTGGGAATAACGGAAGCCAGCCTTGCGACGGAGAGCTTCCTCTCCGCTGCGTCCTTCCAGAAAACCACGAGGGTCCTTACCGAGGCGGCAGTCCGTGGCAAGAAGGACGATCTCGTCGGACTGAAGGAGAACGTCATCATTGGCCGCCTCATCCCTGCGGGCACGGGTCTCCCGGCCTACCGCAGCCTCGAGCTGGCTACGCCCGATGGAGTGCCGCTGATTGTCGAGCCGTCGCGCTCCGAAGAGCGAACGCTGCCGCTTGTGGAAGAGGAAGAGGACGAGATTCCGCTGCTAGGTCGCACGGTCGGACGACCCGATCCGCTGCCTATCGACGGCATGCTTGAGATCGAGGACATGGCCACCGAGTCGGCAGACGATAATGCAACTGCCGATGATGGTGAGGATCTCATGGCCAGAATTCTCGCAACCATGGGCTCGGGGTCCGAGGAAGAGACGGAGATGGTCGAAGAGGTGTAAGATTCCCTTGGCGCATTACTATGGATACCCCCGCCTGAACGCAGGTGGGGGTATTCGGTGTTCAGGGTTTAGAAGCAGGTGATGCGTACACCTGGACGAGAAGGGTCAACTTCGGTTGTCGTCACTGGATTCGAGGAGATCCTAATGGGACATTCACGTTTCCATGGGGATGAGATAGCCCGCCAAGGTCAAGAAATCTACGATCGCGACGTTCGGGCGCGTGTTGAGACAGAGGAGAATATTGGCAAAATCCTCGCGCTGGATATTGAAACAGGCGAATACGAAATAGACGACGACCCGATTGCGGCTGCCGATAGGATCTTTGCTCGGCATCCCGGCGCTGCTATTTTCGGCGCCAAAATCGGGTACAACGCCGTCAACGCGCTGGGCGGAGCCCTAACGCGTACCTCATCATGATTCGTGGCCATGTCGCCGGATTGCAAGCGCGGATATCCATTCCATTTCGCTTGGCCGATAGCCGCGATCTTGAAATAGAATTCGTCGTGGACACCGGGTTTGAAGGCGCACTTACTTTGCCTGCCGCGGCAATCGAGGTATTGAGATTGGCATTTTACCAGCAGTGGTTCGCCAACCTTGCGGACGGGTCCAATGTCGCCGTCAATGTGTACCGGGCAGACATAATCTGGGACGGCACTCTAAAACATGTAGCAGTCTTAGGGATGGGCGCGAGACCGCTGGTAGGCACGGCTATGTTGAAAGGCTATGACCTATTCGCCGAATTTTGGAACCGTGGGATCGTTTTGCTTGATCAACCATAACGTTTTCAAAACCAGAGCGTGCAATTGACCTCCCTCTTGCATTGTTCGCAATCGAACCGGTGACTCCCACGGCGGTGTTGTCCACAACCTGCGGTGTGGCGCGATCCGTTCACTGGATCATCCAAGATCTGGAGTTGTAAGTTGCGATGCCTCCGTCGAATTGTGGTAGTAGTCCTCGCTGTGCTTTTTCTGTTCGGCTCGGTGCTGCCGTCCTGTCCTGCGCAGGTCGCGCCGGCGAAACGGCCAATGATCGTGGCGCACTATATGCCATGGTTCGAGGTAGATGCGCCTACCGGCCGGTGGGGCTGGCACTGGACCATGAACGCCTTCGATCCCAAGCTGATCGTGAACGACCGGCGCAGCATCGCTTCCCACTACTATCCGCTCATCGGACCATACGATTCCGGCGACCCGGCCGTCATCGAGTACCATCTGCTTCTGATGAAGCTGGCGGGAATTGACGGCATCATCGTCGACTGGTATGGGCTGTCCGCGGTCTACGACTATCCCATCGTGCACCGGAATACGTCGACTCTGTTCGAGATGGCGGCGAAGTTTGGATTGCGCGTCGGCATTTGCTACGAGGACCAGACCGTTCCGATATTGGTGAATCTGCACAAGATCACTGGCGATGAGAGAGTCTCCCACGCAGAGGGCGAATTGAAGTGGCTGCGGCAGAACTGGTTTTCAAACCCGGTATATCTAAGACTGCACGGCAAGCCTGTTCTTCTGTCGTTCGGTTACGGCGGACTTAGTGATGCTGAGTGGAAAAGGGTCCTTGGCACTGCTGGCGCCGATGTAATCTATCTTAGCGAGCACCGGAAGCGACCCGCGGCAGACGGCGGCTTCGACTGGCCCCAGCCACAGATAGGGCTGGCCGCCCTCGATTCATACTATGGCGCATTGAAACAGGGGGACATTGCCGTGCCAGCTGCCTATCCCCGTTTCCACGATATCTACAAAGAAGCTAAGGCCCAGGACGGATTTCCGCGTATACTCGATGAGGACGGCAAAACGTTTAGGCTCACTTTGCAGCGTGCGATCGACAGCGGTGCAGCGATCGTTCAGATCGCCACATGGAACGACTGGGGCGAGGGAACGAACATTGAGCCGTCAAAAGAGTTCGGGTATCGGGATCTGGAGACGATACAGAGACTCAGGCGAGGATCCGGTCGATCCCGCGCCGTGAGTCCGGCTGATTTACACCTGCCGCTCCGTCTGTGGGGCTTGCGGAGCCGCGAGGTAAAGGAGCCGTCGCTCAAAGCCTCGCTCGATGCAGTCGCGGCTGCTCTGGCATCCGGTCGCACGTCAAAGGCTCGCGCGATACTAAACCGTCTCGATCGCGCCGCCGAAAAGGCCGATTGATGGACGGAGTTCAAATTACCTATCGAGTCCAGCCACCGGTGACGAACGACGCGCTGAACGCACTCTTTACTACGTCGTGGTCGATCCATCAAGCGCGTGATTTTGAGCCGATTTTGACGCGAAGTCTCGCCTACGTCTGCGCTTACGACAGCAGCGTTTTGGTCGGATTCGTGAATCTAGCATGGGATGGCGGCGTTCACGCATTCGTTCTGGACACAACCGTTCTACCCGATTATCGACGCCGGGGCATCGGGCGTAAGCTGATTGAATACGCGGTTACGATGGCAGCGGATCGCGGAATCAAGTGGGTCCATGTGGATTATGAATCTCATCTGGAGGCATTCTATCGTGACTGTGGCTTCCAAGCGACACGCGCAGGACTGCGTCAATTGTCGGGCTGACGAGAGTAACATTCCGGGGGATTTGGACAGAATTGGACGCGATAACAGAAATTGACATCGCCGGTGACGTAGACTACACGGTTCACGGCCAGGGTTACGCGCTACAACGCAGAACCGATCCGAGACTTGCCGCCCTGGTTCATGAGGGCACCTGCTTATCCGCTATTTCGACCTCAGCGACCGGCAGAATGGCGGAAGAAGTCGGTAGTGTCGTTGGTGTAGCCGCAACATCGGCAGGCGGAATGTTTGGTTGCGGCAGCACAGCACCCGGTTGAGCCTGAAGCAGCGCGGCACCTTCGACCGGGGGTACAGGTCCGGCAACGCGCTCCCGTATGGCAAGGCTGGGTGGCTGCACTTCAGAGGGTATCGTTGTTTCCGGTTGCGGCTGAATTCGACCTTGCCGCGCCCATGCTTTCCGCAAAAATTCCGCAGCGGATGGGTGCGCGTTGGGTGAGAGGGTGGGCGGAGTCTGGATAGGTTGGTTTGCTGGTGTGGGAGATAGCCGTGTTGCGGGTTGGGTTGCATCACGATGACCTTCTTGCTCCTGCCGAACCATCGGTACTGATGTCTCCGTATGTGCCGTAGGAGTTGGTGAGGGCAGCGTTCCAGGGTGTGATACGATAGGAGGG
>JBBQVV010000215.1:0-11687 GCA_038211235.1 Chthonomonadales bacterium | reverse complement strand
TCCAGAGCGATATGCGTCTTCCTCGCTGTCGTCTCATACGTCGCGCGTCCCAGAAGCGATACGAAGTAGGATTCGCGGAGGATCATATCCTGAACCTGCTGTTCCTTGTCGGTGAGTTCGCGCCGCGCCCTGGCTAGGGCTGCGAGGCCGTGTGCACGATCCTTCGGCACACCGGACGGAGACGGCAGCGCATTGTCGGGGAGAGCATCGACCAATCCGGTAATCACGGACTGCGCCCATGGATTTAGCCTGTCACCGCTTACCAGGGTGCCAGGATGGTTTGCCCCACGCTCCTTGCAGTCGCAGCCGTACATATTACTTATGCGTGTCTACAGACGCCCGGACGCGGCCGCCGCTGACCACAATGCCCTCTATCTGTATGAGCGGCAGCGCGTAACTTCTGCCGAGGGACTTTGGCAGGACCGAATTGTGGCGTTAGGGGAGGCCGCATCGTCTCGCCTCGGTGGTCTCCAGAACAGGACTCGCTGTCTGCCCTGGAGAAGTAATGGGACAATTGAGTGCGACAGGGACGGCGCGTAGAAATGTTTCATCCCGGAGATACAATCGGTCCCTTCAGGCTCCTTCGCACACTCGGTCGCGGGGCCTTTGGTGAGGTGTGGCTGGGAGAGAAACGCTCCGCCTTACTCACCACCAAAGTCGCCCTGAAGCTTCCGCTGGTCACCGATGCCGATTTCGAGGCGGTGCGTCAGGAGGCTGAACTCTGGCTACAGGCGAGTGGTCATCCAAATATCGTGCCCGTACAGGATGCTGACGTGTACGACGGCCAGGTGGTGATTGCCAGCGAGTACGTCGCCGGAGGATCGCTGCACGACTGGATGGCAGTAAACGGTGGTAAAGCGCCTTCCATCGAAGAGGCCGTCGCCCTGACGAACGGCATTCTCGCCGGACTGGACTACCTGCACCGCGCCGGTCTCACGCACCGCAACCTGAAGCCCGAGAACGTCCTGCTGCAGGATGGAATCCCTCGCCTGACCGACTTCGGACTGGCACGGGTCTTGAAGACGGAGGGGCGGACCGGAAATATCTCCGGCACGCCTCGATACATGGCTCCTGAGACCTTTTCCGGGTCCTACTCGATCGCGTCGGACCTCTGGGCGGTCGGCGTCCTGCTGTACGAACTGCTTACGGGCGTCCCTCCCTTCCCGACCGGCGACCTGATGGCCTTAATCCTCGCCATCCAGAGCCAGGAGCCTACCCCGCTTGCGGTGACGATCCCGGAACGTCTCCGGCACATCGTCTTCCGCCTGCTTGCCAAGGATCCCGGCGCCCGGTACGCCACCGCCTCCGCTGTGCGCGAGGCGCTGCAGACCGCACTGCAGCCTCAGTCGCCTGCCACAAGCCGCCCGTCGCCTGCCACCGTACCCAATAACCTACCTGTCCAGCCGACCTCGTTTATCGGCCGCGAACGCGAGATTGAGGAGCTGAGCGGGCTGCTGGAGCGGACCCATCTCCTGACGCTTACGGGCAGCGGAGGATGCGACAAGACGCGCCTCGCGCTGCAGCTATCGGCGGAGGTTTTGGAAAGGTTCCCGGATGGCGTATGGCTGGTCGAACTTGCCGCCCTTGCCGACCCCTCGCTCGTGCCGCAGACGGCAGCGACCGTCTTTGGACTGAAGGAGGAGCCGGGAAAGCCGATCGTGCAGACGCTCACGGGGTATCTCAAAGGCAGGGACCTGCTTCTCATACTCGACAACTGTGAGCACCTGCTCGCCGCTTGCGGGCAGCTTGCGGACTCGCTCCTTCACATCTGTCCGAACGTCCGCATACTAGCCAGCAGCCGGGAGGGACTCGGGATCGGGGGCGAACTGACCTTCCGTGTACCCTCTCTTTCCCTGCCGGACCCCGGACGTTCACTCAATCGCTGCTCAACCTAGCGGAGGTACCCGGCTGTCCTTCATCTCCACCCGCAAGACTTGGCACTGCAAGGAGTGCAAGAAGCGGTTCAGCGTGAAGGTCGGCACTGTCATGGAGGATAGCCCACTTCCACTCGAAACGTGGTTCGCGGCCATATACCTGATAGCCAACGCCAAGAACGGCATCAGCTCTTGCGAGGTTGCCCGCGCACTTGCCGTAACACAGAAAACGGCGTGGTTCCTGCTGCACCGAATACGCCACATCATGACGCGGGGAAGTGTGGAAAAACTGTCTGGCACTGTCGAATGCGATGAGACATTCATCGCCGGTCTGGAGAAGAACAAGCACGCTGACAAGAAGCAGCGCAAGGGCCGTGGCGGTGTCGGCAAAGAGATCGTGATGGGTATCTTGGAGCGTGGAGACGACCAATCGCATTCCAGCGTTCGCACGAAGGTGATACCGGACACGACGCACTCCCCGCCGATCTGCTCGAGCATCGCCACATCGTTCTTTGCGCTTACTCCCAGGTTTTTTGCGATGATCTCGCGGTTCTCGCCTTCCGGGAGGATTCCGCCGAAAAACCCCCTGCACTCTCGGCGAGAAAAGGGATGGGATCGTAACGGAAGCGAGTGCGACAGCTACATGGCCCCTGAGCTATTCATCCACGCTTCAGCGTACTGAAACGCCATCTCATCGTGCTCATCTTGTACCAGTAGACCAACGAAGTGTTCGTGCAGATAGACGTCAAGGCGGCGCGCGACTATCTATCCACCGGAACTTTCTCGTCGTGGCGGTCTGGTCCGGTAAGCCCTGGGTGAAACTCGAACTGGATTCCGAGTGTGTTCAGCACGGTCAGCGATTTCTGAAGTTGGCAGGTAGCCTTGCCCTTCTCCAGATCGATGATGAACCGTAACCCTGTCCCAGCCGCAAGCGCCAGGCCCTCTTGCGTTAGCCCCAGGCTCCTGCGAGTTTCCTTGATCAACTCCCCAATATGTGCCGACGTAACTTTCATTGCTTTCCCTTGCGTTCCCGATCGGTAATATTGTATCATGGAATGACGAGTTTCCCACCCCAGGGTTACCGATCGGTAAGAGATCGGCGGAAAGGGGATTCCAGGTTTCTTGGCAGCGGCCGCGTCCAGCACGTCATTGTGGCGCCACGTATTCCCCTGACCTGCACACGAGATACGAGCCGGTACACATCGCGTGGTAACAGGTTAGTCAGGTATAAAGGTCCCTAAGGATCAGCCGGAAGAGACACGCATTCTCCGACGGGCTGTTTGAGGAGCGAGTAACATGAAGTCCTTGCAAATACTGTCGCTCATGCCGTTGTGCATTATGATCGCAGCAAGCCGTGTCGCCACTTCGCGCGCTGGGGATATCGCGCCGATCCCCGACGCGCAGGTCGTTACCTGGACGGATAAACGCGTGAAGGAGTGGGAGCCGAAAGCCGCCGAGCGCCGCTTCGATGAGATCGGTTGGGCGAAGGACATCCGCACGGCGAGGCAACTTGCGGAGCGGTCTCAGCGTCCCGTGTTTATCTTCACGATGGATGGGAGAATCAATATCGGCCGGTGTTGAGGCGGCGCCGCGAGCATGAGAACGGGTCCGTTCTCAAACACCGAAGTGATCGATCGCCTTAACTCCTGTTTCGTCCCAGTTTACGTCGTCAATGAGGACTACCGCGGCAGCGGTCCGGCGCCAAAAGACGAACGTGCCGAGATGGAGCGCATCTACCGAGAAGCCCTGGATTCCGGCTTCTCGGCCGGGACGGTCCACGTCTATCTTGTCGCCCCCAACGGCAAAACCATAGCGGGAATGCATGTCGCCGAAGCCGCTCAAACACCCAAACTCCTCGGTCTGTTGGACAAGTGGATCTCTCGACTGCACGTCAAACCAGGCAAACCGCTCGTAGCACCGGTTCCGCAGTCCGTGGCTCCGAAGTGCGATCCCGGCTCGCTGACGCTGCACCTTACGGCGCGCCCTCTCGCCGGCGGAGGGTCGTGGGACGGCATCTCGGAGAACTGGATACCCTACGGGCCGGATGAAGTGAAAGGCTGGCTGCCGACCAGTATGGCGCGTCCCGGCCAGACGTGGAAACCCGATCCTGCGCTCGTCGCGCGAACCCTTCTGCACGTATATCCGGTCACGGAGAACAACGATGTGAAGACGAACGCCATACAGGAGCAGGCGCTGACGGCGACGCTGCTCTCCGTCAACAAGGGTGTCGCACGCGCTCGCCTCGACGGCCTACTTCGCATGGCGCACTGGTTCTACAGTAAACAGGACGGCAACGTGATCGAGGCGAACCTGGTCGGTTACATCGAGTTTGAAACGGCGGGAAAGCGTATTCGCTCATTGCGTCTGGCAACGGAGACCGCTACTTACGGTGGCGGGACATTCGGAGTTGCCGTGCGGTCGGTTCCGTAGAGCCGTCGCCGCTTCGATAGCCAGGTCAATTGAAAGCGTTAACGTCTTTGAGCAAGTCTCACGGGTCTTCATGCCCTCCCGTGCCGTGAGGCGAAACGACGGATCGCTCCAGGGCGCACGCAATTGCCTGCTGCAGCGTGATCGCGCGACCCTCCTGCCAGGCGATGTCGAAGGCGGTACCGACTCCCAATGTCTGACGAGGGGCGCCAAACTTCGCGCCGGTTCTCTGACGCGGCGACGTTAGAGCACAACCTTCACAGCCGTAGCGTGAACCTGTCGTTCGTCCGACGCGCGGAGTCGCCGAAATTCAAGTGAGGAAGGCGATAGGGCCATTGGCTCGCCTCGCGAGTTAAGCGCGCTTGCCGCGACGCGCGCTGGACAGCCTGGTCGAGTTCGCGTCGATAGTATCAAGCTAGTCAATGATGAACGGATGAGCGCATGCCTCGGCGTAGAGCGCATCGAGCTGCGGATGCAGCCGGTGAAGCGCCTCGATCCGGTGGACCATTCCACGGAAGTGGTCCACCTCCTCTATGCTGAGTGGCTGACCGAGTCTTCTCCCCATATCGCGATACCCAAGCCACTTCTTGAGCACCGGGTAGCTGCCGCGCTCATAGGACCAGACGCGCACAGGCACATTCTCGAAGTAGACGTTCTTGTTGATGTAGAGATTGCCGGACTGCTCGTCGACCGTTCTCCATCCCCCGGCGGCAGCGCCGTAATGGGAGATCGTGACCAGATAATCTTCACCCCGTACAGCGCCGTCGTCGACGCGACGAAGTACGCCGAGCCGGCGCGCATCGTCGCCGAGCAGTTCCCGCAGCACGTCGCGTGGATTGGCGAGCGGGCCTTGCAGGGTTGCAATCTGGTCGTCAGCCTTGGCGCATCGATCCGCGTCCGCCTAACCTCCGGAGATCGCGGGCGCGAAATAGACGTCCGCATCTTGCGCTACTTTTGTGGCCAGTATTGACGGAACCTGTACGCTGTTGACGAAAACGGCCAGGCCCGGTCGAAGTCGGATTCCCTCCGTCAGTCGCGCTCGGATCCCTGGAAAGCAAGCTTCCAGGTTGTCCGCAAGTTCACCCAGGCTCCCACCAGTGACGGACACGGTGGACTGCTGTCCTGTCAGACATCGTAGTGGCGCCGGGATGTGAACGGTCGGCATCGGCAGTTCTCCGTTGATTCCAGAACCTCTTACATGAGGTCGCGAGGTTGAAACCTCGGCCGAACCCGTACGGGCCGACGTCTCGGGTTCCATACCTCCAGTCAGGGTCGACCATGTGTCGCTGGCGTAATTTGAAAGGCATTGCCGTTAGTCGCCTTTCGCCAGAATCGCCGCGCAGACTCTCGCGGGCGACATGGGCAGCCGAGCCATCCGAACGCCCACCGCATCGAATATGGCGTTCGCGATCGCGGCGGGAGGCGGCACGATGGGCACCTCTCCAACGCCGCGCACTCCGAAGGGGTGGTCGGGGTTGGGCACCTCTACGATGATCGTCTCGATCATAGGGACATCGAGTGCGGTCGGCATGCGGTAGTCCAGCAGGGAGGCGTTGCGAAGGTGGCCAAGGTCGTCATAGTAGTACTCCTCATTCAAGGCCCAGCCTATGCCTTGCGTGACACCGCCCTGCATCTGCCCCTCGACATAGGAAGGATGGATGGCCTTGCCCGCATCCTGAACCGCTGTGTAGCGGATGACATCGACCTTTCCGGTTTCCGGATCCACCTCTATATCCGCTATATGAGTGGCGAACGCTCCGCTGCTGTTGCTCGGCGTGACGGTAACGGACGTGACGACAAGCTGCATGTGTTCGCTCAGAAGCTTCGCCGCTTCGATTAGGGTGGCGGAGTGGCCGTTGGATGCGTAGCATGCGCCGGTTACAGTGATGGATTCGGGCTCTACCTCCCAGATGCCGGCAAGTCTTGCCGCAATATCACGCTGCATCTGCTTTGCAAGCGAATGCGCGGCAAAGCCGGTGGCAAACGTTACGCGGCTACCCCCGGTCACGTCGTTGTAGTCGACCGTATCGGTATCCACGACCTGCGGCCGCACCTGTTCGTAGTCCACGCCGAATGCCTCCGCAAACTGCATGGCGATCGAGGCGCGCGTGCCGCCGATATCCGTCGAGCCTTCCAATAGCGATACCGTTCCGTCCTGATTGAGCCGGCCGGTGCAGGAGGAGGTTCCGCCCCAGTTCATCCAGTATCCGCTGGCGACACCGCGTCCACGCCGCTTCCCGTCCGGCCCCTGCCTATCGAGCGGCGACTGCCAGTGCGGCGATGCCTGCGCCGCTTCAATGCACTCGACCGCTCCGATTCGGGTGTACGGCGGACCAAAGGGACGCCAGTCGCCCTCTCGCGCGCAGTTCTTCATCCGAAACTCCAGGGGATCCATTCCGATTCGCGCGCAGATCTCATCGATGACCGTCTCGGCTGCGAACTCGGACTGGGTCGCCCCCGGTGCGCGATAGGCGTTGGATTTCGGCTTATTCACGACCACGTCGTAGGCGTCGATGCGAACGTTCTTCAGCCGGTAGGGCGCAAAGATCGTGGTGGCCCCTGCGCCGACCGGCGATCCGGGATAGGCCCCCGCCTCGTAGGCCAGGTGCGCCTGGGCCGCCGTAATGGCGGCATCCCTGTCAACGCCGATCTTAATGCGGATGTAGGTTCCCGGCGTGGGGCCGGTCGCCATCAGGACGGCTGTCCGGTCCATCGTGATCTTGATGGGCCGTCCTGTCTTGCGGGCTAGTACCGCGGCGACCGGCTCAAGATAGACGGATATCTTGCCTCCGAACCCGCCGCCGATCTCGGTGGGGATCACCTTGACCTGGGATATCGGATGCTGGAGTATCTGCGCAACCTGTTCGCGCACCGCAAACGCTCCCTGCGTGCAGGTCCAAATGGTGATCTGCCCGTCGTCTTTCCACTCCGCGACCGACGCATGCGGCTCGATATAGCCCTGATGGACGGTCTGCGTGGTGAACTCGCGCTCGATTACAATCGCCGCTTCCGCGAAGCCCTGTTCGATGTCGCCCTCTTCGGCGATCAGATGCGAAGCGACGTTGTTCGGCGTTTCGGATTTTTCGCCCGCCGTCTCGGTGTAGAGATCGGCATGGAGCAGCGGAGCAGCGGACTTCATCGCACCGCGGACATCCAGCACGTGCGGCAAGACTTCATAATCGATCTCGATCAGCTTGCATGCCTCTTCCGCAATGTGCGGACTGGTGGCAGCCACCGCCGCGATGGCATGTCCCTGGTAAAGAACCTTGTCGGCAGCCATCACGTTATTGCTTGCGTGACGCATATTCATGCTGCCGCCCTCGCCGACGGCCACGATTGCGTTTACGTCGGGCAGGTCGGCGGCGGTCATTACGGCCAGAACGCCAGGCAGCGATTCGGCCTTACGCGTATCGATACTCCGGATAAGCGCGTGAGCGTGCGGACTTCCAAGGACCTTGCCGTGCGCCATGCGGGGCAATACCACGTCCGCACCGTAAATGGCGCGTCCTGTCACCTTATCGACACCATCCGGGCGAACCGGGCGCGTTCCGATCACGCGGTATTTTGTCTCAGCGGTCATGAGTACCCTCGCATTTCGGCGGCTGCCTTCCGCACCGCTCGAACGATTTTATCGTAGCCGGTGCAGCGACAGAGGTTGCCTGCCAGCCACCAGCGAATCTCCTCATCCGTCGGGTTCGAGTTCTGTGACAGCAGCGCCTGGGCGGAAACGATAAAGCCGGGCGTGCAAAACCCGCACTGCAGCGCCGCCTCCTCCAGAAAGCAGCGCTGCAGGGAAGTCAGGCCCTCCGTGCCGCGAATGCCCTCCACGGTGGTGATATCGCTTCCTTCGACCTCGACCCCCAACACGCAGCAGGAGTTGACGAGGACGCCGTCCAGAATGACGTTGCATGCCCCGCAGTTGCCGTTGCCGCACCCTTCCTTCGAGCCTGTCAGCCCCAACCTATCGCGCAGCGCCTCCAGCAGCGTCTCTCGCGGCTCGCTGAGCCACTCCGCGCCCTCGCCATTTACCGTCGCGCTCACCGCGACCTTTCCAGACATCAGCGTTGTTGGCATGTAACTTTAGGACCCTCCAGGGAAAGAAATGGTTGCCGCATTCACCCTCACCCCCTAAATCCTCCTCTCCCTGCCATACGGATAACAGGGGAATTCCCTCACTGCATTCGGCGAGCGAGGGGGACTTGCGTATACCGGTCAGCCCACAATAGCTCCTGCGGAAGTGCATTTGCAATCAGGCCAATAGTCAGTGGGAAGTACGCTGGCGGTGCCGGGCAAGTGCTGCCAACGGCCTTGCTCGGTACCGAGGAATTCTCTTGCACCGCCCATCGCATTGCCCATCACTGTGCTTGGGCGCGCTCCAGCGCGATGTGTAGAGCCCGACGAGTGAGGACGCCGACCAGGTGTCTGCGGTGCTCCGCGGTGCCCCGCATATCGGTGATGGGCCGCGCAGCAGACCGCGCCAGCTCGGCAGCCTGGTCGAAGACGCTCTCCGACGGCGCTTTGCCGACGAGCGAGTCGCCCGCCTCGCGCGCAAACAACGGCGTCGGCGCCACCGCTCCGAGGGCGATTCGCGCGGCGGCGATTGTTTCGCCCCGCGCAGCCAGGGTAAGGGTTACACCTACGCCCACCTCCGCGATGTCCATCTCGTTGCGCGGGATGAATCGCTTGTAACAGCCGCCGGTATGGGGCGCAGGTAACGGCAGGCGCAGGGAAACGAGCAGCTCGTCCGGGGTCAGCACATTTCTGCCGGGAGCGGTGCAGAAATCCTCGACCGGCGTTTCGCGGGTGCCGCGCGGCCCGGCAATGATGGCGACGGCGGAGTATGCGATGAGCGCGGGAGTCGAATCGGCGGCAGGACCCGAGTTACAGAGATTGCCGCCGACGGAGGCACGGCCCTGGATGGCGGTGCCGCCGATGATCGACACCGCGTCGATCAAGCCGGCATAGTGACGGCGGACATCGGCGTCCTTATATATGCGGCAGCAGGGCACGGCGGCGCCAAGGGTCAGACCAGACCCCGGGTCAAACTGGAGCTCCATTAGTTCAGGAATGCGCTTGGCGTCAACGAACACGTCCACATCCCGGGCGCATGCAACCGCCTGGGGGATGAGGTCGGTGCCGCCAGCCAGAAGACGGGCTTTCGGGCCACTATGTTGCAGGATGGAGATCGCGTCTTGCAGGGTTTTGGGAGCGGCATATTGGGCTGCACGCATGGATATCCTCGCTTCATCAGACTGTCGCGTGTACGGCCCTGCCGGCCGATAGTAGAAAATACAGTTCGTCAACGCGCAGCGTGGCGGCGGTTCAAGCTCCTTCTATTATATTCGCAAACGCCCTCATCCTGACGCGCGGGTTAGAAACCCACGGCTACCATCATGCCGTCGCTACGCGACGGTGGGACGTGGGGTCGATTGAGGTATCCGGACCAGGATTTGCGTGAACGTATTAGCGCATCAAACGAACTACGTCGCCTCTCTGAAGGGAATGTTAAGGGCTTCATTGTAGAGCCGGAGGCTTGCCATGCTATCGCGAACGATCTGTTCAAAACCGGCGATGAAGAGCACATTGATCTGGTTCATGGTGTGCATTGGTCAAGACCCTTCCAGCTGCGTCTGGCGACCCAGTCGATATCGATTCCCCTCGCCGTCAGCAGCTCCGACAACTGGCCGACGTGCCCCTGGATATGGCGCAGGTTCATGAGCTCGTGCGACAGCTTTGTCATGTTCGGGTACCAGGAGAAGCCGGTCTCCTGGCTGTCCAGATCTAGGCTGTCCACAATCGCGTCAACGAGGCTGCGGATGTATGCAATGTAATCGCAAACCTCTCGCCGGGTGAGCGGAATCGGTCCTTCGGCCAGCTCGTACGGCTCGGCATCTATTGCTTTCTGGGTATCGCTCACGCCCAGGGCACTGCTTACGGCCGGCGGCCAATCGGCTACAGACGCGTTGAATGCCTGTTCGTTTGGCGCCAGATAGTTGTGAGTGAAGTATGCTGCGTGCCAGGCGATGCGACAGAACGTGCGGGGATGCGTGCCTTCGGCCCACAAGCCCTCCGGGCACCTATCAACGCAGTCCGCCAGCATCGCCAGCCCGGCGTGATACTGCTCCTTAAGCGCCTGACGCAGGTCCATGTCAGTTCTCCCTTTCGCGTAAACAACAGGTGCCGGATTCGGCGCCGCTGCACCGGAGTGGCAAGGCTCTGGCTCACGAACGACAGGCGTCGCCACGTCCGGCAGCGGACCATCGCGGGTAGAATGATATTGACTACCGTTCTAATGGCGTGTTGTCCAATAACAAACTGGTCGGGGACACTCTCCTTGAGATATGGTCGCGCGGTGTATAAAGTAAGGAATACGCCTTGCGGCGGATAGATTTCATGAACGGTAATATCGTATTTAAGTACCGTGTAGGAGTCCGACATGCGCGGTTTGGGACGAGTAATCGACAGGATGTCTACGTGGGTCCATGCCTTCCGACGGCGGCGGGACGCCGAGCAGTCCTGGTCATCCGTCACTCCGAGCTGGGGAGATCCGGCCCGTCTCGACGGGTCTATCGCGAGCGAAACCGGTTCCGTGCCATTCCCCACTCCAATTTGGGGAGACCCGGCGGCGGCCAGTACGGAGAATCATCCGCCTGTCGGTTGGGAAAGCACCGCGGGTTACGGCGGGGAGAGTCCTGTCGATTTTGTTAGTGCGTCAAACGCTCCCACGTGGGAGCCGCCCGCAGCGCAGCAGTCGTGCCAGGCCTGCGACGGTCACGGTCAGACCTGCCGATCGTGCCTGGGTAACCGGGGGAGCTGGTCGCTGCCAACCACAGAGAATGGCGCCGGCAACTGGGTGAGTTGCAGCTGCTGCCACGGCAGCGGCCGGATGCAGTGTTTGAGCTGCGGCGCCGGGTGATAGTGACGGAGGCTCGCATGATGTGTTGCCTGATGTGCCTATACTTCGCGATATTTGGACCCTCGGTCTGCCTCGCGCCATCCGATTCACCGATCGTACCGGCCTACCCTGTCGGCCAGGCTCGGATCGTTATTCGAAAGTACGATTCAAACCGGGGACATGTAAGCGAATCCGCGGAACAGGCGTCATGTCGCAACTTCGTGCGCGAGTTCTATGCCTGGTACCTGGCCCAGAGCAAGAGAGGCAGTCTGGTACGCAAGGCGATCCGGGTGCGGAAGTCCAGTTTTAGTCCCGAGTTGTTTCTCAGGCTGAACGAAGATGCCGTGGCTGCAGCCAGGTCGCCTCATGAGATTGTCGGACTGGAATTCGACCCCATATTAAACAGCCAGGACTTCGCGCAAAAATATCTCCCGGGAAGCGTCACGCAGAAGGGCCGCGTGTTTCTGGTCGATATGTTCAGCGTGTACTCC
>JBBQVV010000214.1:0-11876 GCA_038211235.1 Chthonomonadales bacterium | reverse complement strand
GACCACGGTTCCCCGGCTCAGGACGCGAGATCCGGTGCGTAGATCCTCGCCTGCGCGACGCACGTGCAGTTCGGGCGTCGCCGCTTCAAGTATCGAGATGAGCCTGCTCGCACTTGCTGCCGAACCGTCCGAGCGAGTATCCTCGATCATTACCACGGCGTTCGCGCCGGAGGGCATTGGCGCGCCCGTCATGATTCGTGCCGCAGTACCACGTGACACTTCCACGCCGGGCGCACTTCCTGCCGTGATCTCGGCGACTTCCCGCAGCACGATCGGCCGTTCCGCCGACGCTCCCACCGTGTCCTCGGCTCTGACGGCGTATCCGTCCACCGCCGAATTGTCGAATGGCGGGAGGTCGATGTCCGCGAAGACATCCTCGGCAAGATACTTTCCCAGCGTATCGAGCAACGGCAGCTCGATTGCCGGCAGCGGCTTCGCTTCGCGCAGGATCTGGTCGAGCGCCTCTTCCAATCGAAGCATGACTTCCTCCAACGATTCGATCGAGAATTCAATGGAAACGTGTGTCAAAATGGAGCAGGCACGTGACGACAGGAGATCTCATGTTAGACTCGACGGACCAAACCGAAGCACCTCGGCACAACACTCCGGACTTCAGCCACCCCAAATCGCAATCCCGCCGCTGTGTTTCATCCGGCTTGCTTCGATTGGCCGCCCTGATGTGTACGATAATCCTCAGCGGTAGTCACGGCTGCAGGGAGGGATCTAGCGACGCGAACTCCCTTGTCGGATCTCCGTCCGGCGCACGCGAGGTTTCGTTCAACACAGATGACGGCTGGAACATTTTCGGCGATGCCTACATGCCGACAGCCTCTTCGAAAGGCGCCATCATTCTCCTGCACCAGCGCAACGGCGCGGCCTCAGACTGGAGGTCACTCTGCAACGTGCTGCGGACCGCCGGGTACTCCGTGATCGCGATCGATCAGCGAGGACAGGGAAGATCGGTACAAGGCCCCCGTTCGGGCGGTGGCAAGGGCGATGATGCGCCGTGGGAGACGGCGCCGGACATTGCGGCCGCAATCAGGTTTCTTTCCGGCAGAGGCCCGGTCGCGCTCATCGGCGCATCCTACGGCGCCAATAACGCCCTGATCTATGCTGCCGCGCATCCGGACCAGGTCAAGAGCCTCGTCCTCTTTTCACCTGGCGCAAACTACCACGGGCTCGATGCCGTGTCGGCGGCGAAGTCCTGGCGCGGACCGATCGAAGTCTTTCACGATCGAGGCGATACCATTGCGGGCGACGGACCAAAGTCCATCGACTCTTCCACGCCCTCCGCGGACCATGAGCTGATCGTTCTATCGGGCAGCCGGCACGGTACCGATCTGCTCGCGGACGCGATGAGCCGCGGCACGGAGAGTCCCCTTAGTTTTCTGCAGCGAAGTCTGAAATAGGTTCTCGATGTCCCACCTCTATTCGGCAATATGCACAATCGGCGCTGTCGGACTGAGTGGCATCGGTGTCGTGCACCTTACACTGACATTCGTAGGGCGGAAATCACCCGCGGAAACCCGCGGCTCCATTCTGGCCGCCGCGACATGCCTGCTGGCCGGCGCGGCGATGGCAGCGGAAGCATCTCGCATTCATACCGTGGCCATCCTCGCCGCACCTCTCGGTGCCCTCAGCGCAGTCATCTGGTTCCGTCACATCTACGCTCAGTCCCTCCACAATACCACGATGTAGCCGCTGGGTTCGCGATCGACATTTAAACATTTCAATCGTGCTTGACTGAGGTGGTATTCAGTCCTGGACTTCCTCCGTCGCAAAATCGATAGCCTGTTCGAGCCCCATAGTTCGTCCCTTTGTCCATATGGAGGCGAACTCCTATTCGCTAAATGCCTGACGAGTATCCGCCACTACTTGATCATATTCTTGCCGATCGCTTGGCGGCAACGGATAGCCGATCTCCTCGCGCAGTCCTTCTGCTGCGCCAAGCAAGCATGCCGACTGTTCTTCTCTATCGCAGTGAGCGATGAGATATGCGACGGCTTCTAACGATTCGGCGATAGCCGACTTATCACCTAATCCGCTTCGTATTGCCAGGCTTTGTTTCTGAAACGAGCGGGCAGAAACATAATCATCCTGTACCTGGGCTATTCGGCCTAGATTACTCAAACACAGGGCCACTCCGAAATTGTCCCCGACATCCCTCCGCATGGTCAGGCTCTCCTCCAGTAGTGTACGCGCGGAGCCATAGTCTCCCAGCTTATAGGCCACCTCGCCGAGGCTGCAAAGACACATTCCAATTCCCTGACTGTTTCGCAAATCCCGCCGGATCGTCAAGCTCTCCTCCTGGAAGGAACGAGCGGCGATGTAGTCGCCCTGCTTAAAGGCGGCAAAGCCCAGGTTGTTAAGAGCAAGGGCAATACCGCGCTTGTTCCCCAATTCTCTGTGGAGCGCGAGGCTCTCCTCCTGCAATGAGAGGGCGTATTGATAGTCGCCTTGCTCAGCAGTAAGGTTACCAAGGTTGCCGAGCGTGGTGGCGATGCCATTCTTATCTCCCAACTCCTGTCGAATTGCCAGTCCTTCGTCGAATAGGGCGCGCGCCAAACCATAGTAACACTCTTCCTTGGCCAGGCTTCCCAATTGGTTGAGAGATGCCGCGATTCCCGGTTTGTTATCCAGTTCCCTATGAATTTGCAGGCTTTCCTCGAAGACCGAGCGTGCCGAAGCATTGTCACCTTGCTGGAAGGCCAACACCCCTGCTCCATTAAGGGCATTCGCACGAGAAATACTGCGTTCGAACGCAAGAGGTTTTGAAAGAATAACAGATAGCTGTGCCCGCCCTTCACTTAGGTGGCTCCGCATATACCAGAACCACCAGAGCGCCGCGCCCAGGCGCAGCCCAATGTTCGCTTCGTCCGCATTGTCCATACAGACGGTCAGCGCCTGGCGTAGATTCTCGTGCTCGGACTCGAGCACAGAGAGCCAGTGCGCCTGGTCTCGCCCCTGCAGCCGTGGATTTACTTCTTCTGCCATCGACAGGAAGTAGTCGCGGTGCTGCATTCGATACGTCTGGCCCAATCCGCTCTCGATCAATTTTTCACGGCAGTATTGACGAACAGTTTCAAGTAGACGATACCTCGTGGCATCTCCCTTTTCATCTGATATAACCAGGCTCTTATCCACCATTGCCGTCAGCAGATCCAATACGGCGCCTTCTTCAACGCCATCCCCTACACATACGGTCTCCGCGGCCTCTAACGTCCAGCCACCCATAAAGACGGATAGGCGACAGAGCAGCTGCTTTTCCGACGCGGTAAGAAGATCATGGCTCCAGTCAATGAGCGCCCGAAGGGTTTGCGGACGAGGGAGGGCAGCGCGGCTTCCTCCCGTCAAAAGACGGAAGCGGTCGCTTAGGCGTGCTGCGATTTGCTCGACAGCAAGCGACCGCACGCGCGCAGCGGCTTGCTCAATGGCTAACGGGATTCCGTCAAGGCGATGACACACTTGCGCCAAGCTTGCCGCGTTATTATCCGTGAGCGTGAAAGAAGGCTGATGGAACTGCGCTCGCTCGATGAAGAGAAGCGCGGACTCGTATTCCACTATGGTCTGAGCAGTTGCCGCTCCGCCTTGCTCGGGAAACGGCAACGAGGGCACGCGGTAAGTTAATTCGCCTGCAATATTGAGTCCTTCTCGACTGCTGGCGACCACCTTTACGTCTGGACATCCTCGAATAACGGCGTCGACCAATTGAGCGCAAGCAGTTAATAGATGCTCACAATTGTCGATCACAAGAAGCAGGTTCTTCGACTTGAGTGACTGAATTAGAGTCCACGTCAACGATTTGCCCGGTTCCTCCGTCGCGCCCACAGCGTGAGCCACGGCCATCGGAACGAGCGCGGGATCGGTAAGTGGCGCGAGTTCCGCTAGCCACACGCCATCCTCATAATCGTCGCGGATCTCCTGCGCTACCTGCAAGCCCAGACGAGTCTTGCCGCATCCTCCCGAACCCGTCAGCGCAAGCAATCGCGTCTTGGCGAGCAGCGTCTTGACGATCGCGATCTCCTTACGCCTGCCGACAAACGAGGTCGTTTGAACAGGAAGATTGTGTCGTGCGTCCGGCAGCGACGACGCCGAGATTGAACGCGTCGCCAACGCAGCGGACAGCTCCTCAGCCAACTGCTCAGCGGAACCGATACGCTCAGTCACTGCCTTTGTAAGGGCCCTTGACAGAATAGGCTTCAAAAAGGCGGGAACCTGGTCAGAGATCACAACTGGAGACTCACCAGTGATCGCGAGCAGCAGAGAGTAAAAGTCTGCCTGCGAATACGGCAGCGAGCCAGTCAGCAGCTCATGTAACACCACTCCAGCGGACCAGATGTCGGATGCCTCGGAGTACTGGCCCTTGAATGCTTCAGGAGCCATGTAGCCCGGTGTACCGGCCAGATCGGTCGTATGTGCGCTGGGCTTAAGAACCCTGGTCAACCCGAAATCGGTGAGGCGCGGCGTAGCGCCCTGCAGCAGGACATTGTCAGGTTTGAGGTCGCGATGGATGAGGCGGTTCAAATGCAGGTGCGTGAGCCCGGCCAGAACGCCTTGTATTATACCAACGGCAACTTCCGTCGATGGAGCTTTTCCCCCATGCTGTCGAAGCCAATCTGATAGCGATCCGCCCGCAACAAATTCGCTGGCAATGGCCACCTGGCCACCATAAACCTCGGCGTCAAGCACCGGGACAATGTTGGTATGCCCGCTCGCCTTTAGCCAGATCCGTGCCTCGAGGACGATAACGTTGGGATCGGCGGTTTCGTCAAGAGGCAGCTTCAGCGCGACCTGCATTGCAAGAAGTGACGTGCGACGCTCCGCCAGCCAAACTTCGCCAAAGGCTCCGCGCCCAAGCGTGCGAAGGAGGATATACGGTCCAACAGTGTCACCTGCTCGATACATTCCCTATTCGATCTCCTGGATTCGCGTCACACAATAGGCAATTCAGTTCAATGGATCGAACGACAAGTCCTGCAAAAGGCTCTCAGCCGCCAGAGGCTTGCCTGTAGGATAACCAGTTCCTTCTCGCGCTTAATCGCGTCCAGCAGACCGGTATGCCACGCAACCTCCGAAGTCGCTTCTGAGACGAGTTCCACTGCGGGACGCTCTTTGCCGGCCAAGGCCGGTCTATCCTCATCCACGCTCCCAAGCACAGACTGGGGGAAGTGGCCGGAACGCCGGCTTCACGCCTGCGGGCTTGACAAACCAGCGTACGTTGTGTTATAACAGCGTTATAACCAGCTAGAGGTGGACGAATCGATGGTAAGACGGCTACAACGGCATGGCAACAGTGCAGCGCTCGTCTTTGATAGGACAATGCTGGAGGCCCTGAACATGACGGCAGACACGCCTGTGCAGATAACGCTTCACGGAAACGCGATGATCATCGCACCAGTCCATGTCGGGATCCCCCAGGAGGAACTGGATGCGGAGATCGCTCGACTGAGACCACGGTATAAGAAGATGCTCGACAACCTGGCGAAGTGAGCGGCGAGACGCCGCGCTTCCTGAGCCTGCAGAACGTTCTTCACATCCACGAGAACACATTGGCGGAGGAGGGCGGCGCGCCAGGGCTCCGAGATGAAGGGTTGCTCGCGTCCGCCCTGGACATGCCGCAGGCGAGCTTTAGCGGCAACTTTCTACACAACGACATTGCGGAGATGGCCGCGGCATATCTGTATCACATCTGCCAGAACCACGCATTCGTTGATGGAAACAAGCGCACAGCCGCCTTCTCCGAAGTGCTGTTCTTGGCTCTAAACGGAGTGCCCGACGAGTCTCTTCCCGACGACGCGGAGCTGGAACGAGTGACCCTCACCGTCGCGGCGGGGACCATGACGAAGCAAGAAGTCGGGCAGTTCCTGCGTGACCGAGGAATCAATCCGTAGCATCGAACAGATCCCAAGCCGGCCAGGAAGTTACTTTACTCACCATGTTCCAGATGAGCCGGTCGAGGTCGAGGTCCATCTTCGAGCCGGGACGCCGGATGTTCGTGAGCGCAGCCCAGCACATCCCACCGGAAGTGCGGACCATGATTGCCGTTGTCCCCGGCAGGCTTCCGTTGTGCCACCAGTTGCTCCGGTTATTCACCATCCATCCTTTCGCATATCCAGTATTCGCCAAGGAGCCCGTCGTCATCGCTCGCAGAGTCTCCGGCTTCAGTATGTCGGTCCGCGTCGCGAAACCGTCGACTCGTACCAAAAATCGCACCAGGTCCGTAGGCGTCGCGATCCATCCTCCGTGGGCGTCCATTCGCGCCACGTTCATCCCGTACGGTTTCTCACCGTTTGCGCCGACGTAGTTAACCTCCAACCGGCGGCGGTCGGACAGCCTGTTTCCGGCAAGTTCCATTCCAGTGACTCCGCACGGGCGGAGCACGTGGTCTCTCAGGTAGCGCTCGTAGCTCATCCCCGTGCGCTCTTCGATTACGCGACCGAGAACGCAAAAGCCGAAGTTCGAGTAGGCAAACCGTTCTCCTGGTGGATGCCGGAGGGGCATGTTGTCCAGTACCCACGCGATCAATTGGTGCGTGTTCGACCTTGCCCGGATGAACATCGGGTCGGGATCGGGCCCTTCGTTGCTCCACCCGCCTCCCGTGTGAGTCAGCAGATGCTCGATTGTTATCTCCGTGACATGCGAGCCGTAAGGCTGCTTGCCGAAGCGCTCGCCGAGCACACTGCCGTCGCCAAAGACTCGGTCGGACAGATGCAATCTGCCCTCCTCGATCAGTCCCATCACCGCGACTGATGTGATGGGCTTGCTTACGCTCGCGATCCTGAACCGGTGGCGCGGAGTCACTTTTTGCCCGGAGTCGGCGGTCTCCCCGAAGGCTTTGACATAGGCGAGTCTGCCCTCCCTCGTGATGGCTATCGAAAGCGCCGGCGCTTGATACTCTGCCACGAATGCCATCGCGGCATCTTCCATCGCGCTCAGCTCACGTGGAGCGAATCCGTCGCCTGGACCGGAGCCGGTGGGTCGCTCCCCCTCCGCGGATGCCGAGAGCCGTAACGGAACGGCGGCGGCGCCTGCCAGAAATCGGCGGCGTGATAAGTGGGTGTTCATAGAACAGTCATCCTGAGCACGAGCTTCGGAGATGGCGCCCGATTCGCACATGAACCGCGTCCTTTCCAGCCGAACCCAGCCATGCGCCGGGCGGTTCAGCGGCACGGCGAAGAGCCGTGAAGGGAAGGCCGCATCGAACGCCGAACTGTTCCGAACGATCAAGGAGTAGGAGACGACCATGAAAACGATGACCAGAAACAGCTGGCTGGTAATGTCGATCTGCGCTTGCGCGTCCATCGCAGTTCATGGCAGCCGAGCGGCGGCCGCCGAGCTCGATCTCGCGGACCCATACGGGACGGAGACGCGCGAACAGCGCGACTCCCGTATGAAGTGGTGGCGCGAAGCCCGATTTGGCATGTTCATTCATTGGGGCGTCTACTCCGTTCCTGCGGGCACGTATCATGGCAAACAGATCGGCGGCATTGGCGAGTGGATCATGAATACCGCAAGGATACCTTGCGCCGAGTATCAGCAGTATGCGACGCAGTTTAATCCCGTGAAGTACGACGCCGATGCATGGGTCAGGACCGCCAGGGCAGCGGGGATGAAGTATATCGTCATTACGTCGAAGCATCACGACGGATTCGCTATGTTCGACTCACACACCTCAAACTGGAACATAGTGAAGGCGACGCCGTTCGGGAGAGATCCGCTCAAAGAGCTCGCCGCCGCGTGTCACAAGTACGGGATGAGACTGGGGTTTTACTACTCACAGGACCAGGATTGGAACAGTCCGGGCGGAGATGCCGCAGGCGGTCATTGGGATCCTGCCCAGAACGGCAGCATGGATGGCTACATCAAGAACGTAGCCGTGCCGCAAGTCCGCGAAATCCTCACGCACTACGGCACGATTTCGGTGCTCTGGTGGGACACTCCGATAGACATGAACCACGATCGCGCGGCATCGCTGGCGTCGCTGCTCCGTCTGCAGCCCGGAATTATTCACAATAATCGATTGGGCGGCGGATTCAAAGGCGATACGGAGACTCCCGAGCAGTACGTTCCCGCGACCGGGTTTCCCGGCCGCGATTGGGAAACGTGCATGACGATGAACGACACGTGGGGATATAAGAGCTACGATCAGAACTGGAAGAGCACCGAGGCGATCGTCCGCAACCTGGTGGATATCGCCTCCAAAGGAGGCAACTACCTGCTCAACGTCGGTCCTACCAGTGAAGGACTTATTCCCGCGCCGTCCATTAAGCGCTTGAAAGAGGTCGGCGCGTGGATGCGAACGAATGGCGACGCAATCTACGCGACATCGGCAAGTCCGTTCAAGAGCCTGCCTTGGGGTCGATGCACCCGCAAGGACAACGTTGGGCGTACGACGCTATACCTCCACGTGTTCAACTGGCCGTCTGACGGCAAGCTGTTCGTACCAGGACTTAAAAACTCCGTCGAGGAGGCGCGGCTCCTGAGCCACGGCGGCAGGCTTAAGACCGAAAACTCAGAGGGTGGAGTCACCATCGCGGTTCCTCCCAGCCCGCCCGATCCCATCTCGTCGACTGTGGCACTGCGGGTCCAGGGAGCCCTTGTCGTCGAGAATCCAGTGTTGGGGCAGGCAGCGGACGGTTCGCTGACGCTGCGAGCACAGGACGCGATTACGCACGGCGGACAGATCCAGTACGAGAGCGGCGGCGGAAAGGACAATCTTGGCTACTGGATCGATCCTTCGGACTGGGCAGAATGGGAGTTCGATGTCAAGAGTGCGGGCAGATTCGCCGTGTCGGCCGAAATTGCGGCAGAGGGAAGTGGCAGTTTCGAGGTCAAGTGCGGAGACAGCGTTGTCACGGGCATCGCACCGAAGACCGGCAACTACGTCAAATTCGAGACGGTGGACCTTGGCGTAATCATAATCTCCGCCGTGGGCAGGAGATCGCTCTCGGTGCGACCTGTGCGCGGAGGTTGGCAGCCGATGAACCTGAAAGCGATACGCCTCACACCCGTAAGATGAGGGGCCACATATTACGTCACGCGATGCAGAGGATACCAACCGTTGAAGATAAACAGAGCTGTAATCACGGCCGCGGGCCGAAACCAGCGCTCGCTGCCGCTGCAGATGCTTATCGATCGCGATGGGGCTCAAAGATCGGTGATCGCGATCCTACTCAACGAAGCCTGGCAGGCGCACATCGAGCACTACTGTGTGGTTGTTTGCCCTGGAGACGAGGAGCCGTTCCGGACCGCAGCGGGGGAGCATGCCGAACGACTCACGTTCGTAACGCAGGTCGAGCCGCGTGGGTACGGCCACGCGGTCTATTGCGCTCGCGATTTCATTCAGGGCGAGCCGTTCCTGCATATGATCGGCGACCACATCTACGTCAGCGACGGAGGCGAGAGCTGCGCCGAGCAGATGGTGGCAGCTGCGACGGCGCAGTCCTGCTCCGTCTCCGGCGTACAGCCGACCCGAGAGACTCTGCTGCCGTTGTTCGGCGCAGTGGGCGGACAACGAATAAAGGGTACGCAGGATCAGTTTCTTATCGACCAGGTCATTGAAAAGCCTACTCCGACACAGGCGGAGCAGACGCTGCTGGTCCCCGGGCTGCGGACAGGACACTATCTCTGCTTCTTCGGGATGCATATACTGTCGCCGCTCGTGATGGAGCTGTTGGAGCGGCAGTTGGGTGCGTCCGACGGTCCGATCTCGCTGTCGCCGGTACTGAACGACCTCGCGCGGCAGGAGCGCTACATCGCTCTGGAGGCGCATGGTCGCCGATATCCGTTGGATGTGAGATATGGCTTGCTCACCGCACAGGTTGCGCTCGCACTGAGCGGGAAAGACCGCGAGGAAGTGCTCTCCGGTCTTTGTGAGCTGCTCGCGCAGCGTCAGCTTGGGCGTCGGCAGTGATCCCCAGCCTGGTCGACATCATCACGTCCAGCGACCCCCACCAGCGAAACCGTTCGCTTGAGAGCGTCGCTTCCAATGCAACGCTCGATGAACTGCTGCGAGAATGCGACGAGCTGGAGGCCTTTCGTGGTCGGAGTGAAAGCCTTTACGAGCGTGTGCGGGCATGCTTCTTCCTATACGCGATTCATCGGTTCCACCTGCCCGAGAAACCCGGCCTGCCGGCGAGCGGCCACCTGCCGTTCGAAAGCTATCTCCTTTTGCTCGAGCGCCGGTTCGAGGAGTCCCTTCGTCTGCTGATGAGGGCGCAGAAGGACCAGGGACCAAGCGATACGCTATCCAGCGCGCTTGCCGCCGCCTATCACCGCCTCGCCTTTCAGACCCTCTCCGACCAGGTACGACGGAGCGTGCGCTCGGCGCGAGGAAATCAGTGGATGTTTCGGATCGGCCATCCCGCCGATCAGCCGTTGGCAGTACGGCCTGAGCTTCGGGCCCGCACGCGCGAAGGAGCGTTCCCAATCCTGAGCGAGGCGACGCCCGTGCGCATGGACCTGACCCACAGCGCCTGGAGCGACATCTTCTTTCTTGGCATGGACTACCCCGAAGGGGCGCGAGTCCTGAACGTCTCGATCGACCTAGGCGTGCATGGACGTGACCCGTGTACACGTCCTCCGGTCGAATCGTACCTGCGGGTGATCGACGAGCCCGTCCTGCGACTGGTAAGTGTTGACCTCGGGGTCTCCTCCGACCTGACGATGCTTGAGGAAGTGTTCGACTTCGCCCGGGACTATCTCGGACTGTTGAAGGCCGCTCTCATCGCGTCCGGCCTGGTGCCGCCCGGCATCGAGGGGTCGGAGCAAAGTCTCGTCGACCTGCTGGCGCGAATCGTCGGACCGGGGCGTGGGCTTGAGCTGGTCAGCTGCGTTAACGGAATACCAAAAGGCTCGCGACTGGCAGTCTCGACAAACCTGCTCGCATCGCTCATCGCCGTGTGCATGCGAGCCACCAGCCAGACGCAGGCGTTGGAAGGAGCGCTGTCGGAGCCGGAGCGTCGACTGGTGGCCGCGAGGGCGATCCTGGGCGAATGGCTCGCCGGATCGGGCGGCGGCTGGCAGGACTCCGGCGGCGTATGGCCGGGTATCAAGCTGATCGAAGGCCAGCCGGCCCAGGAAGGCGACCCCGAATATGGAGTGAGTCGCGGACGGCTCCTGCCCACTCACTACGTTCTCAACCGCGAAGATGCCTCGGATGCCACCCGCACACGTCTTCAAGAGAGCCTCGTTCTTGTCCACGGGGGCATGGCGCAGAACGTCGGTCCGATCCTCGAGATGGTGACCGAGAAGTACCTGCTCCGCTCGGAACCGGAGTGGACGGCGCGGCGCGAGGCGCGGCAGGTGCTGACCGACGTTCTCGCCGATCTAAAGCTGGGGGATATCAAAGCGCTCGCCGCCGCTACGACCCGCAACTTCTTCGGTCCGATTCAGACGATCATTCCCTGGGCGAGCAACCTCTATACCGAGTCGCTAGTCAGCCAGGTGCAAGACCAGTTCGGCGCAGACTTCTGGGGCTTCTGGATGCTCGGAGGCATGTCGGGCGGAGGAATGGGTTTCATCTTCAAGCCGGAGCGGAAACGGGAGGCGCAGGAGCAACTCCAGCAGATCATGACCTCGACTCGACGCCGGCTCGACCATGCGCTCCCGTTTGCGATGGATCCGGTCGTATACGATTTCGCGATCAACGAGTATGGGACGCGTGCCGCCCTCCTGCATGCCGCTGATACTCCGCTCCCGCCGCCCTACTACACGATGATGATCCCACGCCTTATGCGGCTCGATCCCCGTGCGCTTACTCCGTCACGCCGCGCGGAGCTCGAGGCGTTCGGCGTCGCGTGCCGTGCTCGGCCGGAGCTGAATGATACGATCCAGACCCTGGTAGACCGAATGCTGCCGGAGCGGCCGCGACAGTC
>JBBQVV010000213.1:0-12093 GCA_038211235.1 Chthonomonadales bacterium | reverse complement strand
GGCGTCAGGGGGCGGAAGTTCGTCGGGCGTTTCGAACTGCTATCGAACGTTCTACGGCGTTGCTCAGGGCGCTTGTATCGTACCCGTCCGGGTGCTGGATGCAAACGGCCAGGGAACGGTCAGCCAGGTCATCGCCGGAATCCAGTGGGTGGTCAAGAACCGCGTGTCGCTGAATATCCGTGTAATGAACCTCTCACTTGGTCACCCGGTTGGCGAAAGCTACACAACGGATCCGCTCTGCCAGGCCGTCGAGAGTGCATGGAAAGCCGGGATCACGGTCGTCTGCTCGGCGGGCAACGCCGGCCGGCTCCAGGACACCGCAGATCCAACCCAGGACAACGAAGGATATGGCTCCGCGTACGGCTCGATTCAGTCGCCGGGCAACGATCCGTATGTGATCACCGTTGGCGCGATGAAGGCGATGGATTTCAAGTTCAAAACGAACGGCACCCATACCCACACTCGCGCTTCCGACCAAATCGCAACGTACTCCAGCCGCGGTCCCAGCCGGCTCGATCTGATCCTGAAGCCCGACATCGTCGCGCCGGGGAACAAGATCATCTCGCTCGAAGCCTCAAAAGACAGCACGCTGGTCAAATCGTCCGCAGGCACCAACGACGTTCATAAGGCCGAGTACGTCGTGAACTGCAATCCGAAGCAGACCTCAGACCAGTATTTCCGGCTCTCCGGAACCTCCATGGCGGCGCCGGTAGTCTCAGCAGCGGCGGCGCTGCTCATCCAGAAGTATCCGGGCCTGAATCCCGACTCGATCAAGGCGCGCATTATGCTGAGCGCGGACAAGTGGTCTCAGCCCGACGGCACCACCGACCCATGCACGTTCGGAGCCGGCTACCTTAACATTCCCGCGGCGCCGAACTGCACCGCAGTTCCGAATCAGCCGGCGACCAGCCCGTCACTCGTGATCGATGCGGGCGGCAACGTCATGATCTACATGGATCGAGCCATATGGGGTCACGACAGTACCGGGTCGTCCGCGCTCTGGGGCATCTATGGAGTGAACGATCTTCGAGCGATCTGGGGCCACGACACCTTCGCCGACGCCGTTAGCAACGTTTTGACGGACAGCCGAGCGATCTGGGGCCACAGCATCGACGCGGAGCGCGCAATCTGGGGACACACGGTGTGGGAGGACCGCGCGATCTGGGGCCACGGTATTGAAGGCGTTGATTTGAGCAGTATCGTGATCGGAGGAGAGTAGTCACGATGGCACGCGCGACCGACAATATCATCGGTGAGTTTGCAGGCGATCCTGACCATCGGAATAGTCGCTGGAGATCAAACGTATGAAGTCCATCAACAGCCCCACACTTCCCTGTTCGAGCTGTGGAACCCTTAACGTGGAGCATCGCTATGCGTGCGTGCGCTGCGATCAACCGCTGCGGGCAGTCTATAAGGCTCCCCAGCAGAATAAGACCCTGTTGGGACAGACCGCGCTGAACATCAATGAGCGCGGCCATGGCCGGCAGAAGATCATCGTTCCCAACGTGATGATGGAGGGCGAAAGGATCTTCAGGCACAGGGTCGCGACGCGCGATATCACGGCTTCCGGCGTTCTTGTGGTGACCAACTTGCGGTGCCCTGTCGGAGCGCGCGTGCTCCTGGAGCTGCCCATCGAAGGGGGCACTTACGCCATCGAGGGGACCATTCGCCGAGTTAGGCTGGATCAGGGTCAGGGCGTCTACAGCGTCGGTATCCAGTTCACGAACGACGAGGCAGCGCTGCTCCCGCGGCTGGCTGCGTAGAGCCAGCACGGGCCATCCGCACGCAGAGTGAGACATGGTGGGTTTGCGGCAGGGACGATTGGTGTTGGTGTCGGTGTTGGTGGGGATTGAGTATCGGGTATTGAAGAATTCGGGATTGGGGTTGACGGGATGAATCTATACAACATTATTACGATGGACGGAGAGTAGTCACGATGGTACTAACCAGCAGCTTCGCGAATTCAGGCGCCGGCAGGGGTTTTGAGTGTCTGTCACGCACTGGTCCGGCCCGCCGGCGCGGCGAGGAGCGGGATCGACATGGATGGCAGTTCAGGATCATATGGGGCACTGCGGGCAGCTCTGTCACCGAGGCCATGGCCGCACCAGAATTCGCGTCCGCCGGATCACTCCCGCCACACAGGCCCGCGCGCCTTCGCTATCGTCAGTAACGGTTGTCGGCGCCGGCCAACCGACGATCTATCCCGGCCTATGCGCGACGGGATCCATTGGCCGCCGGTAGGGCGGGAGCTTAGCTTACCCGTGGAAGTTTACCCATATGGGTCTCCCGCCGAGCCGATTGATGACCAGGCCGGGCAAGGCGCTCGCGCCCTGCAGGCGCGTTCGATCAGCCGAAGTGCACGTATCCATAAACGGGCGAACGTGGCCGATTGCGAATGTAGACCCCGTCGCCGTCGGACTGGCTCCCGGCCACTCCGGACGAGGTGTTTCCTTCGATGGTCGCAAGGAGGCCGCCGGGACGATTGCCCATGACGAAGCCGACGTGATGAGCCTCGCCTCGGGACGTGAAGTCGAAGAGAACCAGATCTCCAGGAACGGGCGCAAAGACCGGCGGGCGGAACTGTCCCCGCGACCGCGCAATCGAGGCGATAGAGGGGCAGTAGCCGGAAAGTGGAACCTGCCGGCCGGCGCTCCCGGCAAGGTTCAGAAGCGTGACCCTGTCCTCCGGGAGCACGCGAGACCTCGCGTAGCCCTTTACCAGGCACGTGCAAACAAAGTCCGCGCACCAGGGATCGCCTGGCGCGCCACCCATCAGGCGCTGAAAGAACTCGACCTGATCTCCGCGGTTGTTTCCTCCCTCCTCGTGCACGCGCGCCGAAGCATATCCCATCGCGATCCGAAGGGCGAGTTGCGACGTCGCCCGCGCCCCCGAACGGGAGTCGTGGATCGACCCTGGTCTAACGGCTTCCTGCTTCACCAGACCCTCCTGCCTCAACGGATCCGCCCTGGGCGTGACGCTCGGGCGCTGACTGCGCCGCCACGGCCAGTGGAGAGGGGCACAGCACGCCGAGCGCCGTCGTCGCGATGGCAACGAACGGCGCCGCGCCGCTCCTGCCGGTCCACTCCAGCACAAACGCGGCCGCGACTCCCACGAACACGACGAGCGCCAGAGCGCCGATCAGCAGCCTATTTCCTTCCGTCATCGCACTCCTCCCGTACTATGTGCAACCCAGCCTAACGCTATCTCCACAGGTGGGCCACGGCCGCCCCTACCACTCCGCCCGCGATGGTGGCGAATACGCCGAGCCAGAGGCCTCGTGCCGTGCCGCGCGCCGCGCGGGTCGCCGTCTCGCACCGAAACCAGTGCTCCAACTCCGCGATGCGGGTCTGCATGCCACTGCTCAGCGCCTGGTCCACCACGACTCTGTCCACCTTGGTCTCGAGCCGCGCGATCCGCTCCACGACTTCAACCAGCGCGGACCCGACAATCCTTAGTTCGTGGAGCAGCTCTCGGAAACCCACGACGATCTCAGGACTCACCGTTTCAGGCATCGTCTCCACCTCCTGTATGCGCCTCGGAGCAACCGCGAATCCACGTAACAAAATGGCCGCCCGGATAGGCCGGGCGGATTCACCAGGCGCACGTGCCTGGTTGCCGTGGTCCCACGCCTTCGCTATAGCGCGGAGGCGGTTGCGTTTCCCGTGACCACCCACTCATCGTCCGCGCGCATACGCAGACCGATCAGGGAGTACTGGCCATTTGTGTTGAGGGCGGAGCCGGCGCCGCGGAGCGTCACCCCAACGGCGCCGGCGATCCGTATCTGTCCTGCCCCCGCCTGGTAGACCGACAGGGCGGCTCCAATGGGCCAACCGGCCACGGCAGCCGTGGGAACGGTATAGGTTTGGGCTGCCGGGTTATCGCCCTCGACGATGCGTCCCAGATCGTTTAGCGAGAACGTATAGGCTGTGCCGGTCTGGGTATTGGCCGGATCTGCCAGGAAATCCGAAGGGATGTTCACGAATCGTCCTCTCCTTGCAACCGCTGAACTCTCTCATCAGTACAGCGCCACGAGTCCCGATGCCGTCGTTCCCGTGCTGAAGACCTGCTGGCAGCTGATGGGCACGACGCCCACCGGAAGGTTTGTAAACGTGACAACGTCGCCGTTCGCCATTGTGACTTTGACGTCTCCCGTTACTCCCACATAGAGCGAGCGGCACGTGCCGTTCGTCAGGAAGTTGACATCGTGATTGTTCGTGACAGCCGCACCCGTCGCCGGGCAGCTCGAAACCTCGAACGGAGCATTGACCATGGAACTTATCCTCCCTCCGGAGCGACGGCTCCGGCCGGCGCGGGCTTATGCGGCGCGACGTGACGCTCCGTTGACGCGGATCCCATGCTCTCGGCTGCGGCCCGCACGGATAGGCCATACGGGCGGAACGGCACGATCGCCCCGATCCCTAGCAGGTAGTCCAGCGCAGCCATCTCCGTGGCGACTTGCGAGCCGGTGATAACCGCACCCGCGGAAAAGCCGCCGCACTCCTCGAACACGACCACGTATCTACGCTTCATCCGCTCACCTCCAATGCAGACGAATTGAGCCTGGGGCCCATTCGCGTGGCAGCGGCGTCCCGCCGCTGAGGAGCAACCAATCCAATGCAGACGAGTTCGCCTTGGGACCTACTCGACTGGCGAGCGGAAGGTCGGATTTGTATAGGTCGCCGATCCCACAATCTGCCGGCATGTGCCCGCTCCAAGATGCTGGACCGCAAATCCGATCCTGCGCATGAACTTCATTCCCGCCAACGGGTACTGGGCGTTGTAGTTTTCGGTGTAGTCCTGCAGCCCTGAGTAAGCGGCATTGAAGTGTTCGCGCATCGCCACCGGCTTCACGTCGGCGGCGGCCATCGCGAGATAACCGGAGGGGACGTCATCGGTAATGACCACCTGTGCGCCCTCGAGCATCCAGCCGGTGCCGACAATACCCCGGTCGATGGCCTTCGCGCGCTCCATCGTGATTGCCTGCAGGATCGTGCTCGATGCGTTGGTGTTTGAGAGGTTCGCAAGGTCATCGCTCTGCGCGGTATTGGCGAACAGGTAGAGCGAGCCGGGCGTCAGCCCATATCCGTGCTCCTGGATATCGATCTTCATCGCCTGGATGTGCGAGAGCGCCAACGTCGTCGTGTTCAGTCCGAGATAGTGGAAGTGCGCCGATCCGAACGTATTGTTCTTGTAGCTCGGCACATCCGTCTCACCGTTGTAAAAGCCCGCCTGGTAAGCCGTCCCGATGGCGCCGACAGTCTGTTTGGTGAAGAGAGACGCGAAGAACAGCGCATTCACCAGCTCAACGTCGCCTGCGATGGCACCAGACAGCTCGGCCATAATGTCGGATCCGAGCGCGTCCTGCAGCCACTCTATCGTGAACTCGGAGTTGAGATCGTAGGTCTTGAACGGCACGTTCAGCAGCCGGTAGACCATATTGCTGGAGTTCGCGCTGCCGCCGTCGGCCTTCTGCCGGAAGCTCTTCGGGGCCTGCGCCACGCGCAGCGTCTGCCGGATGGTCTGCTCGGACAGCCGAGACACCCAGGGATCGATCGTCTTGTTGTAGAGGCTCAGCTCGGAGCGAATATCTTGCAGAAGCTGTGTCTGGTCGAATATGGCGCCGCCGGCATAGCCCAGTTGTCCTGTTGGCATGTTCATCTATCCTTAAGCATGCGAAGAATCCACAGCCCTACGGCCCGTATGGGATTGCGCAGATTTCCGTGATTTGAAGTGCATGAGGGTCGAGGGCCACGAAGGTCGCCTTTTCATTGCCCTTCCCATCTGTGTAATCTGCGCAATCTGTGGAGAATGCTTCCCCGTTAGTAACTTGTAAGGGTCGAGTTGCCGGCGGTTTGGAACTTCTGCGGGACCGTCACGTGGCCCAGAATCTCCGTCGCGCTGCGCGCCGTTCCCACGACCTGGATGAACTCTCCGTTCGTCGAGGTCTTCGTCTGCGTGACACCGCCCGACGTATTCGACAAATAACAGAGCCCGCCGACGGTCAGCGCGCTGAAGCCGTCGACCGTACAGATAGGCGCCAGCGCGACCATGGCGCCGATGGCAGCGGCCTTGACCGCGTATCCGACCGCCTTGTCTACCGCCGCCGCGCCCTGCGTTGCATTCGCGTCCGCCTTGAACATGTTGCCGTTGGTGGAGGCGATTCCGCACAGGTCTCCCTCGGCAATAGCCTCACCGGCAACGCCGTTATAGGTTGCCTGCGGATCGTATTTGATGACTCGCACAGCCATGTAAGTAACTCCTTAAGCTAGGCATCGGACGACAGACGGTACGCATACGCCCCGTATGGGACCGCAGGTGAACGCGGGCATCTACCGTCTACCGTCTGTCGTCTAGCCTCTTAGCATCCGATTGTTAAGCTGGGGAACGCGGCCCTTGAGGTCCGAGAACCGCTCCTGCTCGTCCTGTTTGCGGGCCTGCTCGCCGCTGTTCGCCGGGTTCCGGCCGCCCGACTGGGGCAGTCCCTGGGATGGCTTGAGCCTCGCAGCCAGCTTCTCGGCCTGGGCCAGCGCTCCCGCCTCGTCGTCCGCGGTAATGAACTCGTGCAGCTCTTCCGGCAGGGAGTGCCTGGCCGCCGCGCGGGTGCGTATCGTCTGGACCTCCAGTCCCCGCGCCCGATTCTCCGCATCGGCCACCTGAATCTTCAACCGATCCAGCTCGCTCGTCTCCGCGAGCTTCCTCGCCTCATCGTCCGCGCGACGAGCCGCGTCCGCCGCCTCGAACTCCTTCAGCCGCACGCGCGCCGCTGCCGCCTCGCCGCGCAGCTGCTTGACGTAGGATTCGTCGAAAACCTTCGGAGCGGCGCTTTCGGTTTGCGCCGTCGCGATCGAAGCGGGCACGTTCTCGCCGACCTCATGGGTTTGCCGCACATCGTCTCGATGGGACCCGCCCGGATTGGCCGCCTGGGCCACTACACCCAAATCAGACAAGACACACCTCCTCGCTCTATTCGACCACTGGCAAGTCGTTGATGCCGCGCCACTCCGGCCGAAACGAGTCCAGCAGCTCGTTCGGCGTCGAAACGCTGAAAATATCCGTGATAAGAGCTCCCGAAAGGGCCGCCTCCCGAAGCGATTTCGCCAGCGCAAGGAGCTGGGTCATGCTGTATCGGATGCCCGAGACTCCGGAAGCGTTGCGGTTCGACTGCGCCAGCCTGGACCGCGCCCGCGCCCAGGTCTCGCAAACGAGCGCGGCGGCCACGAACAGGTTCGCAGGCGCCATGACAATGAACGCGTCGATCTCGGAATCGTCAAAGGTGAAGTTGACCGGGCCAACATCCGTAGCGAGCGCCCGGACCTTCCCGCGATCTGTCGAGATATCGTATGTAAAGGCCAATTCACACCTCCGCTCTGTCAGCTAATGCTAAGTCGGTGGCTTGAGAGCGTGATCCAGCGCGGATGCCGGCCGGTTGCGCCGCCCGCGGAAGGCGCCGCGATGGCAGCGCCGAAGTTGTCGACCACGCCTGCGTTACCTGCATCGCCCACGTTTCGAATGAACCAGAAGCCTACGTAGCCCTTCGGCGTGGAAGGGTAGTGAGCGGAAGTCGTCTGCAGGACCCCGTCGAGATACCAGCGCACCACCGTGTCGGTTACCTCAAGCTCGACGCGATACGTCTGGCCGGTAACGAGAGTCTGGTCCACGGTCGAACCGAAGTCGCTGCCGCTGCCGGTGAGAGTCCACTTCTGAAGGAGCGTGCTGTATCCAATTGCGCAGTAGTCCAGACTGCTCTGGTCGGCCGCATTGTTGTCACGGGCATGCAGCTCCATGTAGGACATCGAACTCATATCGGGCGTGAAGTTGATACCGATTCGCTGGACGCCGGAGTTACACAGCTGATCGACGAGCACCGTAGCCCAACCCGTGTCCGTTGCGGCGCCTGAAGGCCGGCCGTTTCCGAGCCCATCCAGCTCCGTATGCGGGTATAGAGTGGGATCCCCACTGTTCTCCGCGTTATAGTTGGCATAGACCCATGCCTGGCCGCTGTCCAGGGCGTGGGTGCTGAGATCCGTGTTCGCGGCGCCCGTGAAGGTGTCCAGGAATGTCTGCGCGCCGCCTGCCGTCCCGTTGTCGAAGCTCGCAACCCCCAGAAACGAGCCGCCGCCATGGAGCAGCGCACAGTCCGCGTCGGAGAGAGCCCGGCCGCGCCACAGGGCCAGCGATCCCGCGCTCGCCGGTCCCGTTCCGTTCCAGTTGAGCGCGTTCGTGGAATCCGCCGGGCCGGCGGCCACCGCGGAGGTCGATGTCGATTTAACCCCGTCTACAAAGAGCGCGAGCTGTTTCGTCGCGGACGTCCACCGGAAAATGACGTGGTGCGGCAGCCCGTCGTTCAGATCGTCCGCCGTGGAGTGACTCGGGAAAGATCCGTCGCTCCCCGGTATCTCGCAGAAAACACCTGGCCCCGTATCCGGGCCGAAATCGAATCCGGCATCGTTGTTCTCGCCCATCGAGAAGCTCGAGGACGCCAGTCCGGAGCTTTGATAGATCATGCGGGCCGTAAAATCGGCGGACCAGTCCGCAAACATCGGCGTCGCCGGATGCGACAGGAATCCGCCATTGAACGCGGCGAGTCCCTCTCCTGCGATGGCGCCGGGACCGAAAGTCACGGAGCCATCGTTCGTCAGGTCTGACAGTGCTCCCGTCGCCTCCGTCAGATCCAGGCACTTCAGGTAGATCGCCAACCCGGTCAACAGGTTGTTTGCCATAACCTACTTCCCCATGATTTGTAACAGGCCGAGCCGGAGCGCCACGCGGCACGCCGCGATACCCGACGAGACGCCCAGGCGGCCGTACACCTGCTCCATGTGCCACTCCACCGTGCGCTTGCCCAGGAAGAGCCGCTCCCCGATCGCACGATGGGTGAGGCCGTCCCACTTGAGCCGCAGTATCTCTAGTTCGCGCTCCGTCAAACGCTCGTAGGTCAACGGGTAACGCGTCCTCATCTCCTCACCCCCTTTCCGCTCAGTGACGAACTTCCGATCGATGTCACCGCTCCCGCACCTGCCTGGCCGTACGCATCCGGCCCGGTCCGCATCGACCGCTCGGCGTCGAGCGCGGCCAGAGCCTGGAACCGCTCGATCAGCGACTCGTTGTCGTCGTCCGTCGTCTCGCCGAGACGTACGCTCTCCACGGACGCATCCGCCGGCGCGGATCCAGTTCCAACCACCTCCGCGGGAAGCTCCTGGGCGAACCTTCCCTTCGCTCCGGACCGCGCCGCCGAATTCGCGTCCGTCTGGAGCGCCAGCTCGGGCGTTGCGAGCTGCAGCATCTTCTCTTCAATAATGATTCGCAGCAGCTCACCATCCGGATCTTCGATGCCACCGTTGTTCATCTCCGTGCGCCGGCTCGCGAGCCGGGCGGCGATGCGAGCCGACGACTCCGCGAGCGCCGCCTGCCCGTCGATGGGTGTGGCGTTTGGAAACCGGACGTTCACCGCCTCGCGCCCGACTCGGTAGCCGCTTGCCTGCAGGCAGAGCCACATCAGATACTCAAGCGCGGGACCCCAGTTGGCCTGCTTCCGGTGTACTTTGGAGATTAGCGGACCGTACAGTATTCGCAGCGCGACGCCCGCGATGTTGTTCAAGCCGAAGTCGACGGTACCGTATGCCACGGCCGGCACCTGGCTCACCTCCGCGATCGCTGCCCGCATTCTGGCGAGCTGGTTCTCTACGTCGGGTGCGCCGCCCGACCACTCGAGGAAGTACGCCTTCGCGTCCGTCGGCAGATAGTACACCGTCCCGACGCTCTTCTCAGGCGGAGCGGACCCCTTCTGTATGCCCGAAAACACAACGTTTGGAGACGCGTAATAGTCGATGATCCGCGTCTGCTTGCTCGCCACATGATCGTACTCCTCGACCAGGTCCAGAATTGGCTCTACGTCCGACATGCCGTACGGAAGGCCCTTCACGCTGCTGTTCCGAATCCAGACCGCGGGAAGCTGGTCGTACGACTGAATGTCGACGAGCCGGTCTCCGACGAACGACTCCACGCTTCGCTGGCCCCACATTTCGCGCCGGACCGCCAGGTCACCGTTCGGCAGGCGCTCCTCGTAGGCGACCTCGAGCGCCGCGAGCCGCGAGTAGTCGGAGCCGTCGAAGGTGGGATCGCAGATCGACGGATCGACGAACTCGATTACGGCCCGGCCTTCGCGATCCTGCGTCGCCAGGCCGACGATGTCGCCGTAGATACCACAGCAGATCGCGTTCTCCAGCAGAGCGCAGTCCGAGCCGGATCTATCCCAGATCTCGTAGCACGCAGTCGTTGCCGCCGGATCGCCGTCCACGTCCCAATCCAGCGGCTTGGCCGCAAACCAGCCCGCGGAGATATTTACGACGGGCTGGATGAAGTTGAACTTGATCCTCTTCCAGTCCCGGACCAGGTTGGTATTTACCACGCCGCGGACCGAGTAGCCCTGGTAGGACCGCAGGTAGCGCGCATACTGCGACAGTCGCTCGCCGCGCGCCCGCCGCCGGTTCGCCGCGTCGCCTCCGACGCGTGAAAACAAGCCGAATAAGTTCACCGTTAAGCCACTCGCTTTCTCCGCGCCACTCGCGACTCTGATCCACAGATTTCGCAGATTTCCGTGATTACAAATACAGGGAATGACAAGGCAGATTCGACATCTGCGTTCCTTGCGACGCCAATCCTAGAATTGCTCGCATACCAATAAGATTCTGCGGCTATTGCCACTCTTTGCGCCTTTGCGACTTTGCGTGAGACAGTCTGACCGTTCGGTTGCGACCCATACGGGCCATACGGCGTTGCGAAAGATCTCTCTTATTCGAGCATGGCGTCGTCCGATTCGTCGGAGCGCAGCCAGAAATTCGCGTGCGCATTCGCGTCGGTCTCCACCTCGGCAGCAGCGGCGAACGCAAGATTAAGGGCGTCCGCATCGTCCGGCGAACGCCCCAGTCGTCTTTTTGTCTCCGCCTTCGCCTCGACAAAGCGCCGGCCCTGACTGTCCAGCCTCCATGTCGGCGCCATCACCTGGCGCCGGATCAGCGCCTGAGCCTCCGGCGAGAGTCTTGAAAGATCCACGCGTCCGTCGGCGGCCCGCTCGGCGGTCGAGAACCAGAGCTCTGAACGCCGGTTCGGATACGCTCCCGGCTCGATCGCCCTGGATCCGCCGCGGATCGGCGCGAAACGGCAGTCGCCGGACTGGTCCGTAACGCCTCCGCCGACGCCGTCGTCGTCTATGTTGACCACAACGTGCGACGTGACCGCCCCGCCCAATCCGTTCGGTTTTCCGTACTGCTCCGCCATCTCTCTCAGACGGGACGCCGTCTGCACGGTAGACCAGCCGTTGTGGGTTTCGTGGTGCAGGACACAGTCTCCGCGGCGAACGACGATGCTGGTGAAGTCGTCGCCGAAGCGCGCCACGTCGCAGCCGATTGCAACCGCTCCCGCCGGATCCAGCGCCGTCCGCACCAGAGTCTGATCCCAGGTTCCATCCGACCATACGGAGTTGGCGCCCTGACTCGGCCAGCGTCCGAGCACCCGGCTCTCGAACAGTGCGCCAGGCCGGTACCAGGCGCCGCTGCCGGGCGGGAACTGAAAATCTCCCGCCCTGGCTCCCTCTCCCGCCGAGTCCCTAGACCCGCATGGGCTTGCGAGGGAATCCAGGGAGAGGGTCGGGGTGAGGGCGCCTCTCTCCACCTCCCGGCACCACTCCTGAATCCGGCCCCTTACCCACCCGAGTCGTACGGCTTTCGGAAAGGGAGCGCGACGGCCGGCCAGCTCGGCAGCAATGTTCGGATGATCCAGCGCACTGATCTCGATCACGGTCCACTTCACGGCGTTTCGGCACTCCGCGTACGCCCTACTTGCGACGTCCGTCGGGTTGCAGATGGCAAGAAAGTAGCAGTGATCGCCGGTCATCATGCCCTCGGCCGCATCCCAGAATGGGGCAGCGACCCCGACGCACTCGTCGAACACGATGAAGACGAACTCCTCGTGCCGACCCTGGAACCCGCTGGCGCTTCCCGCCGTATATCCGACCGCAAAGTGATCGGGGCTGGTCTCCATCCGCGGCGCCTTCGGCTGAAGGACTCCACGCAGGTCCGCCGGCCGCTGAACGCG